>JABDEK010000038.1 GCA_013287135.1 Acidobacteriota bacterium | reverse complement strand
ATGTATACAGTAAGATGAGCCAGGAAGCCCAAGGCCCGCGCGCTTCTCAGCTGCGTCAGCGCACGTTCCAACTCGTGCGCCGTTTCCACATCCCCGAGGATGCTCTCCCGGGATCCCTCTCCCTCACCCATCTGCGCTTCGGCAAGCCGACCTGTCATTGCGCCGAGGACCGCGGCCATCCGGTGTGGTCGCTGACCTTTATGGTCCAGGGGAAAAAGCAGGTCCAGCACATCCCTAAGGAATGGGTCGAGCAGGTACGGCGCCGGGTTGAGGCCGGGCGTGAGTTTCAAGATGCCGTCCGCGAAGTGCTGGCGGCCAACGCGCAACTCTTCGTTCTGGCACGGAAGCAAGAGAAGAAGCAGAAGAAAAAGAAGAAATGAGGGGACCGACCCCACGTCATCTGTTCCACTATGTGACGCGGCGTCTTCGACTGCGGCCCTATCTCGAGGCTCCGGGAGACGGTCGGCGACAGCCCCAGATTTCGGCAGGCTCTGCTCTGGGCTCTGCTGATCGGTCAAATCCTTCGCCAATCGAGTTTTCATGCGGTCGAAGCGCTGGTGCGCTCTGCGGCGCGACGAAGGCTTTCCATCGGCGACTACAACCTGCGAGCTGAACTCAACCAACGAATACGGCCGCTCAGTCGCTAAGGTGAAAGTTACTGTCCACTAAGCGTTGTGCATCGCCAATCTTTCTTTTGTTATACGAGGTCAATCTGATGGTTAAGCGGCTTGTACTAGATCCTCGGCATGTGCTACGAGCGTGTGTACTTCGCCCTTGGGGACAATCCTTGAGATGCAGGGATGTTCTATTCCGTAATGGCTGAAAGCCCGGGCGTGCAACGTAAGAAGAATAATGGGTACATTCGGCAGGATTTTGGAGATTTCTTTCGCGGCCTGCAGTCCGTTCATCATTGGCATATCGAGATCTAAGATAATTAATTCCGGTCGAAGGGCAGCAGCTTTGTCCACAGCATCCTGGCCATCCACAGCCTCGCCACACACCTCCAAGCTCGGATGTTCGGCGAACATCCGGCAAAGGGCCGCCCGTATAGCGGGATTGTCGTCTGCAATAAGGATACGTTTTCTGGACATTTCGGTAAGCCTAGCAATTTTTGCGCTCGTTCGGCATACCGGATTGCCTGTAATAAACAACTATCTCAATACTATTTCTCAAATTGCTATGCACTGCGGCGAGGGTCGGAGGCGTGGGGCGATGGACCTCACTTCCCGAAATTTCAGCATTTCCCTTTTATTTGCTGTACGAGATGTCCAATTTTATACGCTAGAAGTCATAAAGCAGGTAAACAGACGGAAGCGTGTTAACTGTTCTTGGGCACTTGCTGCCGTTTGCACCAATTGAACAGTGAGCGAGGTGGAAGGAGCATTTCTGCTGCTGACGGATACCGCAACTTTGCGTACGCCGCCCAGACTTGCTTCAGGCCGGGTTCGCGGACGTTAGTGCGGGAAGGCCGACACGCTGCAACAAGTTTTCGAATCGTGAGTCATCCCGCAAAGCGTCCATGCTTGGATCTATGTGGAGATAGATAAGCCAGTGAGAGTGCTCTTCGTAAGATTTCTCCAAGTAATCAATCGCGCGGCCGTTTTCTCCCAAACCGATGTGAATTCCAGCGAAGAAATGTGCCGCGACATACTTTCGCTTTGCTAGTTTGGTCAAATCATCGAGCATCTGAAGTGCTTCCTCGGTCCTACCAGCCGTCGCAAAGGTGTGCGCCAGTGCCGCGCGCATCAGAGGACTGCCGCCCGACAGTTTCACCGCTTTCTCACCCTCGGTGATGGCCAGTCCGCAACGACCCGTTTTCCTTAACAAAAGGCCGAGGATCCAGTATGTGACGGGGTAGTTCGGATCCAATTCAACAGTTCGGCGGAGTTGTTCGATGGCTTCATCGTATCGGCGGGCACAGTACAATTGCCATCCCGCTGCGACGTTGATAATCAGTGACAATGGATCGGAATCCTGGCTAGTCTTCATCACAGCCAAAGCTTCTGCGTGTTTTCCCATGGTCATCAAATACTCGGCGTACCAGTGGTTGGCAGTTGCGTATGTGGGAGATCGTTCGAGGCTATGTTTGAATTCTGTCTGAGCCTCTTCCCACCGCCAATCGTGAAGCCACAACAGCGCCGCCAAAGACGTACGGGCCTCAGCCAGTTCCATGTCGATCCCCAGGGCCGTGATCGCCGCAGCCATTCCTTTAGGGAATGCTTGCTTCGGCGGCAGATAACTGTTCCATCCCAGCAGCACGTAGGAATCGGCCAAACCAGCGTAGGCGAGGGCGTACCTGGAGTCTTTTTCGACCGCATGTTGAAAGTATTCAATCGCCTTGTAGAACCCTTCTTCGGTCCACATGTTCCAGTAATGACGGCCTTTTAGGTACAGACGGTACGCTTCTGCATTCTCCGTGTGATGTTTTGTTAGTCGCTTCTTTTCAGCCCGTGTCAGCTGTAACAACAATTTTCCCGATATCTCCGTCGAAATTTCGTCTTGGATCACGAAGATGTCGCCGGGCTTTCGATCGTATAGTTCGCCCCATAGTCGAGAGCCCGTGGCAACATCGACCAATTCGCTCCCTATGCGCAAAGAGCCACGACCTTGCACTATTTTTCCAGTGAGTACTGCACGCACATTCAGCTCGCGACCGATGGCTTGAGGGTCAATTTCCCGGCCTTTATACCGAGATACCGTGCTCTGCGCGATTACTCGCAGCTTCGGTATCGTCGCCAACACATTAATCAGGCTCCCCGTGATCCCGTCACTGAGGTATTCGCGCTCGGGGTCGCCACTCGCATTTTCGAATGGCAAGACCGCCAGTGAGTCAATGTTCTTCGAGACTCGCGATGCGCGAAGAGTAGTTCTTTGCGAAGCGGAAGTCGGCGCCATGCGCTTCCCGCTCGACGATAAACGACTTGTAATTGATAACGCGGCTGGTTCTGTTTCTTCCTCCGCGGCCCTTCCGCCCGATCCGATGTCTCGCTTTATCCGTTTGAGCTCAGACCGAATGTCCCCCGCGTTCTGATAACGCAGGTTGCTGTCCTTCTCCAAGGCTCTGATAATCACCTCTTGGAGCGCCAGGGGGACGATGGGATTTACTCGCATGGGAGCCACCGGGTTGCGGTTGAGTATAGCTTCCGCGATGAGACCCGAACTAGCTCCTTGAAAGGGAAGCCTCCCCGTGGCCAGTTCGTAGAGAACGATACCGAAAGAGAACAGATCCGTGCGACCGTCTAACTCTTCAGCCCGAACCTGCTCCGGAGACATGTAGGCCACGGTTCCCAGAGCCGTGCCCGGACTGGTGAGATGTTCTGCGGCGGTATAGGCCAGAGCCTGCGTTGGCTGCGCCGCGATCTGGGTGGCGACGGTCTCTGCGCGCATACTTTTCGCGAGGCCGAAGTCGAGAATCTTGACGCGCCCGCGTGTCGTGACGAAAATGTTGGCGGGTTTGATATCACGATGAATGATGCCTTCGCTGTGAGCAGCATCTAGGGCTTCGGCGACCTCGATGGCAATCGAAACAATACGTGCCGTATCCATGGTGCCTGCGGCTATCCAGTATTTCAGGGTCACGCCATCCAGGTACTCCATAGCGATGAACGCACGGCCTTCGTGGTTCCCAATTTCGTAGATGGTGCAGATGTTGGGGTGATTGAGCGCAGAGGCACCGCGTGCTTCGCGACGAAAACGTTCTAGGGCAATGGGGTCCCGGGCCGCGCTCTCAGGCAGAAACTTCAAAGCGACAAGACGCCCAAGTTCATTGTCCTGGGCTTTGTAGACTACACCCATTCCACCGCTTCCCAGCTCCTCCAGGACACGGTAGCGCGAGATGGTTTGCCCGGTAGAGTAGTTTTGATCCACACTCCATGCTATGCCGTGGGCTCTCCCGCGCCTATTGGTAATACTGCCAGTGGGGTTGGGTGCTACGGGGTCGCGAACAGGTATTATGAGCAGTGAGGGCCTGATTTTCGGTTTCCTCAAATTTTAACGAAAGTTGCCGCACCCGCATACCCATCGGGTAGACCGGCTCGTACGCCGCTGGCATCGATCTTTGATAACTGATTATTTTCATGCCCTGGTGGTGCGCACCGAGGGCGCATGATGTCTTACCGGAAAATTTGACTTGTCCGTAATCCGACTCACTGACGTTTGTTTATCATGTGGATTATTTCTGAATACGCCGTTTCCCGATCTGTCGGACCGGCCAATTCTAACTGAAGCGTGGTTAGAAGCGATGCCTCTCTTCAGAAGACGGCTGTCACTTTTGACAAGTCCCAGGTACATGGCAAACAAGATACCCTAACGCAACAGTGACCATCCCGGATCCGAAAGCGAACCTGCGACCACTGGGGCAGTCGAAATTCGGATTCTTTTTACGGAGAACCAGATATGCCTGCTATCGGGATTTCTAGTGGATGCGTAGGTGCGAGATCACGATTTCTGGATGGACTAACTCGCCCCGAAATCGAGATCATCCTGGCGGCGGGTGTAGAGCGGCGCTTCCCCGCCAATTCTGTGATCACAGATCAGGGCGACCCGGCCGGCTATTTTTATCTGCTAACAAAGGGCCGTGCCAGGTACTCCTTCACCACCCAAGAGGGCCAAAAGAATCTTCTTTATTGGCTCACGCCCGGAGAGACATTCGGAAGTGCGGCGCTTTTGTCCAAACCTTCTCAGTATTTGGTGAGTACGGAGGCGGTGAGAGATAGCTCGGTAATAGAGTGGCACGGTGCCACGATCCAACGAATGGCAGCGCGGTATCCCAGGCTACTCGAAAATGCATTATTGATCTCGGCGGATTATTTGAGTTGGTATGTTGCTACCCACGCCGCTCTGACAGGTCAAACAGCTCGCCAAAGACTGGCTCACATCTTGATCTGCCTGTCCGAAGTTATTGGTCAAAGAGTCCACGGTGGCGTTGAGTTCGATGTCACAAACGAAGAGCTTGCCAGTGCCGCAAACATCACTCTTTTTACCGCAAGCCGGTTGTTGAGCGAGTGGCAAAGAAACCGTGCCATTGTGAAACATCGCGGAAAGGTCGTGCTCCGCGCAAGTGAGCGGCTTTTCCTGCACGTAGTATGACGGCAAATGCCACGCTTTTTCCCCGCCTCGGCTCCTTCCCTAATTGCTCTTAAGCAAGTTCAACATTGCGCGAACGCAACGACTGAATCGCTCGAAGCATGTAAGTTCTTGGTCATGGTCGGACAAATTTCCTGACGGAGACCTTAGTTTATGAGGGTCGTGCAGGCAGAGGTATTGCAGATGTCACTCGTCCAAATTCTGGTTGTAGATGATTTTGAACCCTGGCGGCAGTTTCTCGCCAACAGACTCCAGAAAGTCCCTGGCTTCCGCATAATTGGCATGGCGTCAGATGGCTCAGAGGCCGTGCAGAAAGCAATGGAGTTACAACCAGATTTGATTCTTCTGGATCTCTGCCTTCCGAAGCTGAGTGGCATAGAGGCTGCTCGGCGAATCCGGATAGCTTCACCTGGATCCCAGATACTTTTTGTGAGTGACGCGCGTGATCCTGATGTGGTGCAAGCGGCCTTCAGCGCTGGCGGACGTGGCTACGTACTTAAGTCGGATGCAGAATCAGGACTGTTAGAAGGTATAGAAACTGTTCTCTCAGGGAAGCAATTTGTAAGTCCAAGCTTATCGCAAATTGATGAGTCGGCCGATTCATCGGGGAAGAAATAGTAGCCGGAGCCCGAGGTGCTCGGCATCGGTTAAGACCTAACAGATCACCAGTAGCAATTGTGTGTTCTAAAACGCGAGATTCAATCCGAATGCTCTCAATCCGACTCTAAATGCTAATTTACGCCCGGTGTTCCTTTCCAATCGAGCACGTCCACAAGCTTCCACGAGTTTTGAGTAAGATCGATTTGCAACTGGCCTTGCTTGTCAATTACGAGTTGTGCCGCAGGAAACAAGACACCTGTGCTCTTGTTCTTATCTTGATCGTTTATATCGATTTCGCCCCCACTCAAGTCAAAAGCCTGAGATGGCGAATCGGTCCAAACTTCGGCGAAACTAATCTGCCTGTTGGTGATGAAACGGATCTTTCTCCCAGTTGGAGTCGTGATCAATCGGATATAGCTCACGTCATAGCCGAGGGTACCGGTGATTGAGATGCGACCAACGGCTCTCATCTTCTTAAGCGCGTTGACCAAGCCCTGATTCTGTCCCTTCTGGAACGCGTCCACGAGAGTCTGTCTCTCCGCCATGGTGGAGAAATCCTGGATAATGAGCGTTATGCCGATATTCTGCCCGAGCTGGGTCCCCGTGCCCATCGCTTGGGCTTCTATCGTTTCCGCTTTCTGTGCGAAAACGGGTTTGCTTCTCAGCGTAATGAGCCCAATCAACAGCAAACTACAGACAATAGCCCTGCGAATATTCGGAATTACGTGTTCGATTCGTCGCATTTCGTCTCCCTCCTATACGAGTCTCCATATGAAAGTCGCACGCATTCGTCGATGCCCCCGATCTTAGATATTTTGGTCAGAGGCTTGTATTGTTAGAACTTACAATTTCGATGTTATTGAGCTTACAAGGCACTAATTCTCAAAACCAAGACGCCTGCACCGTTTCCACGCCAATACTGCACATTCGCCCAAAAAATCTTCTGTGACTGTCAATATTGACAATTAACTTCACGCATCGGTGATCGTATGGTCGCTGAGTATTGAACGTTAAGGCCTGGGACGACACCTGACCCGGCACTTTTCGGACCTTTAACGTTCCTGTGGTGGCGTTTGTTCTGAGTAGAACGACCTTCGGAAGAGCTGCAGGGGCGGACTGCACCGGACCAGGTCGGTTCGATGGAGAGAAGAAAATGATCAAGAGCTTCATGAAACGGTTTTTGTCAACGACGTTATCCGTTTTACTTATCGTTGGCGCTTTACCCTTGGGGGCTCGAGCTCAAACTGGTCAATCGGGGTATTCCGGACAAGGCGCGCCGCTGTCTGCTCAGGAGTTGCAACAACTGGTAGCGCCCATCGCGCTCTACCCGGATTCCCTGGTAGCCCAGATCCTTGGGGCTGCGACCTTTCCAGACCAGGTTGCTGCCGCTTCCAACTGGCTCCAACAGTACAGCTCCGTTACTGGACCACTTCTAATGCAGGCGGTTGATACGCAACCGTGGGATCCCAGCGTGAAGGCTCTCACGCAATTTCCCTCCGTGCTCGACAACCTGGCGAAGAACCTTGCTTGGACTTCGTCGCTGGGAGAGGCCTATCACACGCAGGCTGCCGACGTGATGGTGGCGGTACAGGTCTTACGTGCGAAAGCATTGGCTGCCGGCAACTTGAAATCAGGGCAACAACTCACGGTGGTGCAACAGTCACCGCAGGTGATCGTAATTCAACCCGTGAACCCGCAGGTGGTTTACGTTCCCATGTACAACCCGGCAGTGGTTTATGGCTATCCCTACGTCACTCCTGCATACGTCGCGCCTCCCGTTGCAGCGACCGCGGTGGTGGCGTTTGGAGTTGGCGTTGCCGTCGGGGCCATGATGGCTGGCGGCTCTTACGCCTGGGGATATTCGAGCTGGAATTGTGGCTGGCATGGAACCACTGCCGTGGTTTATCACGGCGGAGCCTACTACGGAAACAACGCGTGGCATGGCGGATACTACGGCTCCAGCGGATCCGCGTACGGCCCCAATGGATCCGCACACTATAGCAATGGCTACAATCCATCCACGGGGACTTACGCGCGTGGCGGCAGTGTCTCAAACGGCTACGGCAGCGTAAGTGCGGGTCAAGCGTACAACCCGAGGACCGGGGCCTCTGCCTCGACTGTGCAAGGGTCCAATGCGTATGGCAGCTATGGGGCCTCGACAGCTTCGAAAAATGGCACGACCGTAAACAGCCAGCACCAAACCAACGCTAACGGAACCACTGGGCAGATGCATAGCTCGAGCGGCGCCTCGGCTTATGGCGCGACGGGCAAGAACGGCAACAGCGCGGCCGTGGGCGAAACCGCAAACGGCAACAAGTACGCCGCGGCAAACGGCAAAACCTACAGCAATACCGGCAGCGGTTGGGACCAGAAGAGCGGCAGCCCGTCCAGCTATAACAAATCCAGTTCCAGCGGTTGGGGCGGGCAGGAAAAGAGCGGTGGGTCATCGGCCATGAATAGTGGAGGCGGCGGGTGGAACTCCAGAGCGTCCAGTTCCCGCGGTTCGTCAAGCATGGGTCGTGGCGGTCGCCGGTGATTCCAACGCCAGCCTAACTGCGAACGAACTTAGCTCTGGTGTATTGATGAAGCCTTTAGGGTCAAAGTTTTGGAGGATTGCTATGTCGCCAGCAACACGCACAACCGTCATTATGAGTCGTCTCATTCTTCTGGAGATACTCATTCTGTTTGTCGGATGCAACAAGTCCGCCAAGCCTTCGTACCGAGTATTTGCTTCACCCGATGACGCAGGGAATGATCTGTTTAACGCGGCAAGATCAGGCGATGCAAATACAATAATCGCAGTGTTTGGTCCGGACTCAAAAGACATCATTCTTTCCGGCGATCCCGTGCAGGATAAGAATACCGACGACAAATTTATAGCCGCCTACGACGTGATGCACCGATGGCGCAAGATGCCTGACGAATCGCAGGTCCTGCTGATCGGAGCGGACAATTTTCCCTTCCCGATCCCCCTGAAAAAAAATACAGCAGGACAGTGGTACTTTGACGTGGCTGAGGGCAGAGAAGAAATTCTGGCCCGCCGTATCGGCCGAAATGAACTGGCGGTCATAGACGTTTGTATGGCGCTGGCTGACGCTCAGTCTCAGTACTACTCACAGCGTCTCGGTGACGGAAGCACGCAGCAATACGCTGTGAAGTTCATCAGTGACACAGGCAAACAGAACGGTTTGTATTGGGATTCGCCGGAAGGTCAGGCCAAAAGCCCGCTTGGTCCGTTGGCGGCCTTCGCCACCAACGAAGGTTATAGCGTCAAGCCGGATTCACACGTGCCTTTCCATGGCTACTACTTTCATATGCTCACGCGCCAAGGCAGTCACGCACCCGGCGGCGCGAAAGACTACGTGGTAAATGGAAAGATGACAGTCGGATTCGCTTTCGTTGCTTATCCCGCTGAATACCGCAACTCTGGCGTGATGACATTCATCATCAATCAGGATGGCGTCCTGCTTCAGAAGGATCTGGGTAGCGCCACAACCCAAACAGCCGCCGCAATGACTGAATTCGATCCCGATCCCAGTTGGACACCGGCGCAACAATAGCGCGGGCTTTTGTTCCACCGCGCCGAGCAACCCTGCACGGTGCCTTGGTAGAGTCCACAGATGAGGTGGGTGAAGTCTTCCTTACGTACGGATAGAAGGATTAAGTTGATATGAGCCGGAAGCGATCACGGGGAATTCTCATTGCAGTTGTCCTCATTACACTGATCGGAGTCGCAGGAACGCGACTCTATCTTGTACGTGAGTTGCTCGCCGCATTTCTCATCTTCTGCGCCTTACTCAGTGCGTTTGCAATAGCGATTCTTGTGTCATTTATTTTGGTTAAAGGGATCGTGCGCTGCTTTGAACTGCTGGTAGGCCGCGCGTCTGGTGCGCTTGCTGTGCGCCACGAATCGACCACAATCGATTCTATTCGTTAGCCTGAGCGACTTCTTCGAAATCACCGGGATAGACACTCAATACGATTCGCGAAATCCGCAATCCCTTCTTTTTCGCGCGTCGTCACATTTTCTGATAATTGGAATTCTGCATTTGAACGGTGAGCTGTCTACTGACCCCGTCAACGATGGTGCTCGCAACATGGTTGGGGCCATTGGGCAACTGGGCGTACTGCTCGGAGATGGTGACTGCGTCCTGCGGATCGTTCAAGTAGGTCGCAATGTGCAGACTCTGGATCGTCTTCTGCGTTTTGTTAAAAACAATCGTGACCGAATCCCCTGGCTTTTTATAGCCGTTAATTACCAGCTTCACTTCGTTGGGCGCTCCGGCAGATCCGAGGAGGACGCTTCCCTGTTCAAAAAGCTGCTGCACTCTTCCAGGCTCGGGCTGTCCATAACTTTGCGCCAGTGCTGCGACCTCCTTTCCGTAGTTTTCGTAATCCTCCTTGATTCTGTGTTTGATGCCGTGTTTGCGGCCTCCAGAAGATTCGTCTGGACTGAGATTCGTCTTCTGCGGTTGGCCATCTGGCCCCATTTGTACCTGGAAAAGTTCTTCCTTCTTAACTTCTCCCTTTACGCTCACTGTCTGCGACTCCTGCCACCTGTATTGGGCCAGGACCATTTTGTTTAGCGCCAGATATTCCTTAATTTCCGTCACGCGTTTCTGCAGTTCTCCATCCTGTGCCCGGGTCTGAAGCGCGGCCAACATAAACATCGCAGTCAAAGCCGCCATCGACAACGTGTTCACCGAAATGCAGTGCCGGGATACCAATGTTTTTTCGTTCGTGGGTGACTTCAAGCGGAATCGGAGAATGAAGTGAGTCAGTCTCATCAGCGACCTCCCTTTTACGAGGACCACACCTTACGTGAAGAGGGTAGGATCGCGGTATTGTCAGAAATGACAGGGAAGAGGGATCTACTTATTTTTGGCTCTGTCCGTACGCGGCCATATCTCAACCTCACCAGAACGGCTGGACTGTCAATAGCTTTAAAGACCTTTAGAAAGTACATTTTCGCGCGAACAGGATTTGAGTGGCGATTCCTCAAAGCATCGACCCCTGACTTCGAATCACAAAACAGCTACAGGAGAAATTCTATGAGGCGTGTTGAAAGAATTGGTGTGGTTGTGGCTGCGTTTTTCGTCGTTCTAGGGCTCCTGGCAGCGCCTTCGGCTTCAGCACAAGAAAAGAAGCCCAATATCCTCGTGATCATGATGGGCGATCACATTGGCTGGTTCAACCTGGGCGCATACCACGGCGGCATCATGCTGAACGCCACGCCAAATCTCGAGAAGTTGGCGACAGAAGGAATGAGACTCACTGATTATTACGCCGAAGCAAGCTGCACAGCAGGTCGCGCCAACTTCATCACTGGGGAATTACCGATACGTACTGGACTGACAACTGTAGGTCAGGCTGGCTCGGCGCTGGGATATCCCGATGCGGCGCTCTCGATCGCGGATGCGTTGAAGTCTATGGGTTAGGCGACCTGAACCCCACACTTCCATGCTTGCACGAGTTTGACGAATATTCTGCTTGCAAAGCATCGGACTTGATTCCATCCGCTCTATACGTCAGTTCCAACTATTAACATTTCCAACAAATCGGGGAACCTGCTTCTCGCGCAACGCTATCCCCAATGGCATGAAGATGTTCGATTCGTGCACAGTCCGTGCACAGTCGCCTACAAAAGTGAAAACTGAAACGATTGGCGTTTGTCGAGCAAAAAGCGATTGATACAGAGATTCATCAGGTGATTTCGCAGAAGAGCTGTCGAACCGGTGCTGCTACGATCAACTTCAGGGATGAATTACCGTTAGACCCAGAAATTCTTCGAAATGATCGTAGTCGCGATCGCGGTGTAACAGCGCATGCCCGTAACGGAGGCAAAACGTGGCAATCAAACAGTCGATCGTCTTGCGGACGGTGCGTCCCCGCCGGCGGAGCTTCCCGAAATTTCTGGCGGCTTCGATGGCCAGCTCCTGGCCACCCGTTTCGAAAACCTCGAACTTACGAAGTTCGCGCTGCACTCGTGTAAATGTATTCTCATCTCCGACACCTTGCAGAGTCTCGCAGAGAATCAAGTCCGTCAGTCCAAAGCGTTGCCGACCGAGCTCGCGATCAAAGTAATCGGTCTCGTTGTTCTGCAGACCGCGCAGATAGTCGATCCAAACCGTGGTATCAATGATGACCATAGATCTCTACTCGGCAAGTCGCGCGAGCCGAGACTTGTGGAGATCTCCAGTCCAATGGATCTTGCCGCGAAGCCGCCGAATGGTGGCCTGCGCCCGAGTTTGAATCAGAAGGCGCAATCCTTCCTCGACTACGGCCCGCTTTGTCCGTGAGCGACTGCTCCGCATGGCCTGTCGCATCAAACGATCATCGATGTCGATGTTGGTACGCATCCCTTCTACACCTCTTATGTGTAAGGATACCACATTCTTGTGTATCACACAAAAGTACGTGATTGAAGGCGAGATGAATCTGCTAGGGTCCGCACAAACATACGTTTTAGATTGCGTAACGGCGAATTCCTGCTAGGTCCCTCGGTGCACCTGGTATAGCCCAAAAACCTAATACCAAGTGTCCCGTAAGTGCTTAGACTCGGGTGTCTGAAAGTCGCAATTCTTGTTGCTCACAAACGCGTGTTTGTGGGCAGTCGCACAGTTCCTCGCACATCGTCGAGTCTGTCGATGAGACGGATTCGTGCCATTAAAGCCGCATGCTGCCCTGAGTCTTGGAAAAACCCAGCTAAGATGATCGAGATCGAACCGGTGAACCCGGCTTGCAAGCGAGTGGGGGGATTAAATCCAAGTCATTGTTCAGGCTGCGCTTAACACGACGAATCCGCCCGAGCGCCACCCCTCTTGTTGCTCCAAAGATGCTCCCATATTTCGAACTGTCGAGGATGTGGCTAATCCGATTGCGCGTTGCGAACTTTCAAGACCGGTATAGAATGGCGCCTGTTTTTGAAGCGAGAAGGAGATCAATCCAAGGAAACAGCAGCGGCGGCCGAAGCGCGGTGGCGGGCTACTCTTCTCTCGTCAACTTCATGGAGCAAAAATCCCCCCAACTTCGCCACGAGCTCCGCGCAGGACAAATGGCCATGGTCGCGATCGGCGGCTCGATCGGCACCGGTCTTCTGCTGGGATCGGGCGCGGCCGTCCAGATTGCCGGGCCGGGAGTCATCCTCTCCTACATCCTGGGCGCGTTGATTGCTTTCACCGTGACGACGGCACTGGGCGAGATGTCGAGCCTGCATCCAGCCGCCGGCTCGTTTGGAGTCTACGCCGATAAGTACCTGAACCGCTGGGCAGGCTTCATTTCGCGTTATGGATACTGGTTTTCACTGGTAATCGCCATCAGCGGTGAACTCGTGGCAGCCGCCACGTACATGCGTTACTGGTTTCCACATATTCCCGCCGCGGCCTGGATTGCGGGATTCGCGACGCTCTTGCTAATGATTAATTTGGGGGCGGTACACACCGTCGGCAGTTTTGAATACTGGTTCGCGATGATCAAGGTCGTAGCGATTGCGGCTTTCATTCTGATCGGTGCCGGATTGTTGCTAGGCGGAAGGGCGCAAGCGCACTACACCACCGATGGCGGTTTCCTGCCGCATGGCGCCGCAGGTCCGTTGCTGGCGCTCCCGTTTGTTCTGTTCAATTTTCTTGGAACCGAGATGGTGGCCATCTCTTCGGGCGAAGCACGTTCCACTTCGGACATCGTGCGCGCAACTTACATATCGTTGAGCGTTCTCACCTTCGTTTACTTATGCGCGTCCGCAGTACTCGTAGGAGTCGTGCCGTGGAACCTGGTTGGCGTGGGGCAGAGTCCCTTCGTGACGGTGTTCGAGGTGGCGCACGTGCCGGCCATTTCACTGGTGATGAACTTCGTGGTGCTGACAGCCGCGCTCTCCGGTGCGAACGCCGCCTTGTATGTGACTTCGCGCATGCTGTACTCGCTGGCTGAGTCTGGATATGCGCCTGCGAGACTCGCGCAGCTATCGGCAAAGGGCTCGCCGCGCAACGCCGTGCTGTTATCGGCGTCGGGAATCGTGGTCGCTCTGGTCGTGCAGTACGTCGCACCGCAAAATGCTTTCCTGTATATCATCGGTGCTTCGCTGGTCGGCGGAATGCTGGCGTGGTGCATCGCGCTCGCCTCGCACGTGGCCATGCGCAAAAGGCTGTTGCCAGAGCAAGTGGCAGCGCTGCCGATGCGCGCTCCCGGCGGAGCAGCGGCATCCAAGGTCGCGTTCGCGGCAATTGTGGTGATCGTGCTGTGCACGTGGTGGACACCGCAGGCTCGCATTACCATTGTCAGTGCAAGTCCGTATCTGTTTCTCTTGACCATCTTCTATCTCATGGCGAAAAAAACACGCTCGCGGAATTAAGTGCCGGCATGACTGACCCTCTCTTGCGCTATCGCCAGGAGTTTCCAATCCTGGAGAAGACGACTTATCTCATCAGCAATTCACTGGGTGCGATGCCGCGTGGAGTCTTTGACGCACTCCACGACTATGCCGGGGTTTGGGCTGCGCGCGGAGTGCGTGCGTGGGAGGAATACTGGTGGACGCTGCCACTGGAGATTGGCAACCAAATCGGTGAGCTGATGAACGCGCCGATGAATTCAGTGGCCATCCACGGCAATGTTACCCAGTGCCAGGCAGTGGTCGCTTCCTGCTTTGATTTCAGCGACGAGCGCAATAAGGTGGTTTATACGGATTTGGACTTTCCTTCCGTTATGTATTTCTGGGAAGCGCAGCGGCAGTGCGGCGCGCGCGTCCACATGGTGAAGACGGATGATGGGATCGAGGTTCCGACCGAACGGCTGTTCGATGCGATTGACGAAACCACGCTGCTCGTTCCGGTGTCGCACGTGATCTTCCGCAGCTCGTATATCAATGATGCCAAGGCGATCTGCGAGAAGGCGCACAGGGTGGGTGCGCACGTGATTCTAGACACCTTTCAATCGCTCGGCTCTGGCGTTCCCGTGGACGTGCGAGAGCTCAACGTGGACTTTGCCTGCGGAGGACTGATGAAGTGGCTCTGCGGCGGTCCCGGAGCCGCTTATCTCTACGTACGCCCGGATTTGGCCCGCGCGCTAGCGCCGAAGTTCACGGGATGGCTCGCGCACGAGAATCCCTTCGGTTTTGAAACCGGCGCGACGCGCTACGCGCACGGGGCTTATCGGTTCATTAACGGAACGCCGAACATTCCGGCTCTGTACGCTGCTCTTCCCGGACTGAAGATTCTAGGCGAACTGGACATGCTTCAGGTGCGCGAAAAATCGCAACGCCTCACGGCCCGGATCGTCTCGCTGGCAGAGCAACGCGGCTGGCACGTCAACGCGCCGCGCAATCCGGCGCGCCGCGGCGGCACAGTCGCAGTGAATATGCCCAAGGCAAAGGCAGTGTGCGCCGAGTTGCTCAAGCGCGACATTCTGGTTGACTGGCGGCCGGGCGGCGGGGTGAGGATGTCGCCACACTTCTACAATAAGGATGAGGAAATAGATTTCGCGATGGCGGCAGCCGACGAGATCCTTCGCACCATGCAGTGACCCAACGGACCACATGGGCCAGCTCGGAATATCGAAGGAAAAGCGGCTCTCTACGCGGGACCTCTTCAGATTACGCATTGTCTAATATTTCCGTTCGAATTTTGGGTCGAGGACTTTGCGGGCACTTTCCAAGCCAACGACGGGCAACGACGGGTCGTTCAAAAGCCCGAGCTGTTTCAAGACGGATGCTTGGTCCCAATAGATGTGCTCGTGGGCGAGTTTGCCGTCGCGGAAACGAACAATAGCTACCAGAGGCACTTCGACGCGGCGATTGGTGGGCGGAATTCCGGGCAGCATCCAGGGCATTTCCTGCGTGTGAGTGAAGGAAAAGATCATTTCATCAACGAGCTGATCTTCGCCGACAGTGCGGGAGACGGGAGTAAGTGAAGTGTCGGGTGGCATCACAGGTATGAACTCGTGCGCATAGAAGTGGCGCAAGGCGGCCTTGCCGTAACCGCCCGTCATGACGGGGATGTGGTTGACGTAAGCGTCCTCGGTCATAGTGGCCAGCGTGGCTTCGGTGTCGCGCGTGACGAATTCGTCTGCGGTGTGTTCTTCCCAGAGTTTGCTGAGGTCGTGTCGTGGCATGGCAGGGATTATACTTCGCTTCTCGCCTGCATCAATTATTGCGTCGGCTTGGTCGGCGCGTGAATCCGAAATGCAAGTTCGCGTCGGAGGTATTATTCCCGATGAGATCCACGCCAGTGATCTATCGGAGGCGCGTTGTCAGGAAAGCGTGAAGTGTGGCGGGATGCTCTGCGCGCGTTCGATAGTTCCGTTTGAAGGAAGCCGCTTGCGGTTGCGGTGGATGAGGGTCTCACTACAAAAGTCACTGCACTCGGGAGAGTGAACTGATGACAAGGATCCGTAAGTCATTGGTGGACGTGACAGGGTTCGAACCTGCGACCCCCTGCTTGCAAAGCATCGGACTTGATTCCATCCGCTCCATCAATTACTAGCAACTACTAACGTTTCCAACAAATCGGGGAACCTGCTTTTCGCTCAAAGGTAACTCGAATCTTTTGAAAACGATGCATTTTTGCACAGTCGGTGCACAGCTGACGCGCCTGCTTTTTGGGCAGTGCCCGGTCAGAAATCGGTGGGGCCACCAAACACTGTCTCAAAATTGCGGTTCACTCCATGGACTCGCGAACCGCAGGCCTGAACCCCATCACCATAAAATCACTACGTGCTGCAGTTGATTTTCGGGTGGATTGCAACCGCCAATATCCAAAGATCACGCATTCGCTTCTACAGATGCAGCGTCTACCGATCGGAACGCGGCCAGAGTGGAATTTGGTCGAGCCGAAAGTTGGTTTCTGTGATCGGCGAGGTAGCGATGAATGTACGATATGACCACGGAGCCCTCGCCAACAGCTGATGCAACGCGCTTGACTGAGTTTGCGCGCGCATCACCGACCGCATAGATGCCCGGCATACTGGTCGCGTATGGGCTTTTATCGAAGCCATCTGTGCCTCCGGTAAGGATGAAGCCTTTCTTGTCGAGCCGGACCGTACCAAATAACCAACCGGTGTTCGGCTCGGCGCCGACCATCACGAAGACGGTGGAGATATTCCTTACTGTGCGCTCCCCTGTGTTCAAGTTGGCCCATGTCACTCTCTCAAGGGACGGCTCTCCATCCAGTTCAACAATTTCAGATTTGGTGTGGACGGTTATATGGCTCGAGTTCTCGACGCGGGAAATCAGATACTGCGACATCGTTTCCGCGAAGGATGGTCCACGCACAAGGTGATGCACATGCTTTGCGATACCGGAGAGAAACAACGATGCCTGCCCAGCGGAGTTGCCACCGCCTACAATGATAACCTCATGGTCTCGACATAACTCCGACTCCATCGCGGTGGCGGCGTAATAAAGTCCGCGATTTTCGTATTTCAGGTAATTTTCGACACCGAGCTTGCGATACTGAGCACCAGACGCCACTACAACTGTGCGCGCACATATTTGGTGACCGCCCTGCAACGTTAGCCTGTGAATGCCATCTAGTTGCTCGACCGTTATGACTTCTCGCGAGATAGCGAAATGTACGCCGAATTTCAAAGCCTGTAGCTGTGCACGAGTTGCAAGTTGTTGCCCACTGATGCCTGCAGGAAATCCCAGATAATTTTCTATCTTTGAACTCGCACCTGCTTGCCCCCCAGGCGCCATCCCCTCGATAACTGTCGTGCAGAGTCCTTCGGAGGCTGCATAGACCGCAGCCGCGAGACCTGCAGGACCTGCTCCGACGACAGCTACATCGCAGGTCATTGCGGAATCCGGCAATTCGGTGATGCCCAACTCATCCGCCAGCTCGGGAATGGACGGGCGTCGCATGGTCCGCCCGTCAGAAAGTATGACTGCCGGCAGCGGTCCGCAATCGTTTGCGGCGTCCTCTGCAGATACGTTTACGATTCTGTGCGGATAGTTGTTGCGTACGAAGAAACGCTGAAGAAGCATCATCTGGTCGTCACCGGATCTGCCTTGCAGAATCACCCCGCCTGATGCTGCCTTGACAATCCCAATCCGACGCCAGATGCATGCTGCCACGATCACATTTGCGATGTCTCCCTCCGTGCGCATCAATCGTTCGAATCGTGTGCGTGATATGCGGAGCAACGTGCTCGGCGCGATAGTTCGCGCTTCAACTAGTGCACCCTGAGAGTTAAGGAGGTTAAATTCCCCGGTGAAGTTATGCTTGCGATAGCGGGCAAAGACTTTGGCGTCATCCTCTGTTGAAGGAAGGTAGATCTCAACTTCGCCCTCAAGAACAACGAACATATCGATCTTGCGGTCGCCGTGGGTGTACAGCACTGCGCCTGCAGGAAACGATTCCTGGTTCCCATAGGCTTGAAGTCTCGCGACTATATCTTCGGTCAAATCTGGGAACGCCAGTTCCCAACGAAAGTCGGATCCGAGCGACTTAAGAAGTGTATCCGCTACTGTTTCAACGGCCTTACCGAATGCGATTTGGTCGTTGTTATTTTCCATATCAGCACCCCATGCTTGACTCACGTCCATGAAATTCTCTTCTGCCAGCACAGCCTAAGACACCAAAACTGAACTCCTTACGCGTTATCAGATGCTGTGCGTAGTGCTTATGGAACAGCAACTTTGGACTCTGGCAGAATTTGCGCCAAATTTGGCATTTTCCCGATTTCGCGGCAGTTCATACTGCGCCTGGATGAGCAGCTCATCGGCTAAATTCGTGGAGATCCAAAAGGACGAAAAAAGATGGGAAAGACGATTCTGATTACAGGCGCATCGAGTGGCTTCGGTCGTTTGACTGCAGAAACCCTCCAAGACTCTGGGCACAAGGTATTCGCAGGTTTTCGTTCAACTGACGCTGCAAAGAAGCAGGTCGCTGACGAGCTCAGAGAAAAAAACATAGAGATTCTCAAGCTCGATGTCACTGATCAGGGTAGCGTTGACAGCGCCATCGCGCAGCTTCTCGAGAAATCGAACAACGAGCTCGATGTCGTGGTTAACAACGCAGGCATGGCGTCAGCGGGCATCTCGGAGGCGTTCACGCCCGAGCAAATACGCCAACTGTTTGAGGTTAATGTCTTCGGCGTCCAGCGTGTCCTTCGCGCGACGCTGCCTGTACTCCGAGCGAAGCGCCGAGGCCTCGTGATCAATGTGGGATCGATCCTTGGCCGGATAACGTTGCCGTTCTTCGGGCTCTATGGAGCCTCGAAGTACGCAGTAGAGGCAATGAGCGATAGCTATCGCTATGAGTTGTCCCAGTTGGGAGTAGATGTCGTGCTTGTCCAGCCAAGCGCTTATCCCACGAACATGTACGCTGCCGCGCAGCAGTCGGCTGATGAAGAGCTTCGAAAGACGTATGGAGAGGTCGCTGAGGTTCCAGACAAGATTCTCAAGACTTTCGTCACCCTCTTTCAAGGCGAGAATGGGCCAAATCCACAAGACGTCGCCACAGCCATCGACAAAATTGTGTCCACGCCTGCAGGTAGCCGTCCGGATCGCGTCGTAGTCGGCTTGCCGTTCGGATCCGATGCCGTCAATAAGGCGGTTGCTCCAATCCAGCGCGGCGTGATCGAGAATCTGGGTCTGGGAGACCTGACGAAGCTGAAGACTTCTTAGTTGACGTGGAGTGAAGATTCCGGCCGACACCCGTTGGTCGGCCACACTAGTGCTCTTGGACAACATTCAGATACCACAAAGGACAAAGGAGATCTGCGATGAATGCAACAAAGACCAGTCAATTGTTCAGTCCGGTAGAACTCGGCTCAACTCGTCTGAAACATCGAGTCGTGATGGCTCCACTCACGCGCTCACGATCGGTGCAACCAGATGGTGTCCCTGGCGATCTGATGCTGGAGTACTACACCCAACGCGCCTCGGATGGCGGACTCATCATTTCCGAGGCGGCACAACTTAGTATCGCCACTCGCGGTTGGCATGGTGCGCCTGGTATGTACTCCGACGCCCAAGTCGACGGATGGAAGAAGATCATCGATGCCGTTCATGCGAAGGGCGGTCATATCTTCGCGCAACTGTGGCACCCCGGACGTTTCTCGCACGTGTCTCTGACGGGTGGAGCAGTGCCGGTTTCAGCTTCCGTGGACCCCGAATACTGGCAAAACCCATCACGACTCATTTCTACGCCTAGTGGTTGGATACAGCCCTCCCCCCATCGCGCTCTTGAGAAGTCGGAGATTACCGGCGTGGTGGAAGACTATGGCAAGGCAGTCGAACGTGCGAAATCGGCCGGCTTCGATGGGGTCGAGGTTCATGCGGGGAACGGCTATCTCATTGACCAGTTTCTTCAGGACGGCAGCAATAAACGAACGGATGAATATGGTGGTTCGATCGAAAACCGAGCCCGTCTCCTGTTTGAGGTCGTCGAAGCAATGGTTTCCGCGTGGACCCATGACCGCGTGGGCGTGCGCATCACTCCAAGTGGAACGTTCAACGCGATGTCCGACTCCGACCCAGAAGCATTGCATGCCCATGTCGCTGAAGGTTTGAATCGATTCGGCCCTGCATATCTGCATATCATCGAGCCGCGCATGAGCGGATCTCTCGTGATTAAGGAGGACCAGCCTCCGGTGGCCACCGAGCGGGCACGAAAGATCTTCAAAGGGAAAATCGTCGCCAACGGTGGCTTTGAACCGGCGAGCGCAGCAGCAGCCATCGACCAGGGAGATGCCGACGCAATATCGTTTGGTCGTTACTTCATTTCGAATCCCGATCTTCCAAGGCGCATCCGGGAAGAACTTCCACTCGCTTCTTATGATCGCGACACCTTCTACACTTTCCAGGCGAAGGGCTACACGGATTATCCCTCTTACAACGGCGGTCAAAGCCTAATACCTAGTCGCGAAGACTCGCTAGCGTTCAGATGACATCGGTCGACTCTCTGACACCAAAGCGTTCTCGATATTCTTTCGGAGTCACCGACATCTGCTGAATAAAGGCCCTGCGCAAAGCCTGCTCGTCACGAAAACCGGTGAGCGCGGCGATCCGCTTAAGGGGCATATGATCGGCTTCCAGGTGTTGCCGCGCCGCCTCTACCCTTAGGGATTGGACCCACTTGGCTGGTGTCGTGCCAAACTCCGATTGAAACTGGCGCGCGAAGGTGCGCGGGCTCATGGCTACGACTCTTGCCAGTGTGTTCACATCCAGTTTGCGAGTAAGACTCGATCTTGCCCACGAGGGGAGATCCCGCATGCGCTTGTCGTCTACCTCCTCTTGTTGAGCGAGTAGCGCGCTGTATTGCGCTTGGCTGCCGGGACGTCTCAGGAAGAGCACTAGCTCCCGCGCGACTGTGGCTGCCACCGAGTGTCCAAGATCCTCCTCGACTAGCGCGAGAGCCAGATCGATGCCGGCGCTAACTCCCGCCGTGGTGTAGAACTTCCCGTCTTTGATGAAAATCGGGTCTCGCTCCACCTTTAGATGTCTGAAGCGGCTGGCGAACAGGTCAGCATACCGCCAGTGCGTGGCTACGCGTCTGCCATCGAGCAAGCCGGAAGCGGCGAGGATAAACGCTCCGGTGCAAACAGATGCAACGCGGCGGATACGAGAAACATGCTTTCGAAGCCATTCCAGGAGCTCAGGCGACTGATATCCAATCGAGCCGAGCCCTCCCACCACGATTAACGTGTCGATCGGACCTGCGTACTCGGAAAATCTTGAGGTGTCGCCAATCGAGAGCCCTCCCATGCTTTTGACGGTATCTCCAGAAGCGGTCGATAGGATTCGAAACGAATAATAAAGTTTGTCCTTGAGTGTCGGATACGCAAAAACAGCAGCAGGACCCGTCAGATCAAGCAGTTCAAAAGGAGACGCCGCCAGAAAAGCGATGATCGGAGAGCGCGGAGGCATATCGTAATTTTAGTATGGCAGATTTTGCGCTAAATATGGCAGTTCTGCCAAATCGATGAGTCCGAAACTGGGGCTGGAGGAACTCCTCACGTGTTTACCGTCAGTCGCGCAACAGCAAATAAGTCACAATCGGTGAAACGCAGTGTATCGACACCTTCTGGGCGCATCAGCTATTCCGACCAAGGATCTGGTCCGGTTGCACTGTTCGTGCACGGCGTTTTGCTAAACGGACATCTTTGGCGTCACCAACAGACGGGACTCTCCAATCTTCGCCGCACGATCGCGGTCGACCTACTTGCGCACGGCGACACGGAAGTCGCGCCGGACCAGAACGTATCGGTCACCGCGAATGCCAAGATGCTCAGCGAATTTCTCGATGCGTTGAACATCGATAAGGTGGATCTTGTCGGAAACGATAGTGGCGGCGGTATCTCGCAGATATTCTCGGCTCTCTACCCGGAACGCGTTCGAACTATCACGCTCACGAACTGCGACACGCACGACAACTGGCCGCCCGAGGCATTCAAGCCCTTTGTTGCGATGGTGAAAGCCGGAGGTTTGCGCGGCACGCTCGAAGCGATGCTCTCGGACAAGTCGATATACCGTTCTCCAGATGCGTTGGGTCCGGCGTATGAGCACCCAGAAAACGTGACCGATGAAACGATCGAAAACTACCTCCGTCCCTTCCTTGCTTCGAACGAGCGTACCCGTGACCTGGAGCGCTTTGTCGGGGGCTTTCGACAACAAGCACACCGTTGCGATTGAACCGAAGTTAAAGCGGTTGAAGGCTCCCACTCTGATCGTCTGGGGAACCGACGACATCTACTTCGATGTCAAATGGTCTCACTGGTTGGCCGATGCGATTCCGGGAACACAACGTCGCGTGGAGTTTAAAGGCGCAAGAATCTTTTTTCCCGAAGAGCGCCCGGAAGAATTCAACCGTGAACTGCGCGGGTTTTGGAAACAGACTGAATAATGACAAGGCCGCACTGCCGTTCCTCTTCTGGCAGAACGCAAGCGATGGCGGCCTGTCTTCTGATTCACAGTTCAAATTCCTCACAAACCACTTAGGAGAAGAGATGACGACCCAACTACAAAAGGCCAAGCGCTTTCACAAGCTGCATGTTCCGGGCGAGCCGCTCATGCTCTTTAACATCTGGGATCCGGGAAGTGCCAAGGCCGTGGCGGAGACAGGCGCTAAAGCTCTCGCTACCAGCAGTTGGGCAGTTTCAGAGGCGAGTGGTTATGCGGACGGTGAACACACGCCGCTCACCTTTGCGATCGATAACCTTCGCCGGATCACCGAAGCGACGGAGTTGCCGGTGACAGTGGATGTGGAGAGCGGTTATGGAGACACGCCCAGGAAAGTGGGTCAAACGATCGCTCTGGTCATCAAGGCTGGTGCTATCGGTTGCAACCTGGAAGACAGCTTTCCGGAGAACGGTTCCCTTCGGGAAACAAAGCACCAGGTTGATCGGATACGGCATGCTCGCCAAAAGGCTGATGAGACAAACGTTTCTTTCTTTATAAACGCAAGAACCGACGTCTTCATCCAGGTATCGCAAGACGAACACAACGCATCCCTCGTTGCAAAGGCGCTTGAGCGGGCTGAAGCCTATGCAGGGGCTGGTGCGGATGGCCTATTCGTCCCTGGGTTGGCCGACCTGGCTTTGATCGCAGAGCTAACGAAGGCGTCGCCCTTGCCGGTCAATATCATGGTCAGCCAGGGCGCAAACATAAGTGCACTCGCAAAGCGAGGCGTCGCCCGAGTGAGCTTCGGAGCTGACCCCTACGTCATAACGATCAGCGCTCTTCAAGAGGCAGCGCGCAAAGCGATCCCCCAATAGAAGATCATTCCGTGATGCCCCGTTTGGTGTTTGTCGTTTACAGACAAATGGGCAAGAAATCCAAATCGAAACAACGGGCTCTCTCGAAGAGCTTTGTCTTGGATCAACTCTCAGTTGAGCGATCTAAACGGAGGCTATTACTTGATGCTCTACGGCCGAACGAGGAGCGTGACCTTGCGTTTCGGCGCATGATCCTTTCCATTCCGCCCGGGAGAGTAAGTACCTATGGAGGAGTTGCTGCGGCAGCCGGCTATCCACGGTACCATCGTGCCGTCGCACGCCTGTTACGCACCGATCCTGTAGATCAATTGCCGTGGCATCGCGTCGTAGGTGCCGGCGGCGAGATAAGACTGCGCGGCGCCGGTGCACACGAGCAACGAGCACGCTTGAAGTTGGAGGGAGTTCGATTTAACCGGAAGAGGGTAGACATGGAACATTTCGAACATTCCATTAAGCCATGGGAGGTATACGAGTAACTGGATCGCAGCAGCATGCCCCGGTACAAGATGAAGATTCATGGAACGGTGCCGTGCAAACGCCACGACTCTTAATTACTAGAAATATCCACAGCGGAACGGGACGACTGCGGCTTTGAGATGTCATCCATAGAATCTGCCGAGCGACATCAGCCCGATGACTTATCCCTTGTTTTGTTACGTTTCGAGCGATATGCAGGACAGTAGCAGCCTAGCTGGTTCACCTGCTTGGGAGGCATACGCACCGGGTCCAGACCATCTGCCAAACACCTGTCAGAGCACACCAGGCAGGGTGTTCCCTTCGTCTATTCGGAAGGGCGACGACCAGAAGTAGCACACATGTGCGGATACTTGGGTTAACCGAAAATTCTGGGACGTGAACCCCAAGTTGAGACAAATGTGTGCATCACACTCTGGTTTTGAAGCCCACAAAGGCCTGGAAACTTGCATTCGAGTCCCGAGTCGCGCCTTCGATATCCGGATAAACTGCCGTCTGGGATGTGCGCCGTGGTGCTGTGAAACGCCGCCGCGCGCCTTTCCGGCCTGTTTTTGCGATTTTGACCCAAAACCCAAAAACGAGACAGTCGGAAAGTTGAAAGCGGCGAGGTGGGTGTGCTTCTCTGGACGGGCACGGAGGAGGAGCCATGCCGAGGAAGGGACACACGGAGGAGCAAATCGTCTATGCCTTACGGCAGATCGAGGGAGGCAAGAAGGTCATCGAGGTTTGCCGGGAGATGGGAGTAACGCCGCAGGCGGTCTACAGGTGGAGGCGTCGATACGGAGGATTGGGATTGAACGAGGTGCGAGAGCTGAGGCAACTGCGAGAAGAAAATCGCAAGCTGAAGGGGATCGTGGCGGACCTCACGTTGGATAAGCACATCCTGCAGGAGGTACTCTCAAAAAAGCACTGAAGCCCGCCAAGCGCCGTGAACTCGTACGCGAAATACGACAGGCGTACCAGTTGAATGAATTGCGCGCTTGCGGGCTGATCGGAATTACGCGTTGGACGAATCGCTACCAGAGCCGGCGCGATCCTCAGAGGGAACTGCGAGTACGATTGCGGGATCTAGCTTCGACGCGACTCCGCTACGGTTATCGGAGACTGACGGTCCTGTTGCGGCGAGAAGGTTGGCACGTGAACACGAAGCGTGTGTACCGACTCTACCGAGAAGAAGGGCTGGAGCTACGGATGAAGAAGAGAGCCAAGAGAGTAGCCCATGCACGGATCAGGCTTGCAGAAGCGAGTTATCCGAACCAAAGGTGGAGCATGGACTTCGTGAGTGACCGCCTGGTGGACGGGCGATGGTTCAGAATCCTGACGGTGGTTGATCAGTACACGCGCGAATGCTTGTGCGCTCATGCCGATCGATCGCAGACCGGAGAGAAAGTTTCCGAACAGTTGGAGCGTGTGATTGCGCTGCGAGGAGCACCCCAATCGATCACTTCAGATAACGGCTCGGAGTTCGCTGGTCAGGCAATGGATTACTGGGCTCATCAGACCGGCGTGAAGCTAGATTTCATTCGGTCTGGAAAGCCGGCTGAGAATGGCTATATCGAGAGCTTCAATGGCCGACTGCGGGACGAGTGCTTGAACGTCGAAGTGTTCCTCGATCTGGCCGCTGCACGGTCAAAGATTCAGAGATGGAAGCGTGACTACAATCAGCAGCGCCCACACAGCTCACTGGCCGATCGAACGCCGCAGGAATTTGCGCAGGCGGTGATGCAACGGTCATTCGTCCTTTCCGCAGCGGAAAGGACGAATGAGTCCACCCAAGATGCTGTTTGTGTTGAGGAGTTGAAGTGAGTTACTTTAGGCCGCCGAAGGCCAGAAAAACCGGACCATGGAGCATCACCAGGCTCTCGAATTCAACCCAGAAAATGTCTCAAAAAGGGGGTCGGGTCAATTTCGCAAAGTGTGCATCATGAAACTGTCTCACTTTAGGGGTTCACTCCAGTGCACGAAAAACGAGGGGTTGGAGAAGAGATGAATTCAGTAAGTGTTTTGCAATCAGAGAAAAAGTTGGTGGACGTGACCGGGATCGAACCGGTGACCCCCTGCTTGCAAAGCTAGGGTAATATCAATCTAAGTCGTCGCTTTGGATGCGCTTATCACCTTCGGGCATACTTAGATTGCTCCAACGTTGCTCCGAACCATAACGAGCAGTTCGGCTCTTACTCTTTAGACTCAAATTGCAAACGGCAGGCGTTCCGCGCTTACTTGGCGAGAGCTCCTGCTTTGCAAGCGCGTTCCGTCACTCCCGTCTCTTGGCCGGAGAGTCCCCGGAATGGAGAGATGAAGTAGCCGAACCAAGCCATAAAGGAGGAGAGCATGAGCGATGTCGTGTACATCTCCAAGTCGCGTATTGAACGGAAGGAGGGGCCCATCCGCATTGCGCATTTGCCGGGTGAGTCTCAGCCAGTGATTTTCAGTGTCCACGGAGCCATCGCCGAACACTGCGAAGTGAACCTTGTAACGCTGAAGGAGTCGCACTCGTCAACGATCGATTCAGCCTGCGACAGGTGGTGCAAAGCGCAGCCTGCTGGAGCGGTTCCAGCTCTCGTGTTAACTGCGGTCTTTTCGCAGCTTCGCCATGACACAGTCGATGATTGGGTCGGAGACACTGTGAGGTAATTCGAACGAACCACTTTCAGTTACGATTTTGACGGTCTTGAGGCTGGTATCGTAGAGTACTCGGCAAGCGCGGCACTGGGACAAGTGCAGATTGAGTTCCTTGCGGATCTCCGGTGACACCTGGTTCTCCATGTAGTCGGCGAACTCCGCGAAGAATTCCTCACATGTGATCATTTTACTGCTCCCTTGGTACTGGCTGTGAAGTGAGGCGAAAGCCACTCTCGCAGCATGAGCCGTCCCCTGAGCAGACGCGTCTTCACAGCAGGCACGCCTAGGCCCAGCTCCCGGGCAACTTCGTCCGTTGAAAGCTGCTCGATATCGCGGAGGACGACTACCACGCGGTACTTGGCGGGGAGCCCCAAGATCCCCGCCTCAACGAGTTGCTGGATTTCCGATTTAGAATGCAACTGTTCGGGGTTGTCCGCCCAAGACCGCACTTGACGAGGGCGAAAGTCGCCCTCTTCCCCGCGCTCAGGCTCATCCAGGCTCTCTACGTCTTTTCTGGCCCGTAACCGCTGCAGCGCCGTATTCCTGGCAATACTGACCAGCCAAGTGGAAAACTTCGACCGCCCCTGAAATCCGCCGATGTGCTTGAACGCGTTCAAGAGCGTATCCTGCAGGGCGTCCTGCGCATCGGGAGGCTTTCCCAACATCGCCATCAGGGTGCGATAAATCAACTGGGTATGACGGCGAACCAACTCTTCGAAGGCCTCCAGCTTCCCATCCTGCGCCTGGGCGACTAGTCCAGCGTCTAGGTCCTGGATTACGTCGCCGCGATACACTCCGCCCTCGCGACCAATAGGAGTGGCGACTGCGTCCGCAAGATGCACTTTATTTTCTTCAAAGGCCGGAGGAGGCGCAAAATCCGGTTCGATTCCGAGCCCCATTTGCAGTGTGTTTGCGAAATTATTGAGAGCGGTTACCACCACGCATTCCAAAATCTGTTCTTCAGTGAAACCAAGCGCTTGGAGCTTGACAACGTCCCGACCAGAAAACTCCGGACCGCGCGTTCCCAATTTGACAGCGAAGTCAAGCAGCGCCTCGTCGGCGACCGACAGGTTCGCCTCATGATAGTCCACCGCGATCTGGTCGCCCTCCTCCGAGGGCTTACCCAAGCCGCGTAACAGGTTGCAATGCATGGCAACACAATAGGAGTTGAGATTCGCTGCCGACACCGCGAGCAAAATGGATTCCTTTTGCACCCGGGTCAGAGCTTCCTCGGGAAGCAGGATCCTGCCCACTGCTTCTAGCTCCGCTTCGAGCAAGTCGGGTCGTAAACTCTGAGCGCGGAAAAAGTTCGGTATGAATCCATGACTCTTCTGAACGATGGCAAAAGGTGAAAATGTCTTGGGGCTCAGGTAGGGAGCGCGCACATAGGGCCCGTTTCGTTGTCCCGCCTCATGAGAGCCGGACAACAAGCCGTGGGACGCTGGGCCATGTTGCTGAACGATTCTCGTCGACGGGAGCTTTCGCGCTCCGAAATCCGGCTCCGGGCCCAACCCCAGCGACAGCGTGCAGCGGTAAACGGCTAAGGCCGTTACGACGACGGCTTCGAATATTGATTCGTCCCCGAATCCGCACGCCCGCAACGCATCAATGTCTTCCGAACACACGGAGGGGGCATGGTGGCTTAGTTTGAGACAAAATTGCAGACAGGCTAACTCAGATCCCGAGAGATCCACGTTCCGGTAGTCGGCCAAGAGACTATCGATTTGAACTTCCAGAAGGCCAAGCGAAGACAAGATCTTGCTATCCAAGGCTACGCAATACGTGTCTTGTCGCTCCGCTGCAACAATTAGAAGGATTCGTTCCTTCTGGACTCGGGGAATCGCTCCTTCCCGCAAGCGCACGGCACTTTCAAGCATCGCCTGGGCCTCGATGAGCCGAGGCAGCAAGCTTTGTGCTAGAACAAGATTCGGGACGAATCCCAGCCCCGCTTGAAACTCAACAAAGGGCCCGAATTTGTCTTTGAGTCGAACTTCGCTGAGAAAGCTCATTCGCCCACCGTCAGATGGCGCTGATCCACGATCGCCAAGTTTACGTCTCTGGTTTGCCTGCGCGCAACCTTAGGGCGCCTCCCCGCCGGCCAAGCAGATTTTTCGCATCTTTTTCGTTTCCCCACCGTCTCATCTCGCGAAGTCCGTATCGAAAGCGGCCGGCATCTGAAACAGTCCGCCGGTAGGAATGCTGGTCTGTTCATCTGAAATCTGAAAGGAACTAACTATTTCAATCACATCACACGTACGGATGTTGACTTTCACATCGTGCGCGTAATCATCCGATAAAAAGTGCGAAGCGAAATGCCGCACTGGTGGCGACTAGTCTTGAAATCGAGTCTGTTCCGAGGCTACCTGCCGCCGGTTTGATCTGACGACTCCTAGGCCTCGAGAGATGCAATACGGCTTCCAATTCAGATGGAGTTGACATGGACAATTTGTATGCGATCAATGTTGGCAAGACCGAATTTCGGGAGGGTTTCAATCTTGGCGACGCGGCGCGGATCCTGGCGATTGCGGATCCGGACCTCGTGAACTTCTCGAGCGAGCAGCCGAGCGGCTTTGGCAAGACCGGTTTGGATCGTCTCGCAATTCGCTTGCAGAGCCTTTTCGAGCAATTTGCGGTGAAGTTGGCGGTGATTGTGGTCGAGATCCGCATTCAAGGAGATGTCGCCTATGACTATGGGTGGCATGATTTGACGCTCACGCCCAAGAACGGAGGTGCACCCATTCATCGTCGGGACCGCTACGTGGATATCTGGCGGAAGAATCCACAGGGGAACTGGAAATTATGGATGTACATGGATAACCAGGATGTCCGTGATCCGTTCCAGCCCGACCGGGTTCCGTCGAATCAGCCTACGGCGACAGGCGCTCGCGAATCTTCTTGTACAACCGTTCACTGAATCCATCCGGCATTGGAAAGATCCTCCCATCTCCGACAAGTTGTACGATGTTCCGCGTCCCATCAAGCACCGCGGTACAGTGGTCGCAGACCTCAAAGTGAGTGCGCATCCTTTCGCGTAGTTCGACCGAAATTTCCCCGTCAAGATAATTGGAAATTTCCCGCCAGACTTCGACGCAACTGATTTCAACGGTGCTCATAGCAACCTTCCCTTTTTACCAGGCCCTGACTTTCCGGTAATTCTGCCCCGAGCTCCAGCTACCATCGATGCCTGGCGCTAGAAAGTCTCTCAATTGCAACCTCGCGCGATGAAGCCGCGTTTTCACGCTTCCTTCCGGAATTCCAAGAACTGCCGCTGTGTCCTTGAGATTCAAATTCTGGACATCCCTCAAGATTACGATCTCCCGATACATCGGGCTGAGAGAATTGATTCCATTCTGCAAAGCCTCGCGAACCTCTTTCTTTTCGAGCAGCTCGGAAGGGATGGGTCGCCAATCCGCAAAGTCCCTCGGCCAATACTCGCCTTCTTGGTCTTGCTGCTCGCGGTCAATCGACTCGTAAAGATGCTGACGCTCCCTTCGCAACTTCATCCTGGCTTCGTTGTAGGTGATTTGCACGAGCCAAGTGCTAAATCTAGATTCTCCGCGGAAGCTTGAGAGCTTCGAGAATGCCTTCAGCACCGCCTCCTGGGCGACTTCCTCCGCGTCGGCTGGGTTTCGCAATATCGAAATCGCAGTCGCATAGACCAAGCGCTCATAGGGGCGAAGCAATTCTTCAAACGCCTGCGGTTCCCCTCCGCAAACACGCTTGATTAGCTCTGCCTCGGTGGATTCCAATTGCGGCTGCGCCATGTTCATCCCGACAACAAGAAGAAAATGATGTTCCCGGCTGTGTGATGCCGGCACCCGGAGAAAGTTACAAAAGGCGCAACGGTCGCCCGGCCGAGTTCTCAACGGATTTACGCTTGAAATCACGGATCCCCTCCCTATCGAACAGCAACTTCACGTTTGTCGGAGTCGGAAGGAAGTCAAAGGTTTCACAGTTGACCTGCGACAGCGCCATCGTTTTTCTCCGGATCTCCTTCACCAGTTGGTCAAACACACCAGCGAAGCCGCTCGCCGGGAAGGCCGGTGTTCCAAGGCACTCCTTTCCGAGTTTGAGAACAGGCACCCACCAGTAACTCTCTTCGAGCCGCAATGAGTAAAACGCGCTGGCGCGTGAACCCGATAATAGAGCGATTAACCAATGAGTGCTCTTGCCCGGGATCTTGAGCGAACTGAGCACGATGTCGACGGTGCCAAGGTCCGGCATTAGCGCGACGTCCTTTTGAGAACTCGCGAAAAAGCATTGGCAGTCGTTTCGCTCCAGAATTCGACGATAGGCGCCTGGCTCCTGAAGTTTTTCATCCACCACAAGGACCTTGACCGAATCCATCGGGCCCATCGCATCCTCCGTTATAGGACTTTTCAACTCGAGTACATGCCGGAAGGCGGCACGCACGAAGAGACTCTAGCGACCGAAGATACTCGACGCGAGAATGACCGTTTGATTAAGGATAATGACTCCAGCCTGGATCACATCCGCGCAAGAAACGGATCGCATCCTGGTCACGAATGTACTTAGAAGGCCGGCCGGCGATTTGGCGGAGGCCGGTACTCTGTACTGTGGTGCTCTCATAAGTTCCTCGGAAAACAATTCATACAGCTCTTGGACCTCGCCGCAACCAAGTCGCCTACCGAGTTAGGAGGCAATCCTTGTTGTCGCCGAAGCCGCTCGTCCTGGGCAACACCGTGGTTCTTCCCAGCCAATCGTCGCCATCCAAACTCGTAATCCAACCTCATCGAGCTCCATCCTTACCACTCGGACCTCCACGGTGCTCCTCCGTTAGCTCTCGTTCTGCCTGGAGCCAATCCTCAAGGTCGCAGCCGTGCCGCCCCCCCGCGTTCCACATGAATGCAGTAGGCGCGTAGCTGAATCTCGTCTTGCGCCGGCGCGTCGCCTGCGGATGAATTGACAGATCCAGACTGTTTTTCGATTCCCTCCGGAGCAGGTTGATTATTTGCCTTGCTTTTTGCCCGCGTGCTCATAGGTGCCCTCCTCTGGGCTAGATTCCCGAGTTCCATCTCCTCGAATGTGGCCATCCCCGCCCCGTATCACTGCCTACGGCATTCAAAGCTCGCTTTTGAACGGTCTGCTCGGCACTCCGCGTACTTGAAAACCGCCATCTAGCTGCAGGTGTGATGACGAAAGAAGAGCAAGGTTCCATGAAGGTCAGGAATTTCTGGAATTGTTTTGAACCGGCTTGCAAGAATACAGGTCGTGCTTTTTCTGTCTCAAGTGCGTCAGAAGCCTCTCAATCATGCGGGTTCGGCACGCGCGGCAGTGGCGCGCACTGGGTCTGTCCCACTATCCGAGGAGAATGGGCAGCAACACACCCATACCGAGCGCGAAAAACCACAGCGCAGGCGCTGGAGTTCCCACAGGGCGGACGCGGCGAAGTTCGGACGCGGCGGTGCGCGGATTGAGGAGCAGTTCTTGAGTATAGCGGCGTTCGAGAAGCAGAAATACAAGCGCCGTCGTAGCGCCATAAATCAAGTGCGCCATCAGCGAGGGAAGCAATGCGGACGCTGTGCTCGCGCGCCAGTCAATCTCGCCAGTGAGCAGCAGCGGCAGAAACGTCATCGGTCCGAGATACCACCAGATGACTCCGAACAGCCATCCCCACATCACGCCGAGCCCGATGCTCGAGGATTCGCGTCGAAAGAGCACACCAAATGTCATGCCGATCAGTGCGCTCACCAAGAGATGCAGAAGCAGCGCGCGAAAAATAGACAGAGGAGTGTCAAGGCCAGCAATTTTGGGCAATACACCTGTAGCGATCATCACCGGGCTCGAAACAAGTCCCCCGGCGAGACCGCCAAGCGCTCCCCACCCAAGAGAATGCAACACCAGCAGGCCAGGGCCTTCGGGTTCCCGATTCAGCGGATCGGACTCGATGAACAACTTTACCCACGAGCGATCGATCGCGGCGTACGCAATGCCCAGAATCAATCCATAGAGGATATGCCCTACCAGCGAACCGAATAGTTCGCCTCCATGATCTGCCGACCAGTCCAGAGGCGTTCGGGCGATGAGCGGGAAAAGAGTGAGTGGCCCCAGGAACCACCAGAAAATCCCAAAGCCCAGCCCCCAGCCCATGGACGAACCGTAGCCCCGCACGTCACGCTGGAAGAGCAGCCCAAAGCTGGAACCAATGATCGTGGCCACGCCAAACTGCAGGCCCACAGTCGCCATGCGAGAGTGAAACTCGCCCAGCCCAGCGATCAAAGGGAAGAAGTCGCCTGCAGACGACCAGCGTCCAAAAATCATTCCACCAAGCACGCCTGCAAATCCGCCAACGATGATCGCGCGCCACCAGAGGAACGGCGGCATTTCTCTTTTCCTCCGCAGACTACCGCGAAATCCCAGCGTCACGCCCACGGGCATTCCCAGAAAGATCAAATAGGCAACGAGTTCGGGAAATTGGTCGCGGGCATCCGCGAGCTTGGCCATGGTGCCTCCAGAACCAGCCAACAAGGGCAAAATCCCAACCGGAAGAACCAACCACAGGAGAAAAGCGGCGCCAAGTCCCCAGATCAATCCCGCACCCGAGCTCGTAGCGCGATACGCGAAGAGAAGGCCAAAGGCAAGCCCGAAGAGGGAGCCAAGCATCATCCCACGAGCGGGTGATGTAGCAAGAAGCGCACTTCCGAGTGCGCCGCCCGCACCCCCGACCGCGAGACCCCACAGGGAGTCTACCCAATGGAACGATCTGCCGCGGTCATCCCGCTGCGTGGCTACTCCTGAAACCGAAAACATCGATCTCTCCTCACTGTAAATCGATGGTTTGAACGATATCGCGCGGGAAGAAAAGCTCGATCGTCCAATCGATCAGCACCCGAATCTTTCTTTCCAGACCTGGCAATTTCGAAAGGTATATTCCTCTCCATAGGAGCCATGCGAACAGTCCGGAAAAGCGCACGGACTTGTTCCTCACGAACGGAATTGCCAGTTCAGCACAAGCCGACTGGTGCCCCACGACGCAAAGCGCTCCCAGTGAGTCGAAATGAAAGCTCTCTTTGGATCCGCCCCGAAGTTCCGCGCAAATATTTTTCGCGAGCACTTCCGCCTCCCGCACGGCAAATTGAGCAGTGGGCGGACAGGGCTTTCCCGAGCTCGCATCGGTAAGTGCGGCACAATCACCCAGGGCCCACACCCCTGGACAACCGCGCAACTCGAGCGTGTTCCCAACAACCAGGGCGCCGCGCTTGTCTTTTTCCACAGGAAGCGACTTCAGCAGCGGATTCGGACCTGTTCCTGCCGTCCACACGAGAGTCTGCGCGCGGATCTCACCGTTGCTTACGGACACGACTCCGGGATTCACATCGGTCAGACGCGTATTCAGGCGGAAAGTAACTCCGCGCGCTTCCATCCTGCCCTGTGCATAACGTGCCAATGACTCGCTTAGTTCTGGCAGGATGCGGCCGCCCGCATGAACCAGCACCACGCTCAGGTCCTCTCGACGCAAGTTGGGATAATCGGCCAGAATCCCATGCGCAAAGTCGTTCAAAGCCCCCGCGAGTTCGACGCCCGCGAAACCTCCGCCCGCGATTACAAAGGTAAGAAGAGTCTGTGCACGGATGAATTCGGGCTCGCGGTCGGCGCGTTCAAACATCTCGATGACGTGATTGCGGATTCGGATGGCGTCCAGCAGACTCTTGAAGTTGAAAGCGAGCTTCTCGATATTCGCCATACCCAAATAATTTGAAACGGAGCCAACAGCTAGGACCAATTGGTCATAAGGAATCTCACGCCGCGAGCTGCTTTCGCCGGGAGGGTGATCCGTGTCCAAAATCACACGGCGGGCTTCCAGATCAATCGCGCCGACCCGTCCACGGATGAACTCTGTACGATGCAGGCTGCTACGCAACGGTGTGCTGATATGACTGGGTTCCAGGCTGCCACCAGCGACTTCGGCGAGCATGGGTGTAAATAGAAGCGCGTTCGTCTCGCTCACCAAAGCAATCGAAACTGCGGGGTCACGCTGCAGCTGCTTCTCTAAGCACTCTGCCGTCCGCATGCCCGCGAAGCCACCACCAAGTATTACGATCTGTTTCTTTTCTCGAGGCGCGGGCGATATGTTCGCAATCTCGGGACCGAGCACTCTCTCGGCAATATCGGTCAAACCCTGGGTGATCAGGCCCAGCACAGCGCCATACAGCACCCACGCAACCAGCGCGGGAAAATGCGAGCGCATCTGTTCGGCGCTCCATTCCGGCATCTGTCCGGAAAGTAGCGGAACTGCGATTACACTGATCAATCCCCACAGCGGGATTCCCAAAGCGGCGCCCGTTAAAAGGTAATCTACATACGCGCGAGGCGTAGGGCGCAGGCTCGCAGAATAGATTCCGCCTACAGCGATGCCCCAGACAACACTCAATAGCGGACGGCCGAGGGCGGGCGCCAACGCCAAGCTGGCGGTTGCGCCCGCCAGTATCCCAATTAGACTTTTCCTGAATAGTGGGTGCATCTATTTAGATACGCGCGTCATGGTCGCGCGGTTTGCCGGCTAGGAGAAATGAAGCTGCGGTGCCTCTCGGTCTAAATCGAATCTGCAGTCGAAGCGCTGAATGCACATACGGCCGCGGGCAACTCAGCTCCTGGACATCGTCGCCTCTCGGACTTTCGGATGGCTGACGAATCCCCGCACCAGTGCGTCGAGAGAAAACTTTCCCGGTCCAAAAATCAGAATCACCATTCCCACAAAAAGAAAGATAAACGGATCGGCGTTATAGAACTTGCCCGGGTCCGTGAAGAACGAAAAGAACGCTTCCCGGTCTGCCGTGATGTAGGCCGTCGTCATGTCGATCACCAGACCCAGCGCAGCAATGCGTGAGAGCAATCCGACAGCGAGCAGGACACCGCCCACGAATTCGAAGGTGGCGACGAATGTGGCCGTCGGCCCTGGTGCAGGCAACCCCAGGCTTGCGAAGAACTCGGTCACGTGCGCGAGATTGTGAAGTTTCCCCCAGCCGTTCTGAGCGATTTGCCAGCCCCAGTAGAGGCGGACGATCGCAAGAAAAGGGGACTGCAGTTCGGAAGCAACTCGAACGAGTAGGCCATACAGCTTTTGCATGGGAGCCAATATGCTATTCATAAATTTTCGCTCTCCCGAATGATTCAGTTTGGGTGTGGAATGTAACAACATACTTCTGTGGCCGGCAGAACCAGCCGAGCGCCGACCAGGTGTGAAACCATTTTTCAACGCGAGCCGCGCGGTCTGCAGCAGCGATCGATGAACTGCGCAGAGCGGACTCGATCGCAGCGTTCAATGATTTCCCGGCATGCAGCGCAGAAAGGATGGCGAATTCCTCGCGGTCGAGGCGGCGGAAATAGACATCTTCGTCCAGGCGATGCACGGCGAGAAAAATGGGGCTGGGCTTTAGTTTTGCGACTGCGCTGACGCGTTTGCGCTTGTGGCGTTCGCTGAAAGTATTGCTCGCGACATCGAGATCGTCCGAATCCCTGCGGACCTCGAGCAGCAAATCATCTACCGGATAGCGCAGAGCGAGAAGCGTGACGTAGGGCTGCAAACGCAGGCGCAGCTTGGCGGGAGTCGCGCCCGCGAGATCCTCAGGCTTCAGTGATGGTTCTCGTTTGCCGTCGAACGCTTCAATGTCGGCCCACTCCAGTCGAGCCATATCCACTGCCAGATTCTGTCGTTCACCGCCCCACGTAGGATGCTTTTCCAGCCAGTTCACCAGGCACGAACCGAGATTGCGCAGCGTGAAAGATTGCGACGGGCAATCGATCAGATACGCTTTGGCCATGGCGTCGAAGCGGCGGCCTCCCAATACCGCGCGCACACCCGGAAAATCCTCGGCAAATGCGGAGAGCACGCGGAACCAGTATTGACGATTGTAAATTTCCAGACGATCGAAGGAAGTCAATCGGTCGTTGGGCTTGATGATTTGCGACGCCACGGCACGCATCGAGCGTCCATCGGGCGAGACCGGGCGCATGCGTTCGGAGCCCGTAAGCGGCGTCATGACGGCGCGAGCCATGCGGCGTTGCAGGTTAAGGAGTTTCATACGGCGGTGGCGAGCGAAGCGCTCGCGAGGAAACGGTTGGCCTTCAGGGCTTCGTCGTGCACTTCGTCGAACGAAGGGATGCTGTCGTCCCACTCGAGAAGCGTGGCAGTGTGGCCCACGCGTTCAATGACGCGCGCGTAGAGCTTCCACACGGGATCGATTACAGGATGATCGTGGGTATCGAGAATGTACTTGCGATATTTCGAGTGTCCGGCGATATGGATTTGCGCGACGCGTTCCGCGGGGACGCTATTGACGTACGTGAAGGGGTCGAAGCTGTGATTCTGCGACGAGACGTAAATATTGTTTACGTCGAGAAGAATACCGCAATCGGCGCGCTCGGCGACTTCGTTCAGGAATTCCCACTCGGTCATTTCCGAAACGTGAAATTCCGCGTAGCTGCTGACGTTCTCGACCGCGACTGGAATTTCGATGAAATCGCGCACTTCGCGGATCTTCTGCGAGGTGATGCGCGCGGCTTCGAACGTGTAGGGCATGGGCAGCAGGTCGTGGGTGTAGCGGCCATCCACGCTTCCCCAGCAGAGGTGGTCCGAAAGCCAAGGGGTCTTGGTGCGCTGGACTAGAGTTTTCAGGCGCCGCAGATGCTCCCGGTTCGGGCGCTCGGCCGAACCAAAGTACATTGAGACGCCGTGCTGCACCACCTTGTACTGTTCCAGAATCTGATCGAGGATGCGCAGCGGGCGCCCGCCGTCAATCATGGAATTTTCGGAGATGATTTCGAACCAATCCACGACGGGCTTGCGCGTAAGAATATGGTGGTAATGCGGGGAGCGCAAACCGATCCCGATTCCGTAATCCGTGTGGCCGTTAAAGCGATTGGCAGGCATTTCCTCACTCCG
>JABDEK010000037.1 GCA_013287135.1 Acidobacteriota bacterium | reverse complement strand
ACCAGGTTAGGCACGGCTTCCTGCACTTCAGTCCAAAATTCTTTTTGAGGTGGTGGAATATTTCCCAGGAGATGACGCCAGTTCCTTTCGAAAATGTCATTCAATTGCAGCATGGCCATGTCGCAGCGGACGCCGTCAGCATGTTGTGCGATGACGCGCAATTCGGCGAGATGGGCGGCGCGCATTTCAGGTTGGAAATGATTTAGCTGGGCGACGTCGGTCCAGGGAGGGAAGTAAGGATCTTTGGCCAGTGCGATATAGCACGGGCCTTGCGCCGTGTTCGCTTGAAAAAAGAGAGAAGGATTGTTTTCGAAATCCTGCTGTGAGCCCTGCACGTAAAATTCCGGATGATCATGGACCCATGAATTATCGCGGGCAGTATGATTTCCGACAAAATCCACGAGGAGAGCCATTTTTCGCGCGTGCAATTTCTCGCGAGTGCGATCGAGCGCCTCCCAGGTTCCGATGCGAGGATCCGGAACGTATTGGACCACGGAATATGGGGAACCGATTACGTCTGCCGGCGCCCAGCCCGGTAAAGCGAGTTCGAAAGTTGAAAAGTTTGCGGGGTCCTGGAGAGTGATATTGCGTGATATTGGACTTCGCTGCCAAATTCCCATGAGCCAGACCGAGTCGAATCCGAGCTGAGCGATTGCGTCCCATTCCGAGTCAGGGACGGTGGAAAGATTGATCTGGCGGCCAAGATTAGTGGAAAGCCGTTCGAGCCAAGCCCAGGCGTTTATTTCGTACAGGTGTGGTTGGGGGCGAAGCGAGAACTGCGGTGAGGAAATTGGCGCGACGGGCATGGAACACGAGGGTAATTTGGGAAGCCTGGTATGTCAATCGAATCGCGCCTAGGGATTGTGACAAGCGCTTTTACAATGTATCGAGTGCGGAAGGACGAGATGCCTTTAACAATACGGCCGGCGGAAATTCGCGACGCGATTGCGATGGCGGCGATTCGAGCGCGAAATTGGGAGACTCAGGAATATTGAGAGGCGAGGATTGCGCGTTATCTGAACGTAGAACAGTCGCCCAAAGAGGCACTGAGTGATCGGGCGGCGTTTGTGGCGGTGGAAGGCAAGACAATGGTGGGGTTCGTGGCTGGGCACCGCACGCGTCGCTATGGATGCTCAGGGGAATTGCAGTGGATCGATGTTGTAGCAGAGCAACGGCGGCACGGGATTGCCGGTCTTTTGCTTGTCGCGATGGCTGAGTGGTTTGCGGAGCAGAAAGCGCTGCGAGTTTGCGTGAATGTTAAGCCGGGGAATGCTGTCGCGGGTGAGTTGTACGAGAAATATGGCGCGCGGACGTTTTACGAATACTGGATGGTTTGGGAAGATATCCGCGAGATCTTCAGGCGTTCGTGACCGGTTTATTGTTCAGCGAAGACTTCCATACAGGTACTCTGATAACAAGCGCGGGGAAAGTCTGGAAGTCAGCTGAAAACAAGTCTAGATTCTCCAGACCATTCGGCGGCGGGTTCTGTATACTACGCGTCGAATGTTGGGCAAATTCCTTCGAAAGCAGGGCCGGCTATGAGGTTTAGATTCGCATTTTTGATTGTGATTGCTCTGTTTGCCAGTCCGGCTTGGATTGTGAGACCGGCTGCGGCGCAGGATTCGTCCTCGGTATCGCAGACAAATTCCAGTGCACCGGAAAAAACGGCGGCGACGCGAAATTTGAAAGTGGACGATTATTTTAGAATTTTGGAAGTGGAAGACGCGCACATCAGCCCAGAGGGGAAGTGGGTCTGTTACACGGTGACCACTCATGATTTGAAAGAAGACAAAGATAAAACGCGCATCTGGATGATCTCAACATCGGGCGGCCCTCCGATTCCGCTGACGACGGAAACCGTTTCTTCCGAGCATGCGCGTTGGAGTCCGGACGGAAAATATTTGGCATTTTTATCGGGACGAGGCGGGACCAAGAGCGATAAGGAAAATGAAGACAAGAAGAAAGAGATATGGATATTGAATCGCGAAGGTGGAGAAGCGCAAAAGCTGACGGAGACGATTCAGGATGTGGATGCATACGCATGGTCGCCGTCGGGGGACCGTATTGTTTTGGAGTTGCAAGACCCTTCGATCAACGAACTTGAGGCTGCCAAGGACAAAGACAAAGCCGACGCAAAGCCGAAGGCGCATCCCTGGGTGATCGACCGGCTGCATTTTAAAGAAGATGAAATCGGCTATCTCGACCGGCGACGGAAGCATCTTTACGTTTACGAGCTTGCCAGCCACAAAACGACGCAGATTACTTCGGGCGATTATGACGATAGCGCGCCGGCTTGGTCGCCGGACGGGAGTTCGATCGCGTTCGTGAGCAATCGATCGGATTTTGAAGATCCCGATCACAACTACAACACCGATATTTGGACAGTGGCGGCGGACAACTCGGATAAAGGCAAGTCGGTGGTGCATGTGACGACGCATCCGGGCACCGAGGGAGCGCCTGCATGGTCGCCCGACGGGAAATGGATCGCATTCACTATTCAACTGGAAGCAAAACTCTATCAATACGCGACGTTTCGCATTGCCGTTGCGCCCGCCACGGGCGGTGAAATGAAAGTGTTGACGCAACAGCTCGACCGCAACGCGAGCGAGCCGCGCTTTTCGCCGGACGGGAAATGGATTTACTTCATCGCGGATGATGATGGAACGCAGAACTTAATGCGGGTTCCAGCGATGGGAGGGGAAATCACGCGACCGATCGGCGGAAGGCGGATGGTGGAATCGTACTCGCTGGGCAAAGATGGCGCGGCGGTTGCGGTGATCGGAGAGTTGACGCATCCTAATGAAATTTATTTTCTGCCTGTGGACGGCGGAGATTTACGGCGTTTGACGACGACAAACGATGCTTTGATGGCGCAAATTCGTCTGCCGCATGTGGAGTATGTCCACTTTAAAAGCAAGGATGGAACCAACGTGGCGGGATATCTTTACGAGCCGCCGGACTACACACCGGGAACGCGCTATCCGACGATATTGCGGCCGCACGGCGGGCCAGTGTGGGCCTATTACGCGGAATTTAATTTTGATCCGCAACTTTTTGCGGCCAACGGATATGTGGTGCTGACTCCGAATCCGCGGGGATCGTCAGGGTACGGGCAGGATTTCTGCAAAGCGATATGGGCGGACTGGGGCCACAAAGATTACGAAGATGATATGGCCATGGTGGATTATGCGATTGCGCAGGGAATCGCGGACCCGGACAAACTTGGCGTTGGCGGATGGTCTTACGGCGGAATCTCAACGAATTTTATTATCACGCAGACAACGCGATTCAAGGCCGCGATCTCCGGCGCCGGAGATTTCCTTTACATCACAAATTGGGGGCACGATTTATATTCGCGCGACTGGGAACTTGAATTGGGTTTGCCGTGGGAAAATCGCGAGCTGTGGGAAAAGCTTTCGCCGTTCAATCGCGTGACGAAAATTAAAACGCCAACACTGATCATGGGTGGCGAGATTGATTGGAATGTCCCGATTATTAATGGCGAGCAAATGTATCAGAGCTTGAAACGGCTGGGCGTGCCGACTTTGTTGGTGGTTTATCCCGGCGAATACCACGAATTTTCGCGGCCGTCATTTATCGAAGATCGCTACCATCGTTATCTGGATTGGTACGGACACTACGTAAAGGGTGAAGGCCCGGCTATCTCTCCACCGGCGAAGGCTGCCGAGTAACTTCCGCTGGAAAATTGAAATCCCTGGTCCAGACGGAAACAGCTATGCTCGTCAATTGCAGCTCGGTCTCAAGTACATATTTTGAGAACTCAGCGGGCCGGACAATAGCTGGGCGAAAACCAAAACAGGGCCTGGTGGTGACCGGCGCCTAAGGAAACTCGCATTCAGGCTAATGATTATCGCAAGCTACGGAGGGGAAGGTCAGCGAGATGTCGTTTGTTTCGGTGTCGGCGCCGTCGATGGTGACAGGTTCTGCGTCGATGCGGGCGGGGATGTTGCACGATTCTTTGCCGCGGCGCTGGCTGAGATGCTGCGGGTCCAAATCTTCCCACGCAGAAATTGTGTAATGCGTGGACTGCAGAAGCGTGAAATCGTAGATGCCCTCGGCCATTCGTTGCGCTGCCGGATTTTCACCTTGGTCGGCTTTGGCCATGATGGTGACTTCGCCGGGAGGGCGGCCGTCCTTCCATTTCAACTGCACGCGAATCCGGCGAGTGGGATATCCATCAGCGACTTGCATATCGGCTTTCAAAAGTTGTTCGCCGTCTTTTAGCGTGATTATGCTGGTTTCGTTTTGATTCGCTACGCCGGGATAGAACGCGCGAGGGTACGGTGAGTTCGGATCCAAACGATTCAGGCGATTGAAAACCAAAATGTAGTCGCCTGGACCAATGTGATCGAACTCAAAATCTCCCTTGGAGCCCTGAAATCCCCAGAGGCCGGGTTCAGTGTCTTTATACTTCTCTGCACGATAAAGCTCCACGGAAGCAATCTTCAAAGGTTTGCCATCAGGGCCTAGAACGGCGCCGCGAATTTTGCCGAGAGGAAGGGCGTCCACGTTGTATTCGTAGCAGGCGCCATTCGGAATTTTGAAAGGTGGCAAAGCGCCGGGCAAAGTTCTCTCGGATAGTTCCATGCGAGCCGGGAGGCTGGCAGAAAAATGATATTCGCCGGAGTGAACGTCATAGAAAGAATAGACACCGTTTGGTCCGGTGCTGGTGGCAAAGCGATCGTATTTGGAGCGGAGTTTTAGTTTGATGTGAGGAAGAGGATCATCCGGGTCGTCTGCGGGAGCAAGAAGAGGCGGATCGGCGCGGCGAAGAACTCCAAAGACGGAAGCGATTTGCTGATGGTTGCGCATAGCGCGCAATTGTGGGATCAAAGCACGGCCATCGGCGACGGGACGCGTGCCGCTACAAATCGTAGCGAAAAGGCGGCCTTCCGTTTCCTGCTGGGTGAAAACGATATACTGGTCGCCCTTGCGAAAATGGTAGCCGCAATCTCCGTCATCGCCGCCGGAAAAAACGTCAATTTCCGCGGTGTCGGGGCCGGCGAACTTTTCATCAATTTTAAAATGATAGCGAATGATTGGCGTGGCGTCGGCTGCGGGAACTGTGGGCGCCGCCGATTCTGAATCTGCGGCGTTGGCTTCAATGGTCGCTGCAGGCGAAACGTTTTCAATAGCCATGACCGTTCCGGTAAAGACGACGTCATCAGACTGCAATCCCGGACAAACTCCTGGAGGAGCTTTTGAGCAGGTGCAAGCTGATGTTGTCGCCGGCCAAAAAAATAAAATCGGAAGAAGTCTTAGAATTACACGCGAAGTCATCGTCGATATCCTACATGGAGCGGAGCGTGGAATCGAGCGCGGAGGCTTAATTTTCGAAAAACGATGTATTATTTGGGAGTATTCCACAGTGGGATATAGCGCCGCTCGAAGAAGGTTAAGAAAATGTAGGCGCTTTATTCTTCCTCCCACATCCGAAATCCTCCAAGGATTGCATTCTCGTTGCGCCCCATTCGCGCGTGCGGCGGCAATTTCTTGAGCTTCTTTACGTTTCCTCCGCCCAGCACGACGTAGTCGGCTTCGAGAGCGGTTATCAACTTTTTCGTGACTTTGAAAACCTCTTTGCGCCATTTTTTCTTTCCCAGGCGCTGGAGGCCTCGGATTCCGAGGTAGTCCTCGTATGTTTTTCCATGCTTATAGGGTAAGTGCGCGAGCTCCATGGGCTCCAGAACTCCGTCGACGATCATTGCGGAGCCAAGGCCGGTACCCAGCCCAAGAAACAGCATGCGCTTCCCGTGATAGCTGCCAAGAGCTTGCATGGCTGCGTCATTTAAGATTCTGACCGGGCGGCCGAAAGCTTTTTTGTAATCGAAGCCCACCCAGCCACCTCCGAGATTTACAGGCTCGCGCATGGGATGGCCGGCTGTTACCGGGGCCGGATAGCCGATGGAGACGCGATCGTATTTCCAGTTTTTCGTTGCTTCCTTTACTTCGCGGACCATTTTCTTGGCCGTCATGGTGGGACCAGAGGGGATTGTGACCGGCTGCTTTTGTCCGCTGGCCTGCACTTTTATGTTTGTGCCGCCCACGTCGAGCACAAGAATTTTATGAGGAGATTTCGCCATCGTCTGTTTTCGTTTAAGAGCTTTCTTCTGAAGTTTCCCTACGGGGCTTTACCAACCCACCAAAGAACCGTCGCCAAAATTTTCCATTTATGTTTGCTGTCGAGCGTAATCGATTGGTACTCGCGATTTTCCGGCTGCAAGGTGTCGGTATGTCCATAGCGCTCTAAGCGGGATACGGTCAAACCCATGTCTTTGTGCCAGGCAATCACAATTTTTCCGTTGAGCTTACTGCGCTCACTCTGCGAGGAATCGACGGCCACAATATAACCATCTTGCAGTAAGGGCATCATGGAATTGCCTTTCACGCGCAGACAGCTGGTAGCGGCGGGATTCGGGCACCAGTCCTTGGGGGCGGCAATCATGCTTTCCAGCGGAGCGCCATGAAGCACCGAAGTGTCATCACCCCTCTCGCCGTGCGAGGCCGCGACAACTTTCAGCAAGGGAATAGCAACCAGCTGAACCTTGCCTCGCGAAGGTTTTTTGCCGGCGCCGCCGGCGTTCACGATTTCGAACTCAGGCGCGATGGTTTTCAGCAAGCGTCGACGCAAATCCGGGACCACGCGCATCAAGTCTTCATTGCGAAGTCCTGCGCGGCCCCAGAAAAACCAGCAATCCGGATCGCCGGCTAAATTACCAAGCTCGATGTAGGCGTGAGAAGGGGGTTCTTGAGCGCCGCGCTCCCAGCGAGAAATGGTCATGGCCGAACAGTCCAGCCTTTCTCCGAGGGCGCTTTGATCGAGATGCAAATTGTGACGCAACTCCAGGATAGCTTTAGCCCATTTCGGGGTGGCGCCAATTCGCGATTTATTGGGCGTTTTCTCCAAAATATTCTCTCATTAACAATATGCTCCCACCGTACAAAGCGCAAGGCGGAAGGGCGGAAGGCTACGGACGCCTATCCTAACATTTGCGACTAGTATCTAGAGTTACGAACGAGTATGGTTAGGGAGGTCTCGTTAGACGGACCGGCCTTCCAGCGCTTGGTCCCTCCACACCCAATGGGACTACTGTTCAAATCAATCGAGGTCGAATTATGTCCGACGGATCCACTCAGTCGATTCCGAAGAATCTTTCGAGGCCGGCTTCGAGCGACGGCAACGAACGCAACACGCAAAACAAGATCCTGCGCAGCCTGCCCAGCAAAGAATCCAGAGCCATTTTCGCGGTCCTGGAATTCGTGGAACTTCCGACAAGAACTATTTTGAACGAGACGGCCACGCCGATCGAGTTCGCCTATTTTGTGGAAAGCGGCTTGGCTTCAGTGCTGAACATAATGGAAGACGGGAAAAGCGTGGAAGTCGGGTTAATGGGCAAAGAAGGTTTTGCGGGAATACCGCTTCTGGTTGGATTCAAGACCAGTCCCAGCCGCGTCGTGATGCAGATCCAGGGCAGTGCATTCAGGATTCGCGCGAAAGATTTTTCGGTTTTGTTGCCAGAATGCCCGCAACTGGAGAAAGCGTTATTTCGACTGTCGCAGGAAATGTCGGTGCAATCGGCGCAGATAGCTGCCTGCAACAGGCTCCATGAAGTGGATGAACGGCTGGCCCGATGGCTGCTGATGTGCCAGGACCGCTTGGGCGGAAACAAGGTTCCACTGACGCAGGAGTTTCTAGCGCATATGCTGGGCACGCGGCGCGCGAGCGTAACAGTAGCGGCGGGCATGCTGCAAAAGGCCGGATTAATTAAGTACACGCGCGGAGAAGTGAAAATAGAAAACCGCAAGGAACTGGAAAACGCAGCGTGCGAATGTTACGAGACGATCGTGCGGCAGTCGCAGATTTGGCGCAGCGAAGCGGAAAAATAAAGTTTGGTACGCCAGCGAACAGACACAGTGCGCCATGTTTAGTAGGTTTGAGGCCCCTTAGTAGAGGTGCTATATGGACCAAAACGAATGGTATAGCGTTTACAGCGCCGCTCTTCTGGAACTCAACCCCAGAAAACTTCGCACGCTTATTCATGATGCGGAGACTGCGATCTTCTCGCGAATTCAGACCATTTCCGAAGGCCCCGATTCGAACCACGAGCGAGAGACTATTGCAGATGCACTGTCTAATCTGCGTGCTTTGCAACGGGACGTGCTGCGTTACCCCTGAAAGCTACTAACGTTTTTGGGGGCCTTTATGAGCCCTTTGGGAGTTCTCCCACCTCTGGACCATCGCGTGAATTAGCTACGGGGTTGCGTGTATTGTTATCGCCTGCATGTGAGCGTACGCTGCCGCACATAAGCGAATTCTGGCGGACGAGCCTCCTTTTGCTTAGTTGTGGGGTTTCGTGCCCAAATGCATTTTAATAGCCGATGACAATGCGATGATTCGCCGGCTGATCAGGAACTTCCTCGAATCAAAACCCAGCTATGAGGTTTGCGGAGAAGCCGTTGACGGCGTGGACGCCGTTGAAAAAGCGACGGAGCTGAAACCGGACTTGATCATTCTTGATCTATCGATGCCGCGAATGAACGGATTAGAAGCGGCGCGACTGCTGAAATCGAGGATGAAAGAGGTGCCGGTGATTCTCTGCACAAATTATGCCGATGCGCTGAGGCATTCGGATATAGAGGATGCGGGTGTCAGCGTCTTCTCCAAAACGGCGCCTATTGAAGGACTGGCCACTAAGATTGAAAGCCTGCTCCACGTCGTCTGAGCTCAAGAGTCTCATCCCATCATCACGATTTTTTGCGGGTCAGAGATCGATTTCGCGGGCTTAAAGCGAATGTGTTTCGCGGACATACACGATCGGTCTCACTGAACTCCGAGACAACACGACAAGAAACAGATTTTCGTCGCAACTATATATCAAAACAGATCCTGGCTGTCTTGCGCACTACATTCAGCAGAATTCCCATCGCGTAAGGATTGCATCGCAGGGGACGATCGGGCGTTCTTTCCCGTTGATGACTTCGCGGATGCATGTTTAGCGCTAAAATTCGTTAGGCCCATGGATAATCCTGTCCCTCGCCAAAACTCTGGCCGGTCGCAGAATCAGTTACTTACACTGTGTCCGTCCACGATTCTGGTATAACTCCGTGCCATGTTCAATCTGCTCTTTCTCTTGTCCGGAGCGCTTGCTGGCGTGTTTCGTAGCCGTCGGCATCTCGTCCTGGAAAACCTCGCGCTTCGGCAACAACTCACTGTGTTGAAGCGGCGCCGTCCGCGGCCGATCCTCGGTCTCCTTGATAAGCTCTTCTGGGTAGTTGCTCGCCGAATTTGGTCCGGCTGGAAGCACTTGGCAGGAATTAATTTCATTCTCTAGTCGGAGTGAGATACAACATTACTTCGTGGTTCGGTCGCTCAACCGATGTCGCGTAAAACTACTTTGGCTCGGCTATGTAAATCGGAATTGCTTGCGTTACGGTTTCTTCTTTCCGAGTAACCCGCCGAGAGTGCCGGTCGCTGCGCTCGCCGGGTTGCCCATCTTCCCGGGGATTGCGCTCTTCGCGACATTTCCGACCGCTCCGCCCACGTCGGGCAGCACCTGAGGATGTGAGGTGGTGCCGCTAATTGTAAACGGAATGCCGCCACCGGACGAGTTGCCTCGGCTGTGACCGCCTCCGCCTGGCAAGGACGACAGCGCTCCTCCTGCTCCTCCAGCGACGGTTGCGACGCCCCCTACTGCCTTGCCGACTCCGCCCGCCAGCTTCGCGACCATTTTGAAGTTTAATTCACCTGCAGCGCTCACCGTGCCGTTTCCCGTGACGGTTCCTACTGAGGGGAGAACAAGATCTAGATTATCAATCTTCGTTCCGGAGGGGTCGTTGCGCACGTTGGCACTAAGCGTCTGAATCTCGGTATCGTCGCCGCCACCCCCGCCGCCCAGACCAGCAAACGAGCCGAGCGCTCCGAGTTTCGACTTCAGACTAAAGCCCGCCAGCTTTGTGTTCGATAAATTCACGGGGCCGGCAATCGTCGGCTTGTCCACAGGTCCAACGATTGTCAGGTCCACGCTGAGCGTGCCGCCCTGCAACTTTGACCCGGACGGAAGTACCACACCGACGGCGGGCAAAAATCCTTCGAGGTCGCCGAGCGGCATGCCTGGCGCGCTCAATTTTATATGAATTTTTGTGGGATTCACAGCCGTGTCGTAGCTACCGGTTAAATGCTGAGCCGCATTGCCGATTTTGATATCGCATTGATTCAGAACGCCCGCTCGGGTTTCCAGCGTATACACCGTGGAGTAGTCAACGTTCACCGGTACCGTTGACGGGCTTCCCGCGGCCGACGCTTTCAGCTTGGTCACTTTGATCCTGCCCTTGGAACTCATCTGCTTGCCGTCGGAATTCAGACTGCCTTTGAAATCCAGAATGCCCGCAATGCCGGACGAAGGGTCGATGAAGCCCGTGGTGGCGAGATCGAGGTGCTGCACATCAACCGTCGCGCTCATCGGAGTCATTGAAGCGTCGCTCGGATTAATTGGGCCGGTTTCGCCTTGCACTTTCATATCTGCATTGCCCGGACCTTTTGCAGAAAGCTTGAACGGAAATTGTGTCGTATAAGAAAGGTCGGAAGCTTCGAGATCCACGTTCTGATAGACGCTCGGCTTTTGACTTGATCCGGCGGTGCTGACCACGATTTTGCCATTTTTGATTTGGAGTTTTTTCACGCTAAGCGCGGTGGAAGCGGATCCGCCGTTCGGCGCTTTGAGAGCGCTCGAGGACGATGAGCCGCCCAAGCTGGAATAGTTCCATTTTCCTTCAGCACCGTGGAGCAGGTCGACATCAGGACTGTCGACGGTGATCGAGTCCACGTTGACCTCTTTGGAGAAGATCAAGGGTATCAGCTCGACTCCGACGCCAAGAGATTTGGCGGTGAGAAACGGTGACTTGCTGAAACTGGGATCGTCGGAGATAGCGACATCTGCGACGGTCACACCGCCTGAGAAAATCGAGAGCTTGATATCGCCAATGGTAACGCTGCGTCCTAGCGCAGCAGAAAGCTTCGTCTCGATCGTCGGCTTGAATTGGTTCGCATTGATGAAAAGTGGCAAGCATAGGACTACGAGCAGAAGTACAACGACAATGGCTCCAATAATGACGAGAGGTTTTTTCATTTTCATGGTAGGCCTCCGAGAGAAGAGGTTCGAGGGAAGAACCCTGCACGGATCTTGCGGGCATCATACTCCCGTAATGCTCGATTCGACAAGCTCGCGCGCCTCGCTGCCGCAAAATGAGAATGTCCGCTCGCGCGCCGGAATCGCTATTTCCTCATGACTTGCTGGCCGACTTTCGCTACAGGATTTGGCCAATAGGGAATTCCATTCCCTGTTTCTTCCCTGATCGTTCCCTGTTCCGATTGGGCTCGGAGACCCGATTTTTTTCGCTTAAGCACTAGGCAGTGGGGAGTTATCGCCGAATGGCTTCGACGGAACAAGCAAAATTCCCAGTATTTTTCCCTGTTAGCAGGGAATCTAGGCCGGAGAAAAGTTCGAACGGGACTGCGTCCACCGCCAGCCAGTCTTGATATCCCTCTCTATTCCTTTCAGTTTGTTAGAAACCGGTATCTTGCGGCCCAATTGGCGCAATCCACTAGAGCCATTGCTCTCTCTCCACTTCGATTCCGCAAACGGCCTAAATTGGCTGCGATTTTCTCCAAGACGAATCAGGCGGTTCCCTTTCGCGGAACGCAGGCTGTTGCCCAAAAACATTATTCTCGGGCTCGTTGCAAGCCGTTGATTCTATGCGCTACAAACTGAAGGTTTGGAGTCCCCACAAACAACTATTTTTGGACTTTGAACAACAGCGCGCTTTGGCCAACTGCGCCTAGATCTCGTCGGGGCCTACTCTGGTGGCGAATTCGTTGTGTCCCGGACAGGAGAAGCGTACGATGCGCGAGCCACAGACAAATCGGAAATTTGAATGAAATGCTCCTCATGCGCGCATGAAATGCCCGATGGTGCGCGGTTTTGTCCCGCTTGCGCCACGCCCGTGGATCCCAGCAATACGCCGACGGTGACGCGGCTGGACTCGCCCGTTGCCCGTGGAGATCGCGCGGTCGGATCTCCGAACTCCCCGCCACGTATCGCGTCCGATTCACGCCACAGCCCCTCTCACACTTCGAATTTCGGATACGAAGCTCGTTTTGTTCCGGGGACCACGCTGGCCGAGCGCTACCGCATCGTTTCGCCACTGGGCAAGGGCGGAATGGGAGAAGTTTATCGCGCCGAGGATTTGAAACTCGGCCAGCCGGTAGCATTGAAATTCTTGCCTGCGTCGCTACTGTTAAACGCGAACGCCGTCGACCGTTTTCACCGCGAAGTGCGGTTAGCGCGGCAAGTTTCTCATCCGAATGTCTGCCGAGTCTTTGACCTGAGTGAAGCCGAAGGACAAACATTTCTCAGTATGGAATATGTGGATGGTGAAGATCTCGCCTCCTTGATGCGGCGCATCGGCCGCCTGTCGCCGGACAAAGCACTGGATATAGCGAGACAGATGTGCACTGGCCTAGCTGCAGCGCACGAGCACGGCATCATTCATCGCGACCTAAAACCGGGCAATGTCATGCTTGATGGTCGCGGACGCGTCCGTGTCATGGACTTCGGTCTCGCGGCAGTGTCATTCGACCCGAACACAGACGATGCGCGCGCTGGAACGCTCGCGTATATGTCACCGGAGCAGATTGCAGGCGGAGAGATTACTCCGCAGAGCGATCTTTACTCGTTAGGTCTGGTGCTCTACGAAATTTTCACTGGCAGGCGTCCGTTCGAGGCCAAGACATTCGACGAAATGCTTCGCCAGCGCGAAAAAAGCGCACCTACGACTCCGTCTTATTACGTGAAAGAAATCGATCCCGTCATCGAGCGCGTGGGGCGGTGCAGCGCGGCACGGCTTTGCTTACCACGCCCCGGACTGCGGCCCGTGCGACAGAGAATTTCGACATCTCTGCTCTTCCGCAAGACGCGCTCGACGAAATCAATCACATCCAGACCAGACGGAGGCTGAATCAAGTGGTAACAACCGGCGTTCCGGGTTTCATTCCGAAAGGAGCATGAACATGGAAGCGAAACCGCAACTGGAATGGTCAGACAGTGTGAGGCGTCAATGACGAAACTGACGAGCTTTCAAGCGGACATTCGCCCGCTTTTTACGGAGCGAGACATTCAAGGCATGATCAAGGGGTTCAACCTGGCAAGCTATGATGACGTCAAAGCGCACGCGGCCGCGATCTACGACCGCATTCGGGGAATCGGTGGCGCGGTAATGCCGCCTCCACCGCCAAGAGGAGAAGGCCCTTGGCCTCAATCTCGCATTGAGCTATTCGCAAAATGGATGGCGGACGGGTACCAACCTTAGGCGAAGTCATCTCATAAATACCCGTTGACACATGTGAAGGAGGACGTATGTCAAATGAGAAAACAGGAAGCGCCGTTGGTGCGAGTCCGGCGATGCAGCCCACGCAAACAAATCCTCTCGATTTTGTGCCCGACAAAATGCCTTTCGACACTCCGTATGGCCCACCGATATCACTAGACCGAGCCCAGTCGCTTATTGACGCGGCGGTGGCAGAGGCGAAGAAACGGAATTGGAAGATGAACGTAGCGGTGGTCGATTCCGGCGGCAACCTGGTGGCCTTTCAACGAATGGACGGCGCGATGCTTGCGTCTATTCAGATTGCCGAGCACAAGGCGCGAGCAGCCGCGACCTTTCGGCGCCCAACGAAGGAGTTCGAGAACGGTATCAACCTTATGCATCTCAACTATCTGCTCGAGTTCGATGGAATCATTGCGTCTCGAGGCGGCATCCCACTGATTGAACAGGGGATGATTATCGGCGCAATCGGTTGTTCGGGAGGCGCGGATTCCCAGGACGAGATCGTCAGCAAAGCAGGTGCGGCATCAATCAACAAACTGCCGGCAAGTAACAAATGATCCGAATCACGAGAAAACGTTGGGGACAATCAATCGGTTTCCGAGACGAACGAATAGACAGGAGAATGCCATGACAACCGCAAGCGCACTTACGAAGCCCGTACAGATCCGCATGACCCGGCGGTCGCCCGCCTATTGGCGTGTCACGATCGACAACCCACCGCTCAACGTGATGAGCCCGGAAATGGTCAAGCAGTTTCAGCAAGTCATGAACGCTCTGGAGGCCGACGAGCAGGTCACGCTGGCGTGCGACATGAGTTTTGCCAGCCGCGAGAAGACCATCATCTCGCAATGGGAGGTGGGCGTGGGAATGGTCGCCGGAGGAGGCCCGATGGCTCGTCTGCCGCGACTCATCGGCCGAAACCGCGCTCTCGAGGTGCTGTTGAGCTCGGAAGACATCAGAGCAGAGCAGGCCGAGGCCTACGGCTACATATCGCGCCCTGGCGGACGCCGAGCTAGATGCGTTCGTAGAGGCGCTCGCGACGCGGATCGCCAAGTTCGACAAATGGGCGATCGCCAACACCAAGCGGCTCGTCAACACCAGCTTGCCGCCGGACGTCGAACTCGGCGCCGGGTGGGATGCGTGCATCAGTCGCTTGGTCGATCCGCCGCCCAGGAAGGGATCAAAGCACTCACGGCGCGCGGCTTCCAGAAGCCGGGGGATGTCGAAAATCGGCTCGGATACTACCTGGGCCAAATCTAGGCCGGCGTCCGACGCAATTCTGATCTTCGGGACGTTGAGGATGGGAGGCGTTCGAGGCCAATCTTGGCGGGCATGTTTCGAAAGTCTGTGTGATGCTTTACATTTTCTGAACGAAGGAGGTTTGTATGTCTCAGGAAACCAGCGGCGTAAAGCGTGCCCAGCAAAGCGAAGTCCGGCCTCACCAACTCGGGCAGGACGTTTTCAAAACCATCTTGACCGAAGATGTCGATTGGAAACCGTTCCCGGCGTTCCCGCCTTCCGTCCGCCTGGCCGTCGTCGTGGGTCAGCCCTCGGAGCCCGGCCCTTACACAATCAGGGTCAAATCGCCCCACGGCGCGAAGCTGATGCCTCACAAGCATCCAGAGGATCGAGTCTATACCGTGATTTCCGGCGTGTTTTATATCGGACTGGGGGATGAATTCGACGCGAGTAAGTTGGAAGCCTATCCGCCCGGCGCGGTGATCATCCTCCCCGGCAACACGCACCATTTCCACTGGGCGAAATCCGGCGAGTACGTCACGCAAATCACCGCGCTGGGGCCGCTTGGACTGGAATACCTCAACGCGAAAGACGATCCGCGAAACAACAAGTCGTAGGAGGAGCTGAACGGCTTTTTGTAGGCTTAAAAGAACAAACGTTTCGAATGTCTGTAGTGATGTTTAACGTATTCTGCGCACTATATCGAAAGGAGCCATCCATGACGGCCGTACAAGTCGAACAGAAGAGCTATGAGATGCCACCGCGAGAGGGGATCAGCATCGCGCACTTTCTCACCGTCGCCGACGTCGAACGATCGGCTCGCTACTACGAAAAAGTGTTCGGCGCCCGCATTTTGACCATGGGTGACGGCAACGCGCCCCCGTACCTTCAGCTTGCGAATATCTGGATGATTCTGAACGTTGGAGGCGGGCCGACCCCGGATAAGCCGACGGTAACGCTCAGCGTCCCCGACCCAAATCACATCAATAGCTTTATGAATTTCCGCGTTGCGGATATTCAAGCGTGCTACAAATTATGGAAAAGTCGAGGAGCCGAGTTCCTCACGGAACCGATTGCCAAGTACGGCGAGATTCGCTGCTACATCCGCGATCCAGACGGTTATATTATCGAGGTCGGACAGAGCACCGATCTCAAGTACGGTTAGCGCTCGGCCCGGACGGATGCCAACTCTGCGCTCCGTCGGCGCACTTCTGACAATCTCTGCCTTGAACAGTCACTCGCTCTGACGTCGAAGGGAGAACCAGATGGGTGGCACAAACGGACTGAAAGAGACCACGCTTGGTGTGAACGTTTTTACCGCCCCGGGAAAGGCTATGGTCGGCGAGCGGCCAAAACCCTTCGGCGAAGCGTTCGGCTTTGACCCGATCACGTCGACTTTAATCTTCGGCGAATACGACGCGGTGCTGGTAGACGCCATGACGACGGTGTCTGAGGCCGAGGCTCTCGCGGATTGGACTGCTCTGCACAACCGCAACTTGGAGACCATCTATATAACGCACGCCCATTTCGACCACTTCTACGGTCTGAGCATTCTGCTCGACCGTTTCCCGGGCGCTCGGGCAATAGCAACTCCCAAGACGGTGAACGCCATGCAGATGTCTTTTTCTCCCACGGTGGAGCGATTAGCCCGCCGGCTCTTTCCTGGGCAAGTGGCCACTAAGTTGGTTCCACCTGAGCCCTATGAGCACGACACGTTCACTCTCGAGGGCCATGAACTGCGCATCATCAAGCAGGGCCGCACCGATTGTCCCGATTCGACGTCTCTACACGTTCCATCGATCGGCCTGATCGTCGCTGGCGACGTTGTGTACAACCAATGCCGCATGTACGTCGGCGACACCACCCCCGAGAGCCGAAAGAATTGGATCGCGGCGCTAGACCGGTTGGCGGCGCTGAACCCGGCGATTGTTGTTGCCGGTCACAAGAAGACTGGCGCGCCCGATTCTCCCTCGACGATCCAAGACACCAAGCGTTATCTGCAGGACTTCGATCGGGTGCAGAAAACCGCGACGTCTGACCAGGAGCTCTTCGACCAGATGACGGAGCTATACCCGCATTGGGTAGCCAATCAGTCGTGGTTGATGTTCGGATTCCCGCAGCCATAACCTACATCAACCGCTGATGCGAATGTTTCCTCGCGCATGATGGGGTTGAAAAGGCGCCGGAAATCGCGCGACTTGACGAGCAGTACACTTCGATTCCGCTAAAGCATCTAGCTTCTTGTCAAATTGGAGGCTGAAGATGAACGGTCAACAACAGAAGCAGCAGGATTCTGGAGCGCGAGATCAAGAGATCTGTGCGGCACTGGATCAGCATTGGGCGGCGTCCGATGCCAACGATTTTGTAACGGAGCACCTCATCTATCTCGAGGACGCGGTGCTGGACTACCCGCAGTCAGGCGAGCGAACCCGCGGCCGAAGCAACATACAGGGCCAGCGCGCCAGTCAGCCGAGCAATAAGCGGTTTTCTATCCGGCGAATCATTGGCAGCGGTAATCTTTGGGTCACCGAATTCATCCTGACGTATGACGGCAAGCCGTCCTACACCGTGAGCATCATGGAGTTCAGCGGCGTCAAGGTTGCGCGGGAAACACAGTACTTTGCGGATCCATTCCCGGCTCCCGCATTTCGCGCTCAATGGGTCGAAAGGATGCCCACATAATCTCGAGGCGCGAGAATTCACTAACGACATCGCCATTTGCGGTTTGCAGCGTAATTGTCGATAACAGAACTAACGCCAGAGACCCGCTAGGTCCCGATTAACGTTAGACGATTTAAGGCTGGTAGCCGAACGCTCCTAATGCACAGCGATGTTCTTGGGCTTGTTCGCGAGGTGTAGCGGGGACAATTTGCACTCTTTTGGTGCATCACTATGAATGAAAAACGGAGGCACAGATTGGTCATGCTTTGAAGAACTCGTCGCCTTCCTGATTGACCACAAAATCTGTGAGGCCGCCAGCCGTGAAGCTGCCAGTTGTAAATACGCCGCGTGCGCATGCGCTCATCGAGAGCGTCTCGCGCTCCTCCTAGACACTCATGGTCGAGTTCAGATTCTTCACACTGTACGGAGGGAGAATCGTGCCATTTTCAGCGCGGATGGAATTTTGGCTAGGGACAGGCTTTCATTTATTTATCTCTTCATACCGCCTTAACCGTTCGCTCACAATTCGCTGCTAGATTTCGCCGGTCGCGTTTATCTCGCTCAGGCTCTTTCGACAATCAGAAGCCACAACTCAAAAACAATTTAAGGAGAATCAAATGAAGAAGCTCGTCTTGGCCGCTCTTCTGGCCGGTTTATCTACGTCCGCGTTTGCGCAAGAGGGCCCTGTTCCGAAAGACGTCCCGCCGCTGAACCATGTATGGGTAATTATGATGGAAAATCACGGTTACTCTCAGGTTCTCAATAATCCGGCCGCACCGTTCACCACTCAGTACGCGAGTTCCGCGAATCTGGCCACCAACTATTTCGCGGTGGCGCATCCCAGCTTGACGAACTATCTGGAAGTGAATGGCGGGTCAAACTTCGGAATCCTGGACGACAATCCGCCGGACTGGCACAACACCGGTTGCTCGCCGAACATCGTCGCCGTCGTTACTAGTTTTGAGTCCACGGGGACCCCGATTTGCCCAGTCTCGGGCAACGGAACGGACGCGGCCACACCGGCCATCGATTACAGCAACGAGACAACCGGGCCTCCCGGCGTCAACAACATTGATGGCGTGAAATTTTACCTGGCCGACTCGAGCATCCTGGGAATGAGCATCGCCGATCAGTTGGTCGCTGCCGGAAAGACCTGGAAGAGCTATCAGGAAAGCCTCCCGCTGGGCGGCGCTGACCTGATCAACTACAGCGACGGCAACTTTACCAACCTGACGGATTTCACACTGTTTAATACGCTGGATCCTACCGCTAGCTTCAGCTTGGGCAATATCGTTCAGTTATACGCCGTGAAGCACAACCCGTTCGCCTATTTCCTGTCCACAGAAACTGGTACCAACCCGGAAAACAGCCTGGCGCAAGTTGCTCCATTTGACGGAGCCGGCGGCCTCTATGCCGATTTGGGCTCGGGCAAAGTGCCGAACTATTCGTTCATCGCTCCGAACCAGTGCAACGACCAGCACGGCCGCAGCAACGGCACCGCGTTCTGCGCATCCGACCCCAATGACAACGGCACCCAGACTGGACTCAATCCGGCATTGATGGCGCTGGGCGATCAGGCACTCGAGAGGATAGTGAACGCGATTCACGCTTCTCCAGCCTGGAAGCAGGGCCACGCCGCCATCGTCACCATCTGGGACGAAGATGACTACAGTGTCGCGCCGACTGTCAACCAGGTTGCAGCCATCGTGGACACCAACTATGGCTTCCACAACCTGCAGAGCAACGTTTACTACAATCATTTCTCGCTGCTGAAGACCCTCGAAGGTGGATTCAAGCTGCCCTGCTTGAACCATGCCTGCGACGCTGGTACCGCGGCGATGACCGACCTGTTCGGCGAACCCTAGTCCGCTGAGCTGTTCTGAACTTGCAAGAAGAGGGCCGTATCTTTCCGGCCCTTTTCTTTTGAGAGGTGCATCCCTTTGCGCCGTTCTACGGGTGCGTGGATTCAGACGCGAGGTTTTCAAGGAAGACATGCCGGCGTATACGAAACACTCCAGCAAGCGCTCCGGCTCGGACGCCATCCGAAAGACTTAGACCTCGTCCCCGCTCACGAGAGGCGATCCAGCACCATTCGGCGCGCCTTGTGACGCCGTCAGCTGTTGTCACAACAGTACATTATTCTCTCTGAATCTGCCGCACGAAATGGTAGCATTCGGTTCAATGTCAGCCATCCGTGGGGCGTCCTTATTGTTCGTTATCTTTGTATCGAGTGTTGCTCTCGGTCAGAGGGCGTTGCCGACGCTCGCTGAGGCGGCGTCGGGTGCACCGTACAACGGCCTGGAGATTCAATTACAAGATTCTGCGCCACGAGCGAAGGAGCCCGCGTCTCCATCGCGGAGCCAGTTCGTAGATACAACTCCTCAAAGTGTAACGAAGACCGTGCAAGCCCCTACTCCGACGATAAAGGTGGCGACCCAGCTAGTACAAGTAAGCGTGGTGGTGCAGGACAAGCACGGGAGGCCAATAACAGGGCTGAAGAAGAGCGATTTCACGGTACTGGACAACAAACAACGCCAGGAGATTCAGTTTTTTTCCGGAGAAGAGAATTCGGCGGAAGGGAAGGCAAGAAGCCAGCCGCCCTTGCCGCCAAATACTTTTACGAACAAAGTGCTGTCGACCACCGCAGGGTTGAACAATGTTACCGTGATTCTGCTGGATGCCCTGAATACGCCGCTACTTGACCAGTCTTATGCCCGCGATCAGGTGATTAAATTTTTGCAACAAATAAAGCCCGGAGATCACATTGCGATCTACACACTGGGCCGCCATTTGCGGATGATGCACGATTTCACAACCGATTCGGCGAGTCTATTAGAGATGATGCAGAAGTATAGGGGACGGCCGACAACGGAACTCGAGGCGTCAAAGGAGTGGAACGACAGCCCCCTGCAAACGTTCTTGCTGCCGAGAGAGTCGATGGCGGCGGCCGACACAGCCTTCGGAGACCGAGTGCGAATCACAGCCGAGGCATTTCAAGAAATCGCGAATCACCTGGCGTGGGCGCCGGGACGAAAAAACCTGATCTGGGTGTCCGGAGCGTTTCCGCTGGTTATTGGCTTGGAACCCGGCCGCGGCCTTGATGCGCCGATCTCCTTCGCGGATGAAATCGACCAAGTAACCAAAGTACTGAACAATGCGAACCTAGCGGTTTACCCGGTTGATGCGCGCGGAATCATCGGAGCGGATCTAACCGGTGCAGGCATGAGATTTGAAGGACCAACAGGCCATGGGGATGCGCCGAGCCTCTTAACAATGAGCGCGATTGCTTCGATGACGGGTGGGAAAGCCTATTTTAACAATAACGACATAAAGGGTTGCATCCAAGAGGCGATGAACGACGCGAGCGTGACCTACAAGCTGGCCTATGCACCCCAGGGAATCACGTGGAACGGCCGGTACCGCAAGATCAAAGTGGAAGTGGGTGTTCCCGGGGCGAAGGTCCGCGCGCGGGAGGGGTATTTTGCGACGCCGCTACCGAACCCGAACGAACGCGTGCGGAGCGCAATCCTTGGGGGCACGGCTATGAGTCCGCTTGAAGCGACGGCAATCGAACTCACTACGCGCGTCATGGCGACCGATGTGAGCAGGAGGAAGATTGCTGTCGTTACATTGATGGATCTTCGCCAAATCTTTTTTAAATCCGAGGATGGCAAACGGATCGCAAAGATAGACGCAGCGTTGGCGCAGGTGGATGACCGGAATGCGATCGTTGGTGTAGAAAGCCAAGCGATGTCGTTAGAGTTCGCGCCCGAAGTTTACCAACGAGTGCTAGCCCAAGGCGGGACCTATTCGAAGGAAGTTACCGTAGATCCCAAAGCTGTGTCGCTACGTATTGTTATTCGGGATGCAGATACGGGAAACATCGGCTCCGTAAACATACCGCTGGGGAAATATTTCCCTAAGACGAATCAGGGAAGCTAGCTCTTCCGACGTAAGATCGCGTTTACAACGCGGCCCCAACTGAAAACACAAACGAATTCCTGGCTGTTGCTTGGATTAAGGAGGCACCACGCTGGTCATGCGTGCGTAGGCAATCGCTCGCCATGACGTCCTCATGAGAGACATCGTGGTTGCCGGTAAGTCCACAATCCGCTCGAGCTTTCCATCGAAGAACCGCTCGGCCAAGCCAACAAGAAATTCCTCTGCATGCGCATATTGCCGATTCTGCTCTCTTGCGTTGTCCGCTGCGCCCGGTTTGAACCGAATATAAAATCACCGCTGACTATCGAAAGCGATGGCCTTGCGATTGTGGGCGTCTGTTTTTCAAATTGATTGAAATCGTTATTGAGGGAATCGAGGAGCCACTTGTTGTCAATTTCATCGGTCAGGTCGCTATGGAGATCCGATATATGGAGAATTGAGAAGCGCATATGCGTGCACAATGGCCTAATCTCTTTCTTTCCTTCTGGGCCACAAAATGATCACCGATAGGCAATCCGCCTTTCTGGAGATACTGCGACAGACAATTCGATTCGAAAAGGAACGACGAGTGCGTTCGGTGCGTTGCAGGCTCCGGCAACCGTGGGCGCTCGATGAAACGGCTTGCGCTGCCTGTAAGACAGCGAGTTGCGCCAACTTGCTGCGGTTTGGAATCTGTGGTGGTGACATTTTTCCTCTCAGTTTTTGCTTGGCGATACCGATGCGAATTCCCACATTGCCGCGCGTTGTTTCTCGGGCTCGGATTTCAACGCCGATTCCACATCGCCGACAGTTTTTGATGCCCAAGGATACGATGAACATGCAGGCGGAGTGTTCTTCAGTACGACATAAGAATGCATTGTAAACAATGCTCAGCGTATCGGTTCTATCTGAAGCGCGAGTCGGAGGCGAACCGATACTTACTGAAATCATAGCCGATTATCCCGCAGTCCAACGCGGCGACCATCTATCGGACCACCCTCTCAGCGAGCAGTCGGGCGACAACTTCGCATCGCAGCTTTCCCACTCCGCACGTACTCGCGATTTCCAGATTCGTTGCTTCGTCTTTTCCGCGACGCTTTTTTGATCCGCGAAATCTCACTCAACGCTGCTCAACGGCAAATTCACATTAAAATTCTCGTATCCTTCTCCCACGAGTTCGGATAGTTTCAACCAAATTTTTCGACATGGTCCAGAACCTGTAGTCTGCGGACCAGCATTAGGCTCGACAATCGCCTATACTAATCAAACGACTTAGAACTTCGGCGGCAAAGACCCTTTTGAACCGCCACCGTTTTTTCAATGAGTTTGCCTAACTGTGCGTTGGTAAACGAAAGCGGTGAAAACCGCCGGTGGGAGAAAACCCAGATCGCGGGGTCGCATGGCCCTGCAACCGAGCACATGGTGCGGTCGGTCAGAACAGATCTCGCTCGCGCAAGTGGGCTGGTGAAGCAAGAAAAATTCCAGCCGAAGGCATTCTCCCTTTATAGTCAGAACTAACCAGGCTCACGCCGCTTGCGGGAGTCGACTGCGTGATATTGTCGTTTAGAGGTGTCGGCTGGTATGCCGAGACGGGTGCCCGAGTGCCCACTTTGTGGGTCGAGACTCGATTTAGGATTGAGGAGCATTATCCGGATTACTTTGACTTGAAGCGACGATTTTAATGAATGTCTCGGCTTACCACCAGAGACTCGGAATCATTAATCGCGACGGTAATTGTTCGCGATCATCGATCCTCTCTCTGAGATCGCGCTCGAACCTGTTCCTCAATCGATGGTGCGGGCGGCGGATTATGGGAATTGGATGTGCTGTCAAACCTCTTTTAGAAAAGGGGCGATCATAAAAAGAATAGCCGCTTCCGCAAACGCCAGCAATACTCGTTCCCGTGATATACAAGCTTCCAGCGGGAAGCACATTGCCGTTGGCATCATGGTCATCGATGATAACAGCTAGCACGTCGCCCATACCGTCGCCCATCGCTGTTAGCGTGACATCGCCAACTTCAATTCCTGAGATGGTGCCGGTGTAAGCGGCATAAGCAATGGCAGCTGGGTCCGTTGAAGTGAAATTCAGCACGTTCGTCTGCGCAGCACACAGGTCGCCAGGGATCATTATCAGAGTGCTTGTGACCGAGAAGTCGGTGTTAATGGTCAGATTAATTTGGTCGTTGCCGCTGGTACCGTGCAAAAGGTGATGTCCGCCTGCCGTGTCATTGAAAGTACCAATATAGTTTCCGCTTGGAGCAGTATAGGCGTACATCGAGAAGGGCCCGCTCTCAACAAACGAGCCTGAACAATTTGCAGCAAGCGCGAAAGTGAGACAGTACACACCTTTCGCTGGAACAGCGCTTGTGCTCGTGCATGGATTCGAGCCGTCTGTGAAGAAGAAGTTGTAGTAAAGACCGTCGCCGTTTACCACAAACATAGAGTTGTTGGCGCCGCAGAGAGTGCCCAAGTTTATTCCTGTACCGCTATCGTAAATTGAATTCGTACCCCACAGGGCATTGGGAGTTCCCAGTGTGGCCTGGGCTTGATTCCATGTATCAAAGGCAAAGAGCAGTTGTTGCGGGCATGGGGCAGCGACTGTGCACTTGACTGTAGAATCGGGGTCCGAACTTGTGGCTGTGCCCGCCGACGGCTCTGTATTGGTGGACTCAATGACAAATGACTGATTGGCTGGGATGGTAGTCCATGCGCCCGCTGACAGCACGAGAGCATAAGTGCCAGTTGCGTTATTATAGGACTGACTTTCAACCGAGCCCGAATAATTATCCATTATCAATGTAGTCCCGCTAACGCCAAGAGGCCCGTTAGAGACTTGCATATCCCAGTTCACAAGGTTTCCGGAGGCGTCAGTACTAACGTAGAAGAACGTGATGGAAGAGGCATTCGTCTGCGTTACAACGGCGTTTCCATCCGTAAAACTAAACAATCCTGGCGATATTTGCGTCATCCAAGGCAAATTTAGCAGAGGCCCGCTCACCGTGAAAGACCCCGTGATGTTGCACGCCGGCGATGGACAGGGTTCACTGCCAAAAATTTTGAATCGCGCTCCAACGTAAGAGTACGTAGTTGATTGTGCGAACGTTGGAACCGAAGACACCAGAACCAAAATCGCTAATGAAATCTTGAACTTCATTTCGGGCTAACTCCTCGTGGATCGCCACGGTGTACACAGCCAACTGGAGGGAATAGTTCGTTGGATGGGCTTTCTATAGTTGCTAGGCTTGCAGGAGGGAACGTTTACGTCAATGGTTCTTTGGTTTTTGTTCAAACAGTTATGTGCAACCAGAGGGATTTTTTACTATTCGTCTGACTTCTCGTCGTCAGCCTCTCTCGTCTGCGGTCATTAATAATTTCGCGAATTCTGTAAAATACCGGTCTCATCATCATGCAGGACTGGGCTATAGGAGTGAACCTGGCACGAGGTTCAGGTGTTTCTCGGGCAGCAACCGGCTAGTCATGAGCGCCAGTGCTTGATAAACGTTAGAGCTTATCGGAAGCGTGTTTTCAACGATGCGCAAGGTAAGGCAAGGTGCTCGGCGCGCTTTCGATGAAGCCGTTTGAAGGTGGCTGCTGGCGGTTGCGGTGGATGGGGGGCCAAATCTACGGTTAAGCAGCGGTCGGCAAATTCCTACCTTCGGTCGGGGAGCAGCTGTTTCGCGGTTACAGAGCCCTGATGTTTTCGGCTTCTTCGGCCCAGCTTCATTGACTAAACGGCAGACAGTTGCTCGGGGGACACGATGTTTCTTTGCAACTTCGGTCAAACTCATTCCCGAGCGGCGGTCTGCGACAACCTGTTGTCTGTCGATCTTCAGAGGTGCACGTCCGATTCGTCGGCCTTCCAATTTCGCTCTTCGCATTCCCGCTTTGACCCGCTCGACGATTAAACTTCTTTCCAGTTCCGCGATCGCCCCGACGATAACTATCTTTGCTCGGCCGAGCGGCCCGGAACTGTCAACACCGAGGCGTCCCGTTTACTTCAATTCCTTCTTCCTTGATAACAGATAGGCGTCGATGGAACGCCGGATGAGTTCCGCGACAGGTGCGCCGGTTTTCTCGGATAGTTTCTGCAGCTTCTCCAGCTGCTGTTCCTTCAGAAAGAGTGCCGTTCGTTTCATGAGCATATAGGATAGCATACAGGCATATATATGTCTACATTCAGCTCTTGGTAGGGGCCAGCTGAGTCGAAAGCGAAGGCAAAAGCGAAGGCAAAAGCCGCTAGAGAGAATGGAAAGCTTGGCGATCCGTGCGGCAAGTTAAAAAGAAAATTTAACGTTCGGCGACATCGAAAGAGGGCGAATGGAATATACCACGATTGTTTAGAGTGTCGAATCATCCATCAAAAGCCGCTCATGGATATAGCGCGCACCGCAATGAATGCGATTAGAAACTGTCTTGCTGCGCCGTCATCGCCCGCTGGGAGGGCGAATAAAATAGCAACACCGCCGTTCAGGCATGACTGTCCTAATACAGCTCGGCGCTAGACAAGTCAGCGTCGTCAAAGCCTCCTGCGATTAGCACGGCTCCATTGTCCAGGCGAGCGGCGCAATGTCCCGCGCGGGCATAGTTAAGGTTGCCAGTGATAGAGAACGTTCCGCTGGCGGGATCATACAGTTCGGCACCATTGAAACCACTGCCATTCCCAATGTTGCCACCGGCGACCAGCACCATTCCATTATTCAGCAGGGTGGCCGTATGCCCGAAGCGCGGGTTGCTCATGCTGCCGGTCGCAGTGAATGTTCCGGTTCCTGGGTCGTACAAATCTGCGCTGGTCACGGGGCCAAGGTTACCGGTATTGCCTCCAGCAATTAACACCATTCCGTTGTTCAAAAGCGTCGCTGTGTGGATGTAGCGTGTGTCGTTCATGTTGCCTGTTGCAGTGAAGTTGCCTGTGGCTGGATCGTACAACTCCGCGCTGCTCAAGACTCCGACATCGCTCACCCCACCAGCGATCAGAACCTTGCCATTATTCAAAAGCGTAGATGTAGCATCCCAACGCGCCGTGGTCATGTTGCTGGTTGTTAGGGTGAAGACTCCCGTACTCGGATCGTACAGCTCAGCGGTTGATAAACTATGGCCGCTGGAGTCAACTCCTCCGGCGATCAGCACTATGCCGTTACCCAAGAGTGTCGCCGTGTGCTGATAGCGGGCTGTATTCAAACTGCCAGTCGAAGTGAAAGTCCCGGTGGAAGGATCGTACAACTCTGCGCTGGACAAGATCGTGCCAGGGGGAACATTGGTCCCGCCTACAATCAGCACCTGGCCGTTATTGAGCAGCGTTGCCGTATGGCTATAGCGCGCCGTATTGAGACTCCCCGTAGAAGTGAAAGTTCCGGTGGATGGATTGTATAGCTCCGCCCCGGACAAGGAACCTCCCCCACCTACGCCTCCGGCCACGAGCACCATGCCGTTGTTGAGTAGCGTAGCGGGATTATCGTAGCGTGCATCGGTCATGCTTCCGGTGAGACGGAACGTTCCAGCCGAGCTAACGGTTAGCGTAGTGGAACCGCTGACTGTCCCATCCGTTGCTGTAATGGTCACAGTTCCCGCCGCGATGGCGATGGCGGTGCCCGGATCGCTCGCATCGTTTGAAATTTGCGCGACGGTCGTGTCCGACGTGCTCCACGTCACGGAGGCAAGCTGTTCCTGGCTGTTGTTGCTGAACGTCCCGGTAGCGATGAACTGCTGCGTCTCACCAGGCGCTACGGTTGGCGTAGCCGGCGTCACGCTAATCGAGACGAGATTGGGTGGTGTCAGCGTGGCAGTCTCGTAAAGCTCCGCACTGGACTGATAAACGCCATTGTTGTCGAAACCGCCAGCTACCAAGACAGCTCCAGTATTCAACAACGTCGCCGCATGGCCTACTCTTGCGCTATTCATACTGCCGGTGTACGTGAATGTTCCCGCTGCCGGATCGTAGAGTTCCGCGCTTGCCAGAGGAATTGTGTTGCACGGAGGATTAGGTGGACAGTTCTGCGGAACTTGGCCCCCCGCGATGAGCACCGTACCATTGTTCAGCAGTGTAGCCGTGTGTTGATCTCGCGCGGTGTTCAGGCTGCCGGTCGCAGTGAACGTACCAGCGACAGGATCGTACAGCTCCGCGCTGGAAAAATAAACACCGTTCGAAAAGCCTCCGGCGACGACCACCGTGCCATTATTCAAAAGCGTCGCTGAGTGTTGAGAACGCGCGGTGCCTAAGCTGCCGGTAACCGTGAAAGTTCCTGTAGCGAAGTTGTATATCTCTGCGCTCGATAAGCTGCCGTTACTTTCTCCTCCGGCAATCAGCACGTTGCCGGTATTCAAAAGCGTCGCAGTGTGATATAGGCGGGCCGTACTCAGGCTGCCGGTGGAAGTGAAAACACCGGTAGTGGGGTCGTACAACTCCGCACTAGCTAGGGTAACGCCATCATCACTGCCGCCGGCAATGAGTACCGTCCCGTTATTTAGCAGAGTTGCAGTGTGTGACCAGCGCGCGGTATTCAGACTGCCCGTCGGAGTGAAGGTTCCCGTGGAAGGATCGTATAGCTCTGCGCTGAAAAGTGCTACTCCCGGCTGAGCCCCTCCCACAATGAGCGCCTTGCCGTTATTCAGCAGAGTTGCCGTGTGCGAGTAGCGGGCAGTATTTAACGAGCCCGTCAAAGTGAACGTCCCGGTAGATGGATCGTACAATTCCGCGCTAGCCAACGGATTCCCATTCGCGTCCGCACCTCCCGCAATCAGCACCAAACCGTTGTTCAGAAGTGTCGCGGTATGGTAGGAGCGAGCGGTGTTCAGGCTGCCAGTGAAAATGAAACTCGCTGTAACGGTTAAGGTCGTCGAAGCTTTGATCGTCCCTGACGCCGCCTGAATCGTTGTTTGATTTAATCCGACCGCGCTGGCAAGTCCGGTTGCGCTGATGGTCGCAACGTTGGTAGCAGATGAAGTCCACGTAACCGCGTTCGTAATATTCTCCATCGTCCCATTGCCGAAAGTGCCGGTGGCAATGAATTGTTGCGTGCCGCTTAACGGAATGGATGGGTTCGCGGGTGTGACCGCAATCGACTTCAAGCCCGTCATATTGCCGGTTCCGCTGAGGCTCAGAAGAATCGGACTACCGGAAGCAGCGAAAGGAATGGTAAGTGTTCCTGTGCGCGTGCCCGTTTCGGTAGGAGTGAACGTCACTCCGATGGTGCATGTTTTCCCCGCGTTCACCGGTGTAGTGCAGGTGTTGGTTCCAACCGCGAAATCTCCGCTAGCGGTAGGAGTAGAAACCGTAAGAGCCGTTTTCAGGTGATTCGTTGCGGTAACCGTTTTAGCTGCGGCCGTCTTGCCGATCGTTGTGGTGGCGAACGTTAAAGTCGTCGGAGAAACTGAAACACTGACTGTGCCCGTACCCGTTAGGCTCACGGTTTGAGGGCTATTGAGTGCGCCATCGTTGAACGTGAGAGTGCCGGAGCGCGTTCCTGCAGTGGTGGGAGAAAACTGGATCCCGATGGTGCATGTTTTGCCGGCGGCGACACTCGCGACGCATGTATTGGTGGCAATGGCGAAATCTCCGCTCGAAGAAATACTCGAGAAATTAAGCGTTACATTCTGATGATTGGTCAGTGTGACTGTTTTTGTGGCGCTGGTATTTCCGACAGCCACGGAACCAAAATTTAAGCTCGACACGGAGAGCGTCACCGGCTCGACGCCCGTTCCCATTAGCGTAACCGTTTGGGGACTATTGGAGGCGTCATCGTTGAGGGCTAGGGTTCCCATCTGGCTGCCCAATCCAGTAGCTGTGAACGTAACCGTGATCGTGCAACTCTTTCCGGGGGCTAGCACTCCAGAATTCGGGCAAGTTCCGCCGGTATTTGCAAAACTGCCAGCGCCACTCCAGTTGATGGTGACGCTGTTAATGTTCAACGGAATGGCTTGCGTATTCTTCAGGGTCGTTGTTTTCGACGCGCTCGTTTGATTCAACGCTACACTGCCGAATGCCAAAGTTGCGGGCGTCAAAGTAGCCTGTGCGTCGGCAGGCAAGCCAGAAACGAGCAGGAATAACATCGCAACAATTGTGCACCAGAACGGCTTCGCCCCGTACTTCACGAGCCTCAAACTGAAAGAACGGCGGGAACCGAAACTGCTGGACCAGCTACGGTTGTTCATGTTGGGCAACTCCTGGTCGCGATTGAAGCACGCTAATGTCGGGGCATTCAGCGTCACATTTCTAAATTGTCGCCCCGGCATTAGCCCAGGACTCGAAGGCGGGACGAAAAACAACAAAAACTCGGCACAAATCTACTTCCACGCCCATAAACAGTCAAATTTAATATTTGGTGGATTTTTCCGAAATCCATCCGAGGATTCTTCCGGGCTGTGAGTCATATTACCGTGTCCACCGTTCGTCATTCGCAGACGACACGAGCTATCCAGCAGAGAGCCCGTTACATCTCAATTTACTGGACCCAGGAGTTAGTGTCCGTCTGGCGGCAACCTCGCGTTGCAGCCGCTCCCACTCGGCACGCACCTGCGGCTTCCAGATTCTCTGCTTTGTGTTCTCCGCTACGATCAAGGAATATCCGACACCGAGGGCCGCGTCTTTGCCATTGCGCGTTGCGTATTCTGTCGAGGATGCAATAGTGCGACTCAAATCGGAAGGCCAATGAGTGCGAACAAAGTCGTGCAGAGGAAGCTGCGGCCGATTTTGGACAAGCTCAAGATTCCTCGCTGCGGACTCCATGCGTTTCGCCATACGCACTCGAGCCTGCTCGTGGAAGGTGGTGCTCCGGTTTCGCTCAAGCGCAATTGCGGCACGCCGACCCTAGAATAGCGCTCGGAATTTACAGTCACGTTGTCGGGAATTCACAGCGCGACGCGGTAGAGAAGTTGGCGGCGATTTTGCGCCCAAATGCGCCCAAGTTGAAGACTGACGATGAGTGGATTCAATAGGATAGATGGGGTGAGCGACGGGGTTTGAAAACGAAGGACAAATCCTAACTGCCAGTGAAACTGTTGCGCTTACCTGGTCGCTCGATCCCAAACCAAGCCATTTTACGCACGTTTTGATACCAAAATGATACCAAACCCCGAGCCCACTCGTGCTACGCACGGCAAGCTCAGCTGCAAACTTTGCAATCTGATTGCGTGGTCACAAGGGATTTGAGAATTTTGCCCTGAGAGGCCGGAAACCGCGACAGGAGTCTCGCGCAATAGAGTTCCGTCGGGAACTCATCGATTGGAAGCAGACTCCTGAATCGGCGCGGCCACCGCTGCGGGCGCTGGCTCGTGAGCTTGGCACTTCGCACCAACTTCTGACCTTCTACCTCAACGGCTTGGAGAAATGGCAAGGCGAGGAATACTGGCGCCAGGCGAGGGAGATCCGCGCCCATGCAATAGTCGAGGACCGGCCCCTGACCCAATGGGAGGACGAGCAAGCCCGTGCCTGCGATCGAACGGCCTTCCACTTCACAACAGGTTATATGTTGCGCTATTCGATCAAGCGCATGAAGAAGGACTCTGAACGGGGACCGCTGTGCTGGCACGACATCCAATCTCTGAAGATGCTAGCTCTCAAGTTTCCGGAGGCGCAGGAGCTCTTGGAGAAGTGTTTGCAGAACGGTATAAAGCAAAGAAAACGTTTCGGAGTAATAGTGAAGGAGACCCCGCGCCAAGAAGGTGAAACGTACATCGCTTGGGTACACCGCATCCGGGATCAGTGTGCTAAGTACGACGTCACCAAACGCCCCACAGTTATTACCGAAGAACTTCTCGAAAGGTATTCGCAAGGTGGCGTGAAAAAGCGGAGAAATAATTTGCCAGCGGTTTCCTCTGGCGCTGCTAAGTCCTTTAGACGGGCGTAGAGGAGCTTGGCAACTCCGCTATGAGTAGGGAGAGGGGAGGAGGGCAGATGCCATCGCGTGAGTCTTCGCTGCGGAATCTCGAAAAAGCGCGGGCGAAGTGGCGTCCGCCGCGACCGTGGCGCAGCCCTGACGAATCACGCGCGATCCGTAGATATGTGTTCCTGTGGTACACCGGCCGCGGACAAAAACCATCTGGTCGCGCTTGGGCTCGGCAGCTTGGCGTTAGCCACACGTGGCTCCAGAAGCTGGTTCGGAAATTTCAGGCGGACCCGAGCGAAATGTATCGTGAAGCGCGGCGTTGCGGTGATCCCACGTACGCGCAACTAACTCGAGCTCGTGAGCACAGTCGGCAGATGAGAGACCGTGGAGAGTTGTTTGGCGGACCGCGTTTGTCGCGCCGGGCAAGAGGCGAAGTTCTTTGAGCGTTACTGGGGATTTGAATATAGAATGCCCGGGCCATGGCGCGGGAAACGGAATCGCGAACGCGCGCAGAGCACCCCGCCCGACTTCACGCTTTTGCGAAAACGCCTCCGACAGAGCACTTACGTTAACAGGACTCAGGGTCACGAGCGCTCATCCTTTTGCTAGAAAGACAGGGCTGCTCGTAGGTATGAGCGCCACGCTGCACGCAAATTGCTGATTCTTATCCCACATACCTGAACCCCGATAATTTTTTCGCCACCCTGTCGTCTTTTGCCCGCCGTTTCCGATTACATAGATAGAGAGCCGCGTCCCTTGGCTTCTAAATTTCTCTCTAGAGGAGAAGCGAAACAGGAGGACACCATGAATATTGAGTCTGCAAGCCGAACAGGCCCGCGTTCCCTGGTCGCCGATCAACATGCCATCTCCGCCGAAGCATTGCGCGGACCTTCCTATCGGAGGAGAACGCTCGTAATCTTTGGAATTGTGAGTCTTGTACTTCTTGCTAGGTGCGGGGGCGGCACGAGTCAGGCCCCGCCACCAACTCCAACGATCAGCACGATCTCGCCCAACACGGCAGTGGCTGACGGTGCGGCTTTCACGCTCACGATCAATGGGACGAACTTTGCCCCAGGTTCTATGGTCAACTTCGGCGGGTCAACGCCCGTCACCACGTTCGTCAACTCCATGCAATTGACTGCGGCCATCCCTGCTGGCAGCATTGCCTCAACTGGTACGATGGCCGTGACCGTAATCAACCCCGCGCCCGGTGGAACCTCCAATGCGATAAACTTCACCGTCACCGGCGGCCTTAACGTCCCGACGATCAGTGCTCTCTTTCCAAGCTGCGCCCCCGCAGGAGAACAGTTCGTTGATTCGGTAAATAATCAGTTGACGGTAGTTGGGAATAATTTTGTGGCCGGTTCAGTCGTGCGCTGGAACGGCAGCGACCGGCCGACCACTGGTAATGGCAGCATTAACGGACTCATTGCTCAGATTTCGGCGAGTGACATTGCCGCGGCCGGGACAGCCGCCGTCACAGTCTTCAACCCTGGACCCGGTGGGGGTAACTCGAACACGTCGACCTTCACCATAACGACAGGAGCAGTCGATCCGCAATCAATCGCTGTGGACCCTACCGGAAAGTTCGCCTACGTAATGAATAACGGTTGCGTTGGCGGCGTTGGTGGCTACGTATCCATGTACACAATCAACCCCGCTACCGGGGCCCTAACGTCCATCGCACCACCGGCGTCAACATACGGCTACGGTTTCTACGCCGGCTCCGTGACCGTAGATTCTTCTGGCAAGTTCGCCTACGTGACAAATTCGGGGGATGTGTATGATTACGGCGATGGCGCTGATGGCAACCTCGCGATGTACACCATCGACGCCTCGACCGGGGCCTTAACCTCCACAGGAACGATAGACGGAAACTGTCCCGGATTGTGCTTTCCCTCGTCGGTGGTCGTGGATCCATCCGGCAAGTTCGCTTATGTGGCGAATGGGAATACCCCTGGATCGGCTGGCAGCGTGTTCATGTACACCATCAACTCCGCGAACGGGGCCTTGACATCTACAGGGTCGATCGCCACCGGAACAAACCCTGTCTTCGTGGCCGTAGATCCTGCGGGCAAGTTCGCTTATGTGGCGAATTCCAACTCGAACGACGTTTCGATGTACACCATCAACCCCACGACTGGGGTTTTAACTTCCATAGGAACGATCGCCGCGGGAACAGATCCCGTCTCCGTGGTAGTGGATCCGTCTGGCAAGTTCGCTTATGTGGCGAATTCCAACTCGAACGACGTTTCGATGTACACCATCAACCCCACGACTGGGGTTTTAACTTCCATAGGAACGATTGCCGCGGGAACAGATCCCGTCTCCGTGGTAGTGGATCCGTCTGGCAAGTTCGCTTACGTGACGAATTTCAGCTCTAACGACATCTCGATGTACACCATCAACGTCACCGCCGGAGCCCTGACGTCCATAGGAACGATAGCTACAGAGCAATCTCCTACCTCGATAGCCATCCATCCGTCCGGAAAGTTCGCCTATGTAACCAACTCCGCTTCGAACGATGTCTCGATCTACAGCATAGATGGTGTCACCGGTGCCTTGACGCTCATAGGGACAATAGGCACATGAAAAGATCCCACCCGACTTGTTCAGTTTGCGCTAGTCAGGACTTAGGTCCGACAGACTTGACCTCAATAATTTTTTGGCCAGCCTGTCGCCTTTTACCCGCCGTTTCCGATTGCAGAGATAGGAGTTTGTGACCCTTGGATTCTAAATTTCTGTTTGCAGGAGAGAAACCGTGAGTTCAAAAATATTCCGCATCGCTCCAATAGTCGTTCTCGTTGGGTTGGCGATCAGTTCCACTGCTTGGGCTACCTGTTCAAACGATTCTGTGAGTGGCACCTACGGGTTTCTGCACGACGGCACAGATAGCAACGGCACCCCTGCTACCGCCGCCGTGAGCCAGATCACGTTTGACTCAACCACAGGCACGTTCACCGTGGAGACCACAGCATCCCATGAGGGCGTGATCGCCACCGACTCTACCACCGGAACTTACGCAGTCGGCTCGAACTGCACCGGCACGGGTGTACCCGCGGGAGCCAACCCCTTCTCCTTTGTGGTTACATCAACAGGGTTTTTGGCTGCTCACCTTTTTTCGGAGGGATTTGCCGTCAAGCAGGGGTCCTCGACCTGCACCAATGCCGGAGTTGAGGGTAGTTTTGGGTTTGAAGCAACCGGCGTCTTCCTCGCGGGTGCGCCTGTCACAGGATCGGTGGCTTTCATCGGTCAATTGAAGTTAATAGTCAATCCTTCTGGAGAAGGAGGGATAATCGGACACCTAGCGAGTAGCGAGGATGGCACGTTTCTAACGTTCGCAGAGGAGCCCGTCACAGGTTCTTACAAGGTCGATACGGACTGCAGGGGCAGGGCTACTATACAGCCGAAGGGGCGCCCCGAAATGCACTTCAGCTTCGTGGTTGTGGACGGCGGGAAGGAAATGCTAGCCATCGAGACGGACGCGGACACGGTTGTTAGCGGTACCCTGCAGGTTTTGTTGCAGCAGGAAATCCCGCTTTAGACCTAGACAACCTTGATGATCTAGTGCGTACGGTTCTCGTTCCCGAAAGCGCTAACCCGCTAAGGATTGGTGGCCAACCCGAAAGGCGAGGCAGCTTTGATGGCGATGGCCTCTGAGAATAAAACGGAGGAGATGGTAACGCTCTGCCGGCAATTGCGTGAAGTCTGGGGAGAAAATCTCGCTAATACGGGAGGCGGATCATTTCGCTATTGGAGCGGCAGGCGCATGGTGTACGGCATTAACATATCTGGGCAACTCGGTGAACTTGACATCTAGGTGCGAACGGACAAGTTAGCCGAGGTTTCCGGCGTATCCGAAGAAACTATCAAAGACCGACTCTCAAAGAACTTCAACCCGTTCAACGCCGGCAGAATGGATTTTGTTATTCGCCTGAAAACTACAAAGAAGCCGAAGCTTTGGTTGCCGTGCTCAGAGAACTTGCCGCTGCGCAGACCAAGAAGAGTTTGACAGCTGTTGCTTGAGCAGGATTCCTGAAGGCGTTTCTGGACGGCTGTGGGTCACGTGCGGTCCCTGAGTCTAGCGAGCCAACAGCAATGAACTCCGCGGGGAGTCCTACGCTGATGAGCTCTTTTAGCCGGCGAACACTGGTTTGAGCGTAAATCGGCGCGGAGGCAGTCCAGTACTGGGCTGCGAGCCTGAAGGAAGCGCACTGCCAGGGCGCAGATCCAGAATCTGAAATAGCCCTTCAGTTGCAAAGGATTTTCACGCTCCTGGCCCCATTTAAAGCCTATCCTAAGAAGCGCGGTACGGAACCTTGGACAGTCGCGGTGTCAGGTCAAGCCCATGCGATTTAAGGAATCTCTGCGCCGCGAAAACGGAGTTCTCGTCGCTGCCGGGGCCAAGAATTATATCGACGATGGGCAATGGTGCGGCGACCGGGAAGGGATGGGCAATATATGGAATTAGCGTCGTCTTTCCGACCCTGAACTGTGGAGGATTGTTAAGCATCGTTGGACAGTCCAACAAAATTGGAAGGACTAGCCTCCACTCGTTCTCTTCCACAAACGCCGAGTTCTTCAGGAGAGGAGCAATACGCAAGCAATCAACGCGAGTGTCGGTAACAGCTGCCTGGAAGACTTCGACAGAGGCTCTTCTCGTTGGGTTAGCGTCCAAAAACTCCTTCACAACTCGCTCTCTGTTTAACGTGAGGTTCTCTGGATTGCGTTCGCACGCCTCTTTAAAGATCCGCTCCCGGTAACGGGTGACTTCTTCCTGAAAGTGGCGAAGAGGGTCCAATAAGAGTTCTTCTTTTTGGACGGGATCGTAGACACAGGGCGCAAACAACGCTAGGGTTCCGCTATCCGCCGGAGGTCGATAGGACTTGGACATTTCTCGAGGGCTCGCTTCCGGTTCGTCGATTCGCGATATAGCCAAGGGTCTGGAGCGCGCGACGTCGACGGTGAGCCGGGAAGTCGCACGCCATGGCGGCCGCCCTGAGTATCGAGCCCAGGAAGCGGACCACCAAGCCTGGGAGTCAGCTCTGCGGCCCAAGCGCTGCCTTCTAGCTAGGCATGTGAAGCTGCGGAAGGTTGTTGCGAGTAAACTGATTCTGGATTGGTCGCCGGAACAGATTTCCGGATGGCTGAAGATCCAGTATCCCGCGGACGAGAGCATGCGCGTGTCCCACGAAACGATTTACCGCAGCCTATTCATCCAAGCCCGTGGAGTGCTGAAGAAAGAGCTGCTGGGGCACCTGCGATCCAAGCGCCGCATCCGCCGCTCGCAGCACTCGCGTATCTTTAAAGACTCGCGCGGTCAAATCGTAGACGCCATCTCCATCAGGCAAAGGCCCGCAGAAATCGAGGACCGCGCCATTCCCGGCCATTGGGAAGGCGATCTTATTGGTGGCACAAAAAACAGTCACATCGCGACATTGGTGGAACGGCATTCGCGTTTTACTGCCCTGGTCAAGGTGCGAAGCAAAGACACCGCTGCGGTCGTAGCCGCATTGAGCCGGCAAATTCGCAGGCTTCCCACATCCCTACGGCGCTCATTGACGTGGGATCGCGGGCTGGAGATGGCCAAACACAAAACCTTCACGGTCGCGACGAATGTGAAAGTCTATTTCTGTGATCCGCACAGCCCCTGGCAACGAGGAACGAACGAAAACACCAACCGCTTGCTGCGACAATACCTGCCGAAGAGAACCGACCTTTCCAGCTACACGCAATCCCAACTGGACCAGATCGCGATGCGTCTAAATCATCGCCCGCGAAAAACTTTGGGCTTTCAGCCTCCAGCGAGTAAACTGCGCGCAAGTGTTGCACCGACCCTTTGAACCCGCAGCACAAACCGGACTTGTAGAAAACTGGTACGGTTATCCGACTTATCACGCACTTAAAAAAGAGTTTCTTAACTGGCAGTTAACAATAGTTCATCCGACCTGTATGATTTACGCGTGAAAAGTTTGGCTAGAATGCGGGTGGCCCTTGTGTTCTTCATGTTTGTGCCATTAGCAGGCTGCCTCGGGTGGGGTGACATGTTTGCCACTAAGCGGACGATAGCTGGCGATTACTTCTTGAGAGAAGGCGACACGTCACAGGATTTGTTCCTCTTTCGTCGTGGGAGCAACTCAAGCGTCACCGGCGACCTTCATCGAATTGGATGGAATCATGAATACATAATCTATACAGATGACAATAAACCAACGGAGTGGAACGTCATCGCGGTGAAAGAACGCACGCAATTTACGATTAACGAGGTTCAAAGAGCGCAGGACTCTAGATTCCAGCAAATTGTTATAGGTTCCCGGTCTGAAGCGTGGGAAAAAGCGAAGAGCAAAAATTCAAATTGAAACTCGCCGCATAGCCCCGCATACGAGAGCCTACCTTGGATGGATTCTTCAACTGATTAGCCGGACAAATAAAGTATCACTTCTCCGGTTATCCGACTGGGGCTGGGTGGGCCGGTGCCTGGGCCCGCCATTGCGGTCTCCATCGCCGCCGC
>JABDEK010000036.1:37314-37642 GCA_013287135.1 Acidobacteriota bacterium | reverse complement strand
TATTTTATTGGCTCCCCGCGAGAAGCATATCTCAATTTGGGTCAGGAAATCATGGGCCAAGTCGGCAGCTCGCCAGCAATACAGCGGTCGCCGCTAGGGTTTTTCAGGACCTATAATGTTCATGCAGGCTGAATGATCATCCACACGGAGGACTATATGGCAAACACAAAGACGCTCATAGCCGAGGTCTACTCTGCTTTCAACCAACGGAACATCGATGGTGCGTTGGCGCTGATGAGGGAGAGCGTCAGTTGGCCCAAGGCATCGGAGGGCGGGCGTGTAGTCGGAAAAGAAGAGATTCGTGCCTACTGGAGCCGCCAGTGGAAAG
>JABDEK010000036.1:0-37258 GCA_013287135.1 Acidobacteriota bacterium | reverse complement strand
CGAACCGATTGAGGTGATCGACCGTGGAGCGGGCAAGATCGATGTCCGAGTCCATCAGCTTGTGAAGAGCCTTGGTGGCGATGTGCTTTCAGACAGTGAGGTCTGGCATGCTTATACCATCGCAGACGGTCTAATCGAACGGATGGACCTCGGAGGAAGCGAAGCAGACTCTGAGCAGAGCCCGTCCTCAGCGTTCTCCCATCGCTAAGCGTAGGCGGGGTAGCCGGTCTGACTTGCATATGCGTCTTTGCGGATCTCAGACAGATTGATCTCGCAAAGTCGACTTGTAGGAATTGATCGCGGTTGCTCCCGGTTGACGTGCTAGAACAAAGCCGGAAGTAATCGTTAATTCCGCAAGATGTGCATCATGAACTGTCTCACTTTAGGGGTTCACTCCACGGGGGTAAAAAGTATGGGACGGATTAGGAGTAAAGTTGGAAAGTGCTTTAGAATGAATCTCGCACTTCATGTCGGGGCGTAGCGCAGCCTGGTAGCGCGCCTGCCTTGGGCGCAGGAGGTCTGGAGTTCAAATCTCCACGCCCCGACCAATCTTTTCTGCGAGTTACAGGCATCTCTAAAAAGTCCTTCCCCTCACTATGGGGGAAATTCAGGGGACCCTACTGCAACATCCCCAGCTTTTCTGCTTCTTGCTGTTCTTCCTGCATTTTCACTACTGCTTCCTGCATCTTCACGGCTCGATAGTTCTCTAGCTTCACTCCGAGATAGTTCAGTGGGCATCGGCGGACCGTTCCCTCAAATGAGTGCATGCATGGCAGCGTCTGCGACGTAGGAGACGAGCGGTTGTCAACGATCATCGCTATCGTGAGCTTGATATCCCACTTCTCGCCGCCTTTCATAGGAGTGCATATGAACATCAGTTCTTCGGCGCTTCTTAGGCCTGAAACCAACGCTTTGCAGCTTTAATTCCTTCATCGAAGGACTTGCAGCGGTCAACTTCGCGCGTGTAGACGCGCCCCATAGTAAGAAAACTAGCCTTGAGCTTCGACATTAGCTCGCGCCGATCCAGAAGCTGAATTCCGTGCTGCGAAGCTTCCTTTTTGCGTTTCATTGGAAAAATTCCCGTTTGTAACTGCCATCAGGCGAACGGAATACGATAGCGGAGTGGAATAGCTCATTCGTGCAGCCATAAGATCCGACATCGCGATGCTTCCGACCACTATGTCCCGGGAAGTGTGCTTTACCTGGACTATCCATACTTCTCCATCGTGGAATGAGAGAACATCAGCGCCGTGGTCATTTGATCGCACCGTCAAAACGGTTCGGTGCCCTTGGTTTTCCAGCAAGCATGCGATCAATGCTTCGAACAGATGCGGCGGCAATGCATCGACCAGTATTCGTCAAATCCCGCGTGCCGATATGTTTGAGCGCCGCAGTGAAGAGTTCTCGCTGACGAACGGGCGTGACATTGGGAACAATAATGATGACTCCCGCGTGCAGCGCTTCCTGCCCATGTAAAACAAGAAAGTCGGAGCGGTTGTTCGTTACAAACGTGTAGTCCTGTGCGCGGATTGTCGCCATGAGTTGCCAGTCTTTCGAACTGCCGAGACCGAGATAATTAACATGATCCGCCACGTGACCCGCCGCATGCGCTAATTCAACCAAGGATGTGTGTAGGCATTCATCGATCAAAAGCTTCACTGTCACTCCGCATGGGCTTGACGATGCCGCGTTGCACGAATCGGCTTTCGTTTTTTCCAGGGGCGAGAAACCGGACGGCCGCGGCGCGGAAAAGCTTGGACGTAAAGCGGAGCGAGCTCGACCTTCTCGCGATCCAGAGCTGGGTATCCCTCTAGGATTTCGTTCAGGGTCGCTCCTTGGCTCAACATATCGGCAATAAGTTCGACTGGAATGCGTGTGCCACGATAAACAGGCACACCGCGCATGGTCTCAGCGTCGGAAATAATCATTTCCTCGGCACGCTCAAGTTTCTTTAGGTCCAAGTCGAGTTCTAGCCGCACTGACTTCACTTGAATTACCACTGCTGAACCCTCCGTAAGAAATACAGCGTCAACTTCGGGAGACTCTTCAATTTCCTTGGCGATTGCTCGGCGAGCGGCGAGCGGCAGGAGTCTCACACCCTCCGCTTCGAGGCGGAGATACAACACTTGCTCGCGACTGAGCATCCGTTGGACGGAGCGGCCAGTGCGGAGTCGTCGCGGCCGAATGAGCCGACGTTCGATGAGCTTATGAACGGCGGGAAGCGACAGATTCGCAACAGCCGAAGCCTGCGCCGGAGTATATTCTGTAGTGTTCATTCACTTATTCTACCCCAATGGGGACAGAATTAATAGTGCAGGCAGATTCGATGTTTTGACACGAGCGTTGTTGCTTTCGCTCTTTGTTCGCTATGGGGAAAATTCGGGGGACTCGATGCATGCGCAGCCACATTTCCGTACATCGTGCCACTACCAAATATTTTTCTAATTCGTTTATTTTCAAAACTAAGGTTGAAAAGGAAGGACTTCTAAAAGGTAGCCCGGCTGGCTTGGGCGCAGGAGGTCTGGAATTCGAATCTCCACGCCCCGACCAATCCCCTCAATAACTTAGCGGCGGCGTCCGTCATTGCACTCGCTCCACTGTAGTGACTTTTGTAGTGACCTGCTGACTTCCGTCCGCCAGTCCTTATCAGCACTACAATCTTTGAGCATCCCATTTTAGCGGCGCTCTGCATGTCGGCTCCGCGGGCTTAGTAAGTCCTGATCAACGCGCAAATCAGTGGAGTCCTAGAACCCGGACTTATCGGGACTTAGCGCGTGGCTGACACGACTGAGTAGTGCGATCCACGAGCTGGAGAATTCTTGGTCCCCGCTATTGCTTGAAATCATTACCCAGCGCTGTGGCAAAAGCCGGACCTAGTCTCCTGACCGCCGACACCAGACCAGGATCGTCGTATGCCCCATTGTTGTAGTAAACGATCTTCCCCTCCGCATCGATCAGCACAATCAGTGGAATTCCATTGTGGGGGAATTCAGGTCGCTTCAAGTCGTCATGGTAGTCTGCCCAGCCGTAGTTCTTTCGTTTCAGGAAGTCCGCGGCGGTCTTCGGGTCCCGGTCGTAATCCAATCCCAGCACGACGAGTCCCGTGTCTCGTGTCTTCCGAAATATGTGATCGATCAGCGGCATCTCCTCCAAGCATGGAGCGCACCATGTCGCCCAAAGGTCGATCAATACAGGATGTCCGCGCAGACCGCCCAGTTGCAACGAGCTGTTGTCCGCCGCATGCAACGTAAGTGCTGGCTCCATCTTGCCGATCATGTCGGGCTGCTTGGGCAGGACCGTTGCGGAGTCGGAGTCAGCCGCCGTACTGACGCCATAAGGCGAGGGAAACTCCTCCACAACGGAAGCATTTTCGGGTGGAGTAAAGGCAAAATCGATATCTGGAATGGGCTCGTTCAGCTTCACCACGGGATAGACAGTCAATTCTTCGCTGTGGACAGAAATTGGGTGTACGGGCGGGCGCGCCGGGTCGAACAGCCTATTGCCGTCGCTTACGCGCAGCGACTTTACGATGATCCGGTGCACCTTGTCGATCCAGAAGGTCTGACTTGTACTAGCAGATGGAAAGGGCTGTCGCAGGTCCTCCGGGCCAAAGGTCACAACCACGCACGCGACGCGATGATCTTCTACCGAGATTGTTTCTTCTGGTAGGAAGTGCGCTGACTTGGCGAAATCACCCGCCGTCGCGAGGTTCGTCTGCAAGAAAAAGGCTTCTTGCTCTGGCTCTTCATCCTGGGCGGTTGGCCTCTTCGGAAACGGGTGGCCATAGTTCCCTGGCGGCCTTTTGGTGTATTGGTCATAGCTGCGGTGTAGATTCCATTCGGTGATGCCGTCCGAGAGCACGATTCCGGAGCCTGAAGCGGATCGCCCTTCGAAGCGGTAACGGTTTCCCGGTGCCTGCTCAGCCCTCAGCATCTCCTTCTGCCAAGAAGAGTGGAGCTCAGAGGAGATCCGCGATTCGCGGATGGACTCGATGTGATAGCTGTTGGCATCCGCATAGTGTTTCGCGACCTCGTCGAGCAGTTTCAACGCGTCGCCATTGTCCGTTTGGGCCCACCCCGCGAGCGAGGAGGCTAAGAATAAAAAAGGCCGCGAGGCCCGCGAGTTTTCTCGACATACAAAGACTCCCTGCGCAACCGGCAACTAGGATAAACCCTCCCGCCTATCGGGGCTACTTATGGAAGTCTTTCGAAGCATTCCAGCGTCCGGATCGCTCTTGCAGGCAGGATTTATCCGCAACACCTGGTAAACGACTTACCAGATGGCACTAGGGCGGATTAGCGGGGACAAATCGCCGTCAATCTAATGGACTCGTGAAATGCGTGTGATTATTGAAGCTTTGCGTATTCATACTTTGCTGCGATTAGGATAGGTATGTCGGGGTCGGCGTTTTTCCAAAGCGCGAAGAAGTCATTGTAGGCGGCCCGCGCTTTAGCTTTGTCGCCTTGCAGCACGTACGCTCGCGCAATCCCCAAATGCGCCAGCGCACCTTGCTGCTGATACCCCACCAGCCCGCGATGGTCGAAAAGCTTTTGAAACTCGGCGGCGGGTTCGCTCCCGCGTTGCAACTTTAGATATGCGACTCCGCGCAGATAGGCAGGATAAAGCTCGACGAGAAAGCTCAGATCGTATGGGAGCGCGGTCTGAAGATACTCAACCGCTTTCGCAGGATTTTTGCGGCCAATTTCGATGGCCGCGCGAATGGTGGGCAGCCAAATAAAATTGACCAGAGTATCGGACGGGAATCTCTTGGCCAGGTCGTCGGCAATCTTTTGGGCCTGCGTCTCGTCTCCGGCCCGAGCCAGAACCACAGCTGCCTGCACCTGGAGATCACGGTCTGTGGACATGGTGAGAGCAGTGGCAACCTGCTGTCGAGCCACCTCAAAGTTCCCAAGCTCGGCTTCTGACCACGCCAGCCCAACTTCGTAGTCCGCTGCGTCTTGCTTCAGGTCACCCTGCCGGGCGAGTTCCACTGCGCGTTGGATCAATGCACGCGCGTTCTGTAGTTCGCCGTGGAACTGCCTGTTGGTTCAGAAAATATTCCTGCTCGCCCGGTTTGTCGGCGGCCCAGGCGATCTGTCGCTGTATTTCTGCGTTGTCGTCTTCGAGGAAAGCGAGCTTGAATCTGAGCTCATGCAGGAACGGCACATCTATCTTGCGGGCGACTGCCTGATCGTAAGTGGCCTTGGCATCCTGCAGCCGATACATAAAAATATAATTGTTCATGAGATTGGCGTAACAACCGCTGAATGCAGGATCCAGGCGCAGGCATTCCAGGCCCTCGGCCAAAAATTTCTGCTGCTGCCCCATCAAGCTGTAGTTCACGCCGATGTTGACGTGTGGCGATAGCTCTCGCGGATAGGTCTGCTCCCACAACGCATAAGTGTCGTTGGCCTTCTGCCTGTCCCCGGTAACGTAATCGTGGTACAGGCCACCGATGGCAAATTGTTCGCGCTCGCTCACGCGGCCGCGCAATTCGTAGGCCTTGCTCAGATATTCGCTCGCGGCGCCGTGTTCGTCGAGGTTGGAGTACGAGACGCCCAGCGCCGTGTAGGCCATCGCGAAGTTGGGATCGAGTTCGATGGCATGCTTGAAAAACGGAATCGATTCGGCATCGCCTTTCGTATTGCGAATTGTCTTCCCTTGTGTGAAGGCTTTCAGAGCGTCCAACGAAGGGGTGGTGGCCTGGTTGAGTGGCGTGTCGTATTTCTGCACCGTGCTCAGCGACTCGCCGAGAGTCTGCCGAAATTTTGTTGTGGCCCCGCCCATCGCCTTCAAAACCTGTTCCTTGCTCGCGGCCTGCACGAGTTCCTGGGCCAGCACATCGCCGCTGGTACAGTTCACCGCCTTCAACCCGATTACATACTCGCTTCCCAGGCTGGCGATCGAGCCCTGCAGCACCGCTTTACTGCCCGAGCGCACGCACAATTCCCGCGCCGTTTCGCCGGTAAGAGGCTCGCCGGGCTTCTTGTCCATCAGTTTCAGCGTCGAGTTCACCTTGCGATCCGCCAGGACGTTCAGAAATGGCGACTGCGCGAGTTGCACCGAGAGCGCCTGTTTCAGCGTGTCATCGAATACAGGGTCACCCGTCGAGTTCGAAAAATCCGCCAGCACCACCGTGTCGGCCGCGCCCAATGCGTGCGCGTGTCGCGCATAGAAGAGCCACCCAGCGAAAGCGGCCGCCGCGACGGCAAAGAGCATGAGCGGCGCTGCGATCCTCCAGCGTCTTCTGGGTCGTTCCACTACAGTGATCGGCGCGCGACCGGATTCTTGAGTCGCAACGGAAGTTGCTGCTACCCGGCCGGACGCCACGCCGGCGTTCGAAATGGTCTCTAGGGCGATCCGCAATTCGCGCGCCGATTGATAGCGTTGCCCCGGATCTTTTTCGAGCATCTTGCCGATTACGGATTCAAGCCCGGGCGAGACATGCGGGTTCACCGAACTTGGTGCCGGCGGCGCCTGATGCAGAATTGCGCCCATTAATTCCGCGCTCTGCTTTTGCGGGAACGGCCTTTGCCCCGTGGCCATCTCATACAGCACCGCGCCGGCTGCATAGATATCGCTGCGTGCATCGGCCGGCAATCCGCGCAACTGTTCCGGCGGCATGTAAGGCACGGTGCCCGACACCGTCCCTGTTTCCATCGTGATGCTTCGCGTCACATCTCCGGCAAGTTCCGGATGCACCAGCCTCGCCAAGCCGAAATCGAGGATCTTCAGACGCCCGTCCGGTGTGACGAAAAGATTGGCAGGCTTCAGATCGCGATGGATGACGCTCTGCTCGTGCGCCGCCGTCAATCCGTCCGCGAGCTGCGTCGCGAGCCGGACGATTTCCTGCTGCTCGAGCGGCCCGTCTTTCAGTTTTTCGCCAAGCGGCTGCCCGGGAATCAGCTCCATGGCCAGAAAATCCACGCCATCCTGCGAACCGAATTCGAAAATGGTTTCAATGTTGGGATAGTTCAGTTTTGCGAGAGCCAGAGCTTCTTTGCGGAACTGTTTTCGAGCAGCGTCGTCGCCGAGCGTGCCGGCCGGCAGGACTTTTAGCGCTACATCACGGTCGAGCTGCTCATCGCGTGCACGGTACACTTCGCCCATGCCACCAGCGCCGATCTTCTCGACGATGCGGTAATGGCCAAGTATCTTGCCGATCATTTGGGAGGGAACTTCCTCTGCGCGGAAATCTTAGGCTGCGTCTAAAGGCAAGTCAACGAAGAGAGAGAACCTGCTAAGTCTAACGCCCAAACCGGACCAAGTAGAGTCCAGCCCTGGAAGCTGTGAAAAAACCTCAAACAATTGAAGATTGGGCGTGAGTTTATTTAATTTGGGACTTGTTACTGGCGAGTGTCTCGATCCTCACCGATGTTCTCTTACTCTCTCAGGTAACGGATGGTGTTGTGCTTAGCTTTGTGAGACGGATCCAAAACTGCAGGTTGTAGGTCAGGCAAGCCCACAACATTTCCATGTGCACTTTCTTCAGACCCCGCACATGGAACTGCCGCAGTCCCAGCTTGCTCTTGATCCACGCGTGACAAAACTCCACGATTGGTCCACGACGACGGTATCGTTGCTGGACTTCCCCGCTGGCCATCTTCTTGCGAAACGCCATCACCACCGGGCTTCAACTTGTAATTCTAGCCCCTGCTGGGGCTGATTCAGGCTGATTCTCTTCTTTCTCGGCATTTTGAGCGGTATTGGTCATTGCTTCGACAGCTCGGGTGACCGCATCCCCTCGTTCTTCCCAGCAGTTTTTGCCGTAAACATTCTGGGTCACGTCGATATTTGCGTGACCCAGAATTCCCGTACATCATCCGCCCTTGTGCCTCGCGCAGCGTATGCCTTGAATAGACGGCGCGGAAGCTCCGAAAATGCCCGCTAACGCTGGAATCGGCCGGGTCCCAATTTCTGCAAAGAGTGGTTGCAAGCATTCGCGGACAAAACGGATTGCGGGTGCGTACGTGCGAAATCTGCCATCGAGGCGCCCTCCATGCGTCCCTTTTCGGGTGTCAAAAGATAGGCGTGAATGTCGCCCTTATGGGGCCCGCTTTGCACCGTTCCCATGCCCGAGATTTGTCCGCTATCATTGATATTGCTAGCCGAGATTATGAACAGGTTGGAATCCGCGGAAATCAGCGTGTTAAGGTCGGTCATCACACCATCCTGCCAGATGAAGCCGTGGGACCAGTTGAAACTGGAGTCAAAGTTGTTTCCCACCACTTGGCCCCGGTCGTTGATGCCGGTGGCAAAGGCGGCAAAATCTCCCGGCAGAACGCCAAGGCTTGTGACTGCGCCGTCGGCGCCGTTCAGCCAAGCCGCGGCATAGAAAGTTGTGCCGTCAGCAGTGCCGATTTGCCCGGCGATTTGGCCGCGGTTGTTAATGGCGTAGCCGAAATTAGAACCTGTACCTCCGAGATCCTGAAGCACGAAGGCAGTCTTGTCTTTCCACATTACTGCGTGAATCGCTGCAGTGCAGCTTCCCGAGTAGCCTACGGCTTGGCCTCGATCGTTAATCCCGAATGCGACACCGTCTGGATCGTTACCCACCAGAGGAAGAGCTTCGGCGCTCCCTCTTTCCCACAACGCCGGCAACGTAATCCGATTGTTGGTTGTGCCGGCTGGGCATGTGGAGTCCACGGGACCGTTTTCGGCATATCCGACGACTTCTCCCCGGTTATTGATGGCGCTGGCCTGCCCATTATTTCCGCCGAGCGTCGGAAGAGCGCTCATTTGGCCGAATCGCCAAAGAAACGGAACGCAAATAAGGTGTGTGCCGAAGCCGCAAATGTCTTCGCCGTTCGGATCTAGTTCAGCTGTTTCGGACTGACCAACGGCTTCCCCGAAGTCATTGATCCCGCCCCAGTTGATCCAACTGTTGGCGCCGGGTTTTCCAAGCGTGCCCAGGTCGATGTTGAATCCGTAGATGCTTATCACCGCGCGGCCCCTTGCAACTGTCGTAAACAGGCTAGTCTCTGGAGGGTTCACGGTCCCATCCATGTTCTCCGTCCAGCCCTGATTATTGAGGCCCATGGCCATGCTGAAGTTGTCTTTGCTGTTGTTAATGCCCAAATCGGTAATTTTGTAGCTCGTCTGAGCGGCCGCGTCACTGAAGCAACCCAGAACAATCATCGCAACCCACGGCATCCAGAAATTTCGCAACCGTCTTAGTGCGCTCATATCTTCTCCTTTTTGTCCGAGCAAAGTTTTCGTGCTGAGATGGCTGGGCGAGAAATACGGAGCAGGTGGTATTCCAGGTTCACGACGATTACGTGACACAACGGGCCCAACACTTGAGAGCGTGAAAATGAGGGGCGGGCTAACAAAATTCTTGGACCATCCCAAAACGGCTCGAGCGAAGGTTTCTCCAACTTTTCATGCACAACCGCGCGAGGTTATGAAATTCGAGAACGGCAGAAGCCCAAAGTCAAACCGCTCAAATTGTTATTGACTTTCGGATGATTAACGTACATACCGGTTGGTACGTTAGGAAAGTCACGCTAAGAGGCCGATCCAACAATCGGGCCAGGCTGCCTACGCAATTCTCAATCTGGAGCTAAGTCGCAATTTTTCTATTGAGTGATTGAAAATGAATTGCTTACCGGAAGTAAGGAGCCTGCCTTGGGCGCAGGAGGTCTGGAGTTCGAATCTCCACGCCCCGACCATTTCCTTCAATCAGTTACATACAGAACGCCTCAAACATCAGGACTTAGCGCAAAATCGGAACTGCGGCTGATTGTAGCTGAATGGATGCACTTGCTCGGACGGTCACTACAATTTTCACTACAGTCAGACTGACGTCCACATAAGTTTGGGCTCGCCGGGTTTCGCTCCAGAGGCCGTGATCAGCGATGACCTGTGGCGCCGTGCCTATGGCGCCGATCCGAATGTTCTCGGCCGTACCCTCCGGATCGGGGGAATCTTTTCGCAAAAATACTCTCTCCTTGACTATCTAGGTGAGTTTTGTTAAACCTCTCCTAGACAAACAAGGAGAGGTCGTGGGCAAACAAATTGATTTGCTGCAGGGCACGCTGGACATGCTGATCCTCAAAGCTGTCTCGCTTGGCCCGCTGCACGGCTACGGGGTTTTGCTGCGCATTCAGCAGATCTCTGGCGAACAACTGGAGATCCAGCAAGGCTCGTTATATCCGGCGCTCTATCGGCTGGAACATCAGGGTTGGATCGCCAGCGAGTGGGGGGAATCGGATAACAAACGCAAGGCGAAGTTCTACAGCCTGACTGCAGCCGGGCGGCGCCAGCTCCATTCGGAAACCGAAAAGTGGAACCGCATGGCATCGTTGATCGCCAGTATCCTGCGCACCACCTCGGAGCAGATATGAATCTTCTGACTCGATTCCTTTCTTGGTGGAAGTGGATGGTCAAGGGACAGCGGCTTGAAAGTGAAATGGAAACGGAAGTGCGTTTCCACATTGAGAGCCGCGCAGCGGACCTGGTTCGCAAAGGCCTTTCCCAGCAAGAAGCGATGCGACAGGCGAGGATTGAGTTCGGCGGAATCGAGTCTCACAAAGATGCCGTGCGGGCATCTGTGGGCGTGCGCTGGTGGGGTGAACTAGGTTCGGACATGCGTCATGGATTGAGATTGTTGCGCAAGAATCCAGGTTTCACCGCGGTTGCGATTTTGACTCTGGCTCTCGGCGTGGGAGCCAACACGGCAATTTTCAGCATCGTGAATGCGGTGTTGTTGCATTCTCTGCCCTATAGCGATCCGGATCGTTTGGTACGAATCTTCTTTAACGAGCCCGGCGTAGGATTGCGGGACGTTAGCTTTTCCAAGCCCGAACTGGATGACCTGCAGACGCGAGCGGGTGTATTTGAAGATGTGACCCCGATCTTTGAGGGTACCGAGAATTTGACCGGCGCCAAACAGCCCGAGCGTCTCGAGGCGGTCAATGGCAGTTTTAGCTACTTTTCCATGCTGGGCGTGACCCCGCAAATCGGACGGTTGTTTGGTCCGCAGGACTTCGCGCCCGGTTTCGCTCCCCTGGCCGTGATCAGCGATGGCCTGTGGCGCCGTGCCTATGGCGCCGATCCGAATGTTCTCGGCCGTACCATCCGGCTCGACGGTGATCCCGCTACAATTATTGGGGTTCTGCCACGCGGATTTCGCCATCCTGGACCGACGACTTCCGGCGACGTGGAAGTCTTTGGCGCCTGCGGATTCAGCGCAGATCCCTTTCCCCCGCCAATACGTGGTAACCGGGATTTAGTATCTGGAATCGGACGACTTAAGCCTGGCCTGACACTGAAGCAAGCTCAGGCGCGGCTCACTGCCATGGCTGCCCAATTACGCCACGACTTTCCCACCGATTATCCGCCGCAGGCGCAATGGACAATTGAGATTCAACCATTGCAAGAAACTTTGGTAGGCAATGTTCGGCCCATGCTGCTGGTGTTACTGGGTGCGGTAATCCTGATCGTTTTCATCGTATCGTTGAACATTGCCAATCTCCTCTTGGCGCGCGCTTCGGGGCGACAACAAGAGATGGCGGTGCGGTTAGCGCTGGGGGCGAGCCGCGGCCGGATGGTGCGCCAGATGCTGACCGAGTCCATGCTGCTGTCGCTCATCGGCGGTGCCGCGGGAATCGCAACCGCGGTTGGTACTTTAGGATTCATTCTGCGCTTTGTGCCATCGAACGTTCCCCGGCTCAGCGAAGTACGAATCGACTGGGTGGTGCTGGCCTTCGCTCTGCTGATTTCCATTCTTGCCGGCTTAGTGTTTGGACTTGCTCCAGCGCTTCTTTCGGCAAAAGGCGCTCTCTCCTCGGCCATTCGTGAAGGCGGTCGCGGGTCCGGCTACAGCACTAAGACCGGCCGATTGCGGGATGTCCTAATCGTCTCTGAACTGGCATTTGCCGTCATACTGATGGTGGGAGCCGGCTTGCTGCTGCGTACGCTGCGGGATCTGTTGCAGGAAAATCCAGGCTTTAATCCAACTCAAGTTGTCACGGCAAACACGTGGCTAGGAGTTCCCAACGATCCGAAGACGGATCCGTATCTCGGTATTCCTGGTAAGGCCACCTTTGATCGTGAGTTGCTGCGGCGCATGAAGGCAATTCCGGGAGTAGAACTCGCCGCAATCACCTCATCTCTACCGACCACCAATAGCAACCCCAACGCGGTCGGTGGCTTAGAGATCGAAGGCTTCGCGATTGAAGATAGACCGGTCGAGTCCTCGCAGGATCTGCGCGCCGAGAGAATTCGGATAAGCCCCGATTATTTTAAGGTGTTGCAGGCGACGCTCCTACGCGGCCGCTCATTCACCGAGGGCGATGAAGACGGCAAACAGCCGGTGGCCATCATTGATGAAAGCACGGCTCGTAAGTATTGGCCAACCCGCGATCCGCTGGGCCGCCGAATGCGGTTCGGTCAAGACCCTATGGAGCCATGGACGACCGTCGCGGGTATTATTAAGGATATCAAGAATGACGGTCTCGACATCGATGGCGTTCCCCACATCTACGTTTCGGTCTATCAAGACCCCAGCAAGCAAGTGAGCGTGGTGTTGCGGACGTCTCTGCCCGCGACCCTGCTCGAACCACAGATTCGGCATGAAATCCAGAGCATTGATCCCGGCTTACCCGTGTTCAATGTTGTCTCTATGAATGACATCCTTGATCGGTCACTGGCTTCACGCCGTTTTTCTGCCGACCTGGTGGGCGGATTCGCCGGACTGGCGGTGCTTCTGGCCTCCATCGGAATTTATGGCTTGCTGGCCTACATGGTCAGCCAAAGATCGCGCGAGATCGGTATTCGCATGGCCTTGGGGGCCGGGCGAGGCGGCGTCCTGAAGCTGTTCTTGCAAAAGGGTATAGTGCTGGCGGGCCTCGGAATTGTGGCTGGCATGGTCGTTTCTGCATCCACTGCGTCGTTGCTGGGCAGTTTGCTTTACGGCGTGCGCCCGCATGATCCGGCTGTGTTTCTGATCGTGCCTCTGCTTTTGTTTGCCGTTGCCGTTCTAGCCAGCTACCTTCCAGCCCGGCGCGCGACCAAGGTGGACCCAATGATTGCCCTGCGCGAGAGTTGAGGACATAGGCTTCGGACTCTGAATATTGCGATTCAACATTAGCCACTCAAGGGGGGGGCGATGACCACGGTATTGCAGGATTTGCGGTACGGACTGCGTCTTGCCGAAGGCTATATACCCCCAAATCTGACATACAATGCCAAAATGCAAGCTGAAATCCAAACTGAAATGAGGACAAAATGAAGAGAACTTTCGTGATCCATGCCTTGCTGTTCCTCGCCGCGTCAGCGATTGCACAAACAACGTGCGCGCAATCAAAGAACCCGGTAAGTACCGCCCTGAGAGACATTCTGGCCGGCCGGCAGAAAAACACCGTCGCAGCCGTCGAAGCCATGCCCGCCGAAAAATTCAGTTACAAGCCCAGCTCCGACCAGATGACCTTCGGCCGTCTCGTTGTCCACATGGCCGAAACGAATAATCTGCTGTGCGGCAAGGCGGCCGCCGTCGCTGCTCCCAAGGTCGAGGAAGTAAAAGACACAGACTCGAAAGACAAGCTCATCGTAGCGCTCAAGGCCTCATTCGATTTCTGCTCCGACGCGCTGGCGAAAATGGACGATTCGAAACTAGAGGAAACCACGGAAGGATTCGGCGGAAAACAAGTTACGCGAGCCTGGATCAGCCTGGTCCTGGCCGGTGCTTGGGCCGACCACTACGCCGAAACCGCAATGTATCTGCGTCTGAACGGTGTGTTGCCGCCGACCGCCAAGAAGTAAGAGCGGGAAGCATGTGTGCTCAGATTGTGTGAGGAAGGTCGCCATCGCCCATCCAAACCGTCCTACCCAAAACCACCTGTTTGAACCTCGCTTGCACAACATTCGCCGACGCAAGCTCTTCACGAAGTCAATGACTGCAGGAGAAACATCCAAAGATGCGGCATAAAATTCCGCGTGACCCCGTTGTCGGGGCTATACAGTAAATTCTCACGGTCTCCTTGTTTTTTCCTATGGTTGATTACTTCTTGCTCGATTCACCGGTCGCCGTCGGAGTCTGTGGAGTTGCTGATGGCGGAACGTCAGGGGCAAGCGCTTTCTTCACGGATTCGGGCAAATCGTTCGCGTGCGCGACTAATTGACTGACCTGCCACAATTGCGTGTCCGTTAGCTTCGTCTTGAACGCGGGCATCCCGGACAGCCGGATACCATTAGCCGCCTTCCAATAACTCTCGAACGCTGGGTCATCGGTCACACCATGCCCTCGAAAGAGTTGAGGCGGCATCGGAAACATCGTCGCGGAGTAGTCGGTGGGGGGCTGGCCTGGCACTCCGTGACAGACCGCGCAGTGCTCTTTGTACACTCCCGCACCAGCAAGGAAAGCGGGTTCGTCGGCAGCAACAGGAGATTGCACAACGTGTTGCTTCTCGATATGCGCGTTCAGAGCCATGTTGGCAAGTTTTTTCTCAAATGGCATTGGTGGGTCGGCAGTAGCAACAGGCACCATACCCGAGGCCAAATAGCCGAAAACCGCACCGGCCAAAATCACTACCGCCAGCAAAAAACCGATCACGAGTCCCTTCACCATTGCTCGTTTCCTTTCCTGGATTAGAAATTAAGTCGATACCCAAGGATCATTTTCGCAATGAGGTGATCTGTGGCCTTCGTGAGACCCACGCCCAAGCCGAAATTGATTTCCCACTGCGGCGCGATATTCAAATCAAATCGCGGGGAAAATCTGGTGCTGCTGCTGTGCGACGGCGTCGAATCCCGTGACCGGGCCGACCGACCCGTAATACTCGAGGCCCGCGGCGATCTTGGGACTGAAGTCGTAGCTGAATTTGAAATTGGGTGAGAAGACGACCCCTTGGTTGACGCTCTCTCCATGGAAGGAGCGGTCCAGCGTTGGGTTCAGGGACCAATACCATCCACCGACCTTTTGGTCCACGTTCAGATAAACACCATTGATAATCGTTTTTGAGCCATCAATCGTGAAATTACTGTGCAGCCCGACCCTGGTGTGGCCGGGGTCCACCAATTCCGATCCGTAAACTTGGATTTCATAGTTGTCTTGAGCGCGCGTAGAAGTTGCAGACAAAACGACAGTCAGAAGTGCCAACACGAGAAAGCAGCCGCGTCCTGGACCGCACCGGAACAAAACACGAAGCGCACCGCTCAAGATCGCCACACTTCCGGAGTACCTACAACTTCGAGCGGGCGGCTCGAAGAGGCCGCGATTTTAGGCCATGGTGAAGTAAAGGAAAATGAAACCCGGCCTGTTCTCCCGTCCGAGACCACTGCCACGCGACGTTGATATCTCATTGACCGATTAGATCCTCTAACGATTCGTTCGGAAGCTTCGATGGAACATTAGCAGTTGAGAATGACGCTGAGACATCCTAGAGATGACAACTTGTTCATCTGAATTGTGACTGGGGCTGACCATGCATCAGATTGATAGTGCATAGCCTAGTGTTACGTTCCTTCCTGAAAGCGACTTGCCATCTGTTGGTCGGCCTTGGTTTTCTTGTTGGATCAATTTCTGCGCAGGGTCAAGAAATGTCACCTCTGCCGGATGCACCTCAGCCGGCTCAATCCCAAACTCCTCAGTCAAATCCTGAGCAGAATGGACCGCAACACGAACCGAGCAAGAATCACATTTTCTGGGTGATACCCAACTACCGCTCGGACGAGAATACGACAACAATCCTTCCGTTGACTCGAAGCGCAAAGATGAAAGTTGCATTCGACGATTCTTTTGATCCCTCGGCTTTTCTGGTGGCAGGTGTATTTGCCGGGTTAGGGATGGCGCAGCGTCAATACGCTTCCTTCGGTCAAGGCGCACAAGGGTTCGGAAAATATTATGGAGGGGCATTCGCCGATCAAGCCATCGGTAACATTATGAGCGAGGGACTGTTTCCGGCCGCGCTCCATCAGGACCCCCGCTATTTCGTGAGAGGAAACGGCGGGTTTTGGAGGCGAACCGGATACGCCTTGAGCCGCGAGTTCATAACCCGTGGCGATGATGGCCGCAACCACTTCAACACGTCGGAGCTCGCGGGCAATGCGGTGGCGGCGGGCATTTCCAACGCCTATTATCCGGCGGCCAATCGGTCGTTTGGAAATACAGCAGATAAGTGGGGACAACAGATCGCCCTGGACGCGTTCTTCAATGTAGCGAAGGAGTTTTGGCCCGACATCCGCAAGAGGGTTTTGGGACGATGAGCGCAATCTACGGCGAACTCCTTTATCACCGCTCAGCGGAACGCCACGCTTCCCACGCGCGATAGGCCGATGTTGTCATGCGAGAGAGCTGATTTATGGCATTGCGAATGCGATTTCCAAATTTTCGGTGCCGTGAAAAGTTCGATGGAGCACGCAGGTCGTGATCTCGGGATGTAGAGAATACCCAGCCCTCTGTGACGCCAGGGGACTCCGGAATCGGAATTGTGGCGGTCCTGCATTTCTGTGATGAGCACGAATTTCGGCCCGCAGTGCTTTTCCGCAGATTGCGGACGGCTCTGCTTGCAGTCGGCGTTGCCGACGCAAACGGGCTGGGATTCGAGAATGGATTTGGACTTGCGAGTCACTTCGCATCTTCTTCGCTCTGGTGAAAATTCAGGGGACTCCATGCGTGCGGAGCCACATTTCGTCTCGTCCTGCCGCTACCAAATATTTTTCTAACTCATTTGTTTTCAAAACAAAGATTGAAAAGGAAGGACTTCCCAGGGATGATACGCCTGAACTTGGGAGTGGGAGGTCTGGAGTTCAAATCTCCACGCCCCGACCATCTTTCAACCAGATTCATTGCCGATAACGCAAGGAATCATTGAGAAGGCCTAACCATGAAGCGTGTAGCGCTTGGTGTGCGAATGCATTCAGGTTGGGGCGTCATCGTGGCTGTTTCCTCCACAGAAGGCTCGCTGGAAGTAGTTGACCGGAGGCACATCGTCACGATGGATCCGAGAATCCCTGGGACGAAGCAGCCCTATCACTATGCCGCGACCTTGGCACTCCCGGATTCGGAAAAGCATCTGGCAAATTGTACAATCGCTTCGGAGCGCTTGGCTTTAGCGGCTCTCGATGAAATAGTTCGCGACCTCGAAAAACGCTTATATCACATCATAGGTGCTGCAGTGCTTTCGGCGTCAGGCCGCCCCCTGCCGCCGCTTTCGAAAATACTGGCATCTCACCCGCTCCTTCATAGGGCCGAGGGTGAATTCTTTCGCAACTCTGTTATAAGAGCGTGTGGACGGTTAAAGATTTCTGCTGCCACAATTAAAGAGAGAGAACTGGACGAAAGGCTTCAGACGGCATTCGGAAAACAAGCGAGTCGATCTACACAGCGAAGAATCTCGACACTAGGAACTTCCATCGGTCCGCCTTGGACCAAGGATCACAAAACTGCCGCACTGGCCGCCTCAATCCTGCTAAGGCCCAGAAGGGCCATTGCTTCTGGTCGCGCTCAAAAGTGACGGGAGCTAAACACCCAATTCGTCAGTAACTTCGTTTAATGCTGGCGAAAGAACCCACATACGAGCTGCGGACTCGAACTCATGGTTTATACGACACCCCCTCGCGAATGGAGTTTGTTCTTAGAGATAAGCCTCGTATAAGCTTGAGCTCCCTTCCAAAAAATCGGTACGCGCCTGCAGGCCCAATTTCAGTCCTCTAGGTCGTGTCCGAACAAAACATTCACAGTCTTAACGTTCTCTATTTATTCAGAGAGCCTATGTGCGATTTTGTAAATTTTGTTTTGTATGGCGATGACAGAATTAGTAGTTGTCCTGAAAGCCTCTAGAAAAATGATAAAGACCGAGTCGAAGCTGAATCGTATGTTACAACTCGCGTTCGGGTCTGACATTTTGACTTTACTCGTTGTGGCTCCAACCCGCGATCACTGCAGAATCTTATTCGGCGAAAGACATCAAGCGCGATCGACTTCGTTTCTTGAGAATCCAGCCAACTTCTGCTGCACAGCACCAAAGGAATCCTGATCATGGCAACGATGCAAGACATTAGTGTGCGCAACGCTGCGGAAAAAAATCTGGCGCAGATGGAGGGGAAATACCGGGGGCTATTGGAGGCGGCACCGGATGCCATGGTAGTAGTGAACCAGGGGGGAGAAATCGTGCTGCTCAATGTTCAGGCAGAGAAACAATTCGGATATCGTCGCGACGAACTGATTGGACAAAAGGTGAAGAATATCATTCCGGAAGGCTTCGCCGAACGACTGCGCGCAGACGGTCTGCGATCAGTGGAAGACGCGTTAGCGCAGCAGATCGGAACGGGGATTGAACTCACTGGACGGCGGAGGGACGGAACTGAATTTCCCATTGAGATCATGTTGAGCCCGCTGGAGAGTAGCGAGGGAATTCTCGTGACCGCGGCGATCCGCAACATCAGCGTACGCAGGGACGCGGAAAAGCACTTGGCGCAGATGGAGGGCAAGTACCGGGGGCTGTTGGAGGCGGCGCCGGATGCCATGGTGGTGGTGAACCAACGCGGGGAAATAGTGCTGCTAAATGTCCAAGCGGAGAAACAGTTCGGATATCACCGTGATGAGTTGGTCGGCCAGCAGGTCAAGAACATCATCCCCGAAGGATTCGCGGAGCGGCTACTAGCAGACGCTCTTCGATCCGCAGAAGACGCGCTGGCTCAGCAGATTGGTACGGGGATTGAACTCACTGGGCGGCGGAAGAATGGAAGCCACTTTCCCATCGAGATCATGCTGAGCCCGCTGGAAAGCGCCGAGGGCATCCTTGTGACGGCCGCCGTCCGTGACATTACCAAGCGCAAAAAGGCCGAAGCGCATCTTCTGCAGAAGGTGGAGGAATTAAATCGCTCGAACGAGGAATTGGAGCAATTCGCCTACATTGCCTCTCACGATTTGCAGGAGCCGCTTCGAATGGTGGCAAGTTACACCCAGCTCCTTTCCAAACGGTACACGGGAAGGCTGGACTCCGACGCTGATGAATTTATCTCCTTTGCGATGGACGGAGCAAGTCGCATGCAGCGATTGATCAATGATCTGCTGGCCTATTCGCGCGTCGGGACCAAGCCGATGGATTTGCTCGATACTTCTAGTGAAGAAGCATTAGAACAGGCTCTTATAAATTTGCGTGGCGCCGTCGCAGAAAGTGGCGCGATAGTGACTCACGATCGACTTCCCACGGTCCTAGCGGACGAGATGCAACTGGTTCATCTTTTTCAAAACCTCGTGGGCAATGCGATCAAGTATCAAGGTCCCGGAATTCCCCGAGTGCACATTTCCGTGTCCAAGAATGACGAGAGTAAATGGGTATTCTCGATACGAGATAACGGACTGGGAATTGACTCGCAGTACTTCGAAAAGATTTTTGGTATCTTCCAGCGGCTGCACAAGCGGGAAGAGTTCGCTGGCACCGGCGTAGGATTGGCCATCTGCAAGAAGATTATCGAGCGGCACGGTGGCAGCATCACGGTCGAATCGCAACCTGGGCACGGTTCTACCTTTCGGTTTGCCTTGGCAGGGACTAAGTAAGAACGAATAGATTACAAAAGCTGAGAAGGAAATGGCATGCCGATAGAGGTTCTCTTAGTTGAAGACAGCCCGGGTGATGTACGACTGACGCAGGAAGCTTTCCGAGATATCAATAGGTCAGTCCATTTGCACATCGCCTCGGATGGCGTTGAGGCCATGATTTTTCTGAGGCGCCAGGGTGTGCACACCCTGGCGCCTCGTCCGGATCTTATGTTGCTAGATCTAAACCTCCCCAAGATGGATGGCCGAGAGGTTCTAGCTTGCGTCAAGGGAGATGATAGTCTGAAAACTATCCCCACGATTATCCTAACCACCTCCGAAGCGGAAGTCGACATTGTGAAAAGCTATCAACTACAAGCGAACTGCTATCTTAACAAGCCCGTGCAATTTGATGCGTTCGAGAGCCTAGTGAGGAGCATTAACGATTTCTGGCTGACAAAAGTTAAGTTGCCGACCAGAGGCAAAGCGAATGAGTGATAAATCGATCAAAATGCTTCTGGTAGTTGAAGATAACCCCGGGGATGCGCGTCTGATACGCGAAATGTTCAACGAGCAAAACGAGCATAGAACAGAGTTTACACATGTGGAATGTATGAGCGATGCCGAGAAACATTTGACGGTTAATCAGGTCGACATCATATTGCTCGACCTGGGATTGCCTGATGTCCAGGGCCTAGACGCAGTACGGCGCGCTCGCAAAGCCGCGCCACGCACGCCCCTAGTAGTACTGACCAGTTTGGACGACGAGTCGCTCGCGACGAAGGCCCTGCAAGACGGCGCGCAGGATTATCTGGTCAAAGGTCAAATCGACGCCCGCTCCCTTTTGCGATCGTTGCGCCATGCCGTCGAGCGAAAAGCAATGGAGGAAGAGTTATTCGTCGAGCAGGAGCGCGCCCAAGTCACGCTCAATAGTATCGGCGACGCGGTAGCCTGCACAGACATTTCCGGAAATATCAGCTTCCTCAATTTTGTGGCGGAAAAAATGACGGGGTGGACCTTATCAGAAGCGCTTGGACATCCTATGCCCGAAATTCTTCGGATCGTGGACGCTATAACCCGGGAGGCGATTTCGAATCCGATGGAAATAGAGATGGTGCAAAAAACATCTCTGCATTTGCCGCCAAACAGCGTCCTCATACGCCGCGATGGATTTGAGATTCCAATCGAAGACTCCGTGGCTGCAATCCATGACCGCGAAGGAAAGGCTACCGGCGCGGTCATCGTTTTTCGCGACGTAAGCGTGACGCGTGCCATGGAATTGCAGATGGCCCATTTGGCACAACACGACTTTCTGACGGGGTTGCCAAATCGGATGCTCTTCAGCGACCGCGTACGGCAGGCCATCGCCGCGGCCCCGCGCCACCTAAAAAAAGTGGCTGTCCTCTTCTTAGACCTGGATGGCTTTAAGCACATTAATGACTCATTGGGACACGCGGTTGGTGACAGACTTCTTCAATCCATCTCCAAGCGGCTGGTAAATTGCGTACGCGGCGGGGATACGGTAAGCAGGCAGGGCGGTGATGAATTTGTGGTTTTGCTTTCAGAAATGGAACGATCGGAAGACGCCGCCATCAGTGCGAGAAGAATGCTGCAGGCCGTGGCGAAGGCTCACTCGGTAGAAGTACACGATCTGCATGTGACAGCGAGTATCGGCGTAAGCGTGTACCCGGACGACGGTATGGATTCCGAGACGTTGATCAAGAACGCGGATACCGCCATGTATCAGGCCAAGGAGAACGGGCGCCAGAGCTATCAGTTCTTTAAACCGGCGATGAATGTTCGCGCCGTGGAACGACAATCTATAGAAGAAAGTTTGCGCACCGCGTTACAGCGCAATGAATTCTCGGTGCACTACCAGCCCAAGATAAATCTTAAGAGCGGCCGGATTAGCGGCGCGGAAGCCTTGTTACGTTGGACCCATCCAACGCAAGGACCGATCTCTCCCGCACGTTTTATCCCCGTTGCAGAAGACTGCGGGCTGATTCTTCCGATTGGCAATTGGGTGCTCCGTCAGGCATGCAAGCAAGCGCGGGCCTGGATCGACGCAAAACTGCCCCTGGCTACTATTGCGGTAAATATCTCCGCAATGGAGTTCAGAGACGATCGTTTTCTGGACGGTGTTTTCAAGATTTTAGACGAGACCCTTTTGGATCCAAGGTATCTGGAACTGGAGTTGACTGAAAGCGTGCTCATGAAACACGCTGAATCCACGAAATCCATTCTGAACGCTTTGCGAGCGAAGGGGATTCAGCTTGCTGTGGATGATTTCGGCACCGGCTATTCCAGTCTGAGCTATCTTCGAAAGTTCTCGATCGACGCCATTAAGATCGACCAATCTTTCATTCGACAGATCACCACAACTCCCGATGAGACCACTATCGTGACGGCCATGATCGGCATGGGACGAAGCCTTAAGCTGAGAGTAGTTGCCGAAGGCGTGGAAACTCAACAAGAGCTGGATTTCCTTAAGGCTCATCAATGCGAGGAGGCTCAGGGATACTATTTCAGCCGCCCAGTACCGCCGACGCAATTCGCAGAGCTACTTAGAGCGGGCCTAGTGGAAAAAAGTCTCGTCGACACTTTGAGATGAAATCCTCCGGCGAATTTGACATAGCCGTTCCCAAATCCTTGTAACGATATTGAAAAAGTTACAGCTCGGATATGCAGGAGTCCTGGAAACTAAACTTCGTTGAGTTTGTTGCGTTTTCGGTACTACCGGCTCGCACTCGCCTATGTCGCGTGCTCTACAAGCTTGCGAAGATACGCTTCGTCCTCGAGAGTCCAGGCGGGCAAACTATCTTCGCCGTCAGGCATCCGCCACGATCTCCTGCTCAACCACTGGATTCAGCACTCGTTTATCCGCGCGATTCCACGTGATTCCTGCCTTAATTTTACCTCATCGGGCCATGGACTATTCACCCGAACGCCTACCGATTCAAGTTATGCGTTGAAAGCCAGTCCAATCGTCGCGGCTCATTTGCACAAACTTTCAGATACAATAGCGCGGAACGGAGGAAACAGCGATAGGATGCCAGGGCGTTCGCGGAATTTCGACGGCAGTGGTGATGTTGCGCCAAGCCGACGGAAAAATAAATTGGAAGATCCAATGACTCAATCGCCACAACACCGTTACTGGCGCGTCTTGTGTTTGTTCGCTCTTTTAGCGCCGCTTATGACGCAAGCGAATCCTTCGCTTTTTGCCATCCAGAAATCGCCTGAGTTGGAAGGGTTTGCGATTGATTTAAAAGCGACAGAAGAAGATGTCATCAGAGCGGTCCAGGATGTCGTTGAAGATCAGATGATTCACGGCACCTCGGTATATGCCCGTGAGGACAACCTAACAGAAGCCGAATCCGCCACATCCTCTGCATATTATGGAGCCTGGCAAGGCCCTGGCCACGTTTTCTACAAGATTCGCCGCGGGGCGCTTTCCCCGAAACACTTCAAGAACCCTAACGATATGGGCACTATCACCGTCCGCTACGTGGTCCAAGCCGTTTCGGCCAATCGAACGCACTTGCAGATTGACGCGGTGTTTGTTGAAGACGCAATGCACAAGGTACATCCCTCCGACACTACCGTGGAAACCAGCGAATTCGCTGAAATCAATGCGCACCTGCTTCAGATTCACAAGGAAGAACAACAAACCGCTGAACTTGTAAAACAAAGACAGAAGGACGACGAAGCGCGCGCCGCAGCAAAAGTGCGCGACCAGGAACTCGCCCGTCTGAACTCAGCGGAAGCTTCCCTGCGAGACTTGCAAGCTCGCGCGCATCAACTCCGCCACGATGTCGAGGTGAAAGTCAAAAATCCAAATACCGAACTCAAAGCCGCTCCGTTCCAACGCGCTGCTAAACTCCAATCCCTTACGGAAGGCACCGAGGTGGTCATCGAGATCATCACGCCGTATTGGTACGGCGTAGAAACTGACCAAGGACAGCGCGGATGGCTGCGGCAAGACCAGGTAGAGCCTTTACCGTGAAGAAAATTTCCGGATTCGCAATTTTTATCCCGCAGTTGTTCCTCGCCATCCTCTTAGTCACCGCCGCCGCTTCTGCGCAGGCGAAACCTGTTGAACGGACCTTCTCGAATCCGCTCTCAGATGTGCAGCAAGTAGTCGATGAACTAAAGTCTTCGTCCAGCGGACGTCTCCCCATCCTGGAAGGTTTTGTCGATGTGGGCGACCAACCCCTCAAGGGTTACGAACGCGGCTACTACGTTTGCACACTTCAAGTACTCCCTTCGGCCAACGGTGGCGCCAAAGTCCAAGTGACCTCGAAAATAACGGCTTGGTACACGGACCCGGAATCGGCGCGCTCCGGTTATCGTGAACTCACTTCCAACGGCCACGTCGAGACCGACTTGCTCGACCGCATCGAAGACGCCTTAGCGCACAAGGCCTCTCCGCATGCTCCAGGCTCCACTATTCGCGTCCCGCCAGCCGGCCCGTTGTACACGCCCCCAGCAGCGAGCCCGCCCGGCTCGAAAACGCCGGCCACCGCTGCTGCCCCGGCAACTCCCCAACCGGCGGCTAACAATTCACCCGCGTCAGCCGCTGGCGAATCATCGTCAAACAGGAACGCTCCCCCGGCGCTACGCGGTCGCACCGCCAGCCCGCCCACAGCGGCGCCGGTTGGAGAAAGTCTGGAGTCCATTCAAGCTCGCCGCGCAATCGCGGAAGAAAGAGCGCGCCAGATTAGCGCTGATATAAAAGGGCTGGAACAGATTCAACAGAATCAGGTGCGCCCCGTAGATTTGATAATCGTCAAAAAGCCGGGAGTTTCGATCTTCTCGAAGCCGGAAGAAGGCGCTCAAGTCTTGTTTACCGCGGATGAAGAAGACGAGTTTCAGATTATTGGTCTTGAGGGCGCCTGGGTACATGTGGAGATTTCCGGCGCGTCTCGAGGCTGGATGCGCCGCTCCCAAGTAGAATTGCCTTCGAGTTACGGCGGCTCCGGCGGGACGAAAGCCGCCGCCGCTGCGTCGCCCGCAAATGCCGATCTTTTCAAGGTTACGCGAGAAGAAACGAACACCTTCCGCGGCAAATGGGATCCGCTGCAAGGAAAAACAGTGAGAGTAGTTTGGGTTGAGCCCGCACAGGAAGCTTCATCCAGTCCTGCCGAGAAACGAAAGTTCGCGAAATATCTTTTGCTCAAAGCTTACAAAGAATCGGCCTCGTCCGATCAAAAAGTAGCCGGAGTTGTAGTCGTCTTTGATTCCGCAGACGGCGGGCAAATCGCCGCTACGATGGAAGACCTGAAAGCCCTCCAGGACGGATCGATGTCGGAGGCCTCCTTCTGGAAGGCGGCGTCTCTCGACCCTCCCGAATCTTTCCGGGATTCCGCAAAGTCCTAGCGTCGTCCGCCCTTCTCGATGTGGCCCACCAAAAGTTAACGACCTGCAGTCCCAGGAATGCCCTTTGTCTCGACTGGTTCGGGCCTTGCTTCATGAGTCGCATAACCCAAACTGTGCTGCGGCAGTGCTCAGGGGGCGAGAATGACGGACATGGCCACACACTCCGATTCAGTGCACCAGGGTGCCCGTATCCCAATCGCGAGCAATACAGCGAAGTCCTTAGATTCTCGTAATTATTCTTGTGCCACAATCTCACAAAGTTTTGCGGCGCGCAGATGACTCATAATCTATCTATAGTTTGGGAGCAGCAATGGCGCTGTCGGCACAATTGTTCTGGCTATTCATCCTGGCGATCCCCATCGCGTCCGTTGCCTGGACCATCACACATGAAGAAGTATTTAGCGAAGCTCGGCACTGGTGCGAAAGAAACAGCAAAGAATGTCGCACGCTTCTACGGCGGAAGTTTTTCTACCTCTTTACATGTGAATACTGCTTCAGCCACTGGGTCACAGCCTTTTTCTTGATTGTCACGCGCTTCAAATTGTTATTCACCGATTGGCGTGGGTATCTAATCGCTGGTTTCGCGCTGGTTTGGGTCGCCAACGTTTATATGAGTTTTTTTGCGAGGATTCGCCTCGACGTGAAACGCGAGCGGGTCGAGATATCCGCTCAAGAAAAGGCCGTGGGCGAACGATGGGCTGACTCAAAGAAGCCCGATTAAACCTTTGTTGCGGTAGGAGACCTTGAAATGTAGTATTTACGTAGTCCTGCTCGCTAATCGTGATTCGCTAGTTTCTAGGCGTAGGGTGCAGGTAGCCCTAAAGCCAGCCGATGTTTTCTCATTTCATCTTCTTGATTTGTGCGAATACGTATGTCGCTGCATGCCACTGCTGTGCACAGCAGCGCGAATCCGGCCTTGGCGTCTGCAGGAAAATAAGAATCGGCGCGGCTGTTGTCTACTTTCCCTTGGCCGATAATTCGTCCTGCGCATGTTAAGCAGCGTCCCTGATGGCAGATTGCAGGTAACGCAATGCCTTGAGCGCTGGCGGCGTCCCATATGATTTGATTTGGTTCCACGCGGATGGATTTCTCGCCCTGTGGCGTTTCAAGCGTGACGGTGTAAGACGTGGCTCACCTGTCCTGAGAAGTTGCTTGGATTTTGTTGCGATTATTGCGCGGCGCGAGGAAAATCACGCCGCGCGATAATCTTGTCTCACCGAAAAAGAGTCTATGGATTATAGAAACCGCGGTTCTTGCTGTAAGGCGCTTCGCCCGGTTCGCCGCGGCGGAAATGTCCGGAGGGAATCGATTTCCCGTCGCGTTCATGCGCCAGCAACTCGATGAACCAGGCTTCGTGCTCGATTTCCTCATTCAAAATGCGGGCAGCCATATCATACGTTCTGGGATCTTTTCCAAACGTCATATCGCATACCGCGCTCCAGCTCCGAATTGCGCAACGTTCGGACTCCAGAAGCAAAGTCAGAATGTTAACTGCTGTCGGCGGATCGGGTAGTTTCGCTGCTTTACAACCGGCCTGGTCGTGAAATTCCTTCAGGTCGTTAGGAAGATTTCCTCCCAACTCGTAAATCCGGGGGACGATCAGCTCCCAGTGCGCCCGGTCTTCCAAACGCGCATCTTCGCAGATTTCCTTGTAATCTTCGTAACCTGCCAGATGCATTCTTAGGATGGTGTAGTAATAGTAGGTGCTGGCAAACTCGGCTGCGGCATTCGCTACCAGCATTTTGATCAGCTTTTCAACATCCACGCCGCGCGCTTGAATTACTTCCACACCGACGCGCCGCGTTACGTCTCCTGCTTTCACTGGTTCGTTTTGTGCCATTTAGGCCTCCTGCCACGATGCTAGGAGCGGCGCAGCCATAGGTCTAATATATAGATACTATGGTATTCATAGGGAAAACGTAGCGAAGTTAATCGGGAACGCAGACGGACAAAATTATGGAACTTCATCAACTGCGCTATTTTCGAGCGGTCGCACGCACGGGAAATTTCACGCGCGCGGCCGCATCCGAACACGTCACTCAGCCGTCTCTCTCGCAACAGATTCTGAAACTGGAAGACGAGCTCGGAGCCAAACTGTTTGAACGTTTTCCACGCAACGCCAAGCTCACTCAATTTGGAACGGCTTTTTTGCCGAAAGCAGAAGCCATCCTCCGGCAGATCGGCGAAGCGCGAACCGAGATTCAGGAAATGGCGGGCGCTGAAAAAGGAAAAATTGTGGTGGGCGCCATTCCCACCATAGCGCCGTATTTCCTTCCCGCGTTGCTCACCAGCTTTGCCCGCCAGCATCCCACCGTACAGGTCAGCGTCTTCGAGGAGATAACTCCAATTCTCCTGGAGCGCTTGCACGACGGTCGGATAGACATGGCGTTGTTGGCTCTGCCCGTTCGTGGAGAAGAACTCGTTTGCGAGGAATTATTTCAGGAGTTTCTCTACGTAGTGTTGCCGGCGAAGCATCGTCTTGCTAAACGCGGGCGCATTCGGCTCCGCGAAATCAAAAATGAACCGTTCCTCTTGTTAAGGGAGGGTCACTGCTTTCGCGAGAATGCGATTTCAGCTTGTCAGCGATCCAATCTGGATCCCAGCATCGTATTTGAGAGTGGCCAGTTCTCCGGCATTTTGGCCATGGTGTCGGCAGGCATGGGCGTTTCCATTGTCCCGGCTATGGCTGTGGAGAAGCGCAAAGGATGCAAATTCATCCGCGTCGACGATGACCATGCTTGCCGTAAGGTCGGCTTGGTGCAGCGAAGAAATCATTTTTCCACCCGAAGCCAGCGGGCGCTGATCGATCACCTGAAGCAAATGCACAAACAAAGTAGCGCGCAGTCTTAGCCTCGAAACTCAGAAGAACAACTAGAGCAGTTCCATTAACGCTCGGATTTCTAGGTAGAATGGCTCAAACAGTTTTGTCTTTTGAGTAGCAGATCTGCTCGAGGTTGCACTCCAGGCACTTGGGTCTGCGCGCCTGGCACACTCTTCGTCCATGCCAAATCAACTGGTGGGAAAACAGAATCCATTTTTCGCGCGGAATCACCTTCATCAAATCTTGCTCCACTTTTTTGGGATCCACATTTTTCGTCAAATCAAGCCGCCGCGACACGCGCAGCACGTGCGTATCAACCACTACTCCGGAGGCAATCCCAAACGCGGTGCCGAGCACCACATTCGCGGTTTTGCGCGCCACTCCCGGCAGCTTTAGCAGTTCTTCCATCGTTTTCGGCACTTCGCCCTGCAGCTCTTCAACAATCTGCTCGCTCGCGCCCATGATCGATTTTGTCTTGTTGCGAAAAAAACCGGTCGGTCGGATATCTTGTTCCAATTCTGCAGGATTTGCATAGGCGAAGGCTTTCGCGCTCGGATATTTCTTGTAAAGCGTCTCGGTCACCTGATTCACCCGCACGTCTGTGCATTGCGCCGAAAGAATGGTCGAAATCAGCAGCTGAAAAGGGTTTTCATGTGTAAGAGCGCAAGTCACATCCGGATACGCTTCGTCGAGTTTCTTTAAAATCACGCGAACGCGCTCCGGATTGGTGCCGCGCATTCCGCTGCCGCGTCCCGGGACTTTGGCGGACGTAGCTTTCCCCGCGCCTCGTTCCGCCGCGGCCTTTTTCTTCGCAATTGTTTTCGGCTTTTTCGGCATCCGGCGAAAAACTATATCATGGACAGGCTAAGCTTCCACCTGCACTCCATTCCAGAAACCTACATAGTCTTTAATTTCTTTGGCGGCGGGACTTGGCGCGGGGTAGTACCAGGCAGCATCGGCGTTGCGCTTTCCATTCACTACCACATCTTCAATACTGGCGGTTCCTTTCCAAGGACAAACGGTGTGCGTATCGCTCGGCTTCCGATATTCCCCCTTGATCGAATCCGGCGCGGAATATTGATTTCCTTCCAGAGCTATCGTTTGATTGCTCTCCGCCAGAACAGCTCCGTCCCAAGAGGCTTTGGCATCAATTCCCCAGAGACTTACACTGCGAAGAAAAGGTTCTGTGCGAACGGCCACTCTGTATCAAACCATTGCCCGGCACAGCGATAACCAGTACGTTCGCCCATTTGCGGAACTTCCTGCGGATTATATTTATGCGAGCTTTCCGTCCAGATCGTTTCGCCGTCGCGCAAGAGAAAGCTGAACCGAGCCCTGCGCAACGTTACGCGCTGCCATTTCGTCGAACGGAGATGCATCTCGACCCGGCGCTCTGCTTCGTCGTATCGCACGATATGCTGGATGTGCGAGAGATCGAAGTTGCCATCCAGCTCACGATTGATGCGTGCAAGGAGATTCTTGTTAAATGCCGCGGTGACGCCAGCGGCGTCGTCATATGCCGCTAGCAATTGCGGAATCGGTTTTTCCAGGTCGGTAGCCAGCAACAGCGCATCCCCGGGAACTAGAATCTTGCGCACTTCGCGAAGAAACTGGTCGCCGGCGGGCCGATCGAAATTTCCAATCGTGCTGCCGAGGAAGAGAACCAAAAGATACTCGCCCTCGCGCCGCCGTGCCGCTACTTCCTGCAAGCCGTCCAAATACGCGCGTTCGAATCCGACAATGCTAACGCGGTCCATCTCACTGAGTTCTTGCTGGCAACGGTGTAGCGCGCTGCCTGAAATATCGATCGGGTAATAGTTCACGCGCTGGCGTCGCGAAAGCGCTTCCAACAAAAACCGCGTCTTTTGTCCGCTGCCGCTCCCCAACTCTGCCACCACGAATGGTCCATTGAGGCAATCGATGATGTCGGGAGCATACCGCTTCAGAGAACGCATCCCGGCCCGGCTCAATCCGTATTCCGGCAGCAAACAAATTACATCGAAGAGCGCAGAACCCACTTCATCATACAAATATTTCGAAGGTAGCTCCTTCTGCCCCGGCTGCCCGAGTCCGACGATTACATCTGACGAAAATTCAGCCAATGCCTGGTTGGTTACGGTTGAAGTTGAAGGGGCCATTCGCGGAGCGGTTGCCATTTCTATTCCTCCACACAACGGAACGTAGCGTATGCGTACGGATAATGCGGTTGAAACCAATTTCGGAACGATCGGCGGACCATACAAGCGTCCGTGCGCGCCGAGCCGCCCTTCATCACGAAATGTTTGCCGTCAAAAAAATCCGCGGAGTACCCGCGATAAAACGGAAAGGGTTCGAAGCCATTGAGCGGGCCGAACAGAGTGGATGTCCATTCCCAGCCATTGCCCAGAAGATCAAAAACGCCAAACGCGCTAGCGCCCGCGGAATGCGCATCCACTGGAGTTGGGTCCCAGCGCTGATGATGAAAGTTTCCATGATGGCTTTCGGGCTGCGCGTCGCCCCACGGGTACATTCGCTCGCCGCCCTCCGGCGTACCGTAGGCGGCGCGATGCCACTGCGCTTCCGTCGGCAATTTCTTGCCGGACCAGCGCGCAAAAGCCGAAGCTTCTGCGTGGCTCACGTAAACGGGCCAGGATTCCGGCAGCGGCATGGTTCCAAACATCGCGCGATAGTTCCATTGCGTAGAAGGATCAGACGCGGAAGCACTCGAGCAATTCGAATCAGCCTTGCGCGACCAGAAAAATGGATGTTCAAGTCTCTGTTGAGTTTTCCAATCCCAATCTTCCGGCGTCCAATGTTTTGAATCTTGGTATCCACCGGACTGGACAAACTGCAAGTACTCGCCATTCGTCACCGGGAAAACATCAATCGAGAAACTGGGTACGGAAATTTCCTCCGTCCCAAACTCGTTATCCCATCCGAATGCTCCATCCGCGCCTTTCGCTTGCCCGAGCGTAGCGCTTCCCGTAGGGATCAGCGCTTGCCGTCGTTCCGGCGACGGACTGGTATCCGCCGACGGCACAGGCTGCGGCGTTTTTCTGTCAACCGGCAAATTGTGTAACAGGTAAGCCAGAGTCTCGGCATGCATCAGCCGATGTTCGATTGCAACTTGTAGTAATGTTCCATCCAGCAGCGCCGGTTCCGGCGAACTAACGCCGTTGCGGTCGCGCAATTTTGAATCCAGTTTTTCGCGCACATCACGCTTGTATCTTTCCACCACGCCAATGTTCGGCCAATCGCTCGGGACGTCTGTCGGCAATCCGCCATCCACCGGATCGATTCCAAACGCGAAAAGTTTGTCCAGCGTTGTATCTTGCGATTGCAATCCCAGCGCACCGCTCAGCAGGTTCCGGTCAAAGGCCTCCAGATGCCCCAAATAAAAAATCAGTCGATGTCTCTCAGGGATGGGCCGGTCGTAAAAAGAATTCGGAGGTAGAAGATCAAAAAGACTATCCGTGCGCGCGCGTGCTTCGTCTAACCTTGCAAGCAGTGATGGTTGTAGAACAATCGCGGTGCGCGGAGTCGCCATTATTCACCCAGGAAGTAATGCGAGCCTTTGTAGCGCTAGGCTGCAGTAGCCCAGAGCCTGGAGGGTCGCACCAGCATTAGACGCTGTCAGCCACCCAAAAGTAGCAACTATCGGATAGCCAGGACCCCAAGCATACTTCTAAAGGCTTTCCCCCGGTGACTATAAAGATTTTTCTCCTGGTTGGTAAGCTCTGCATAGGTCCGAGCGAGTTCGGGGAACAAGAAAATCGGGTCGTACCCAAATCCATTTGCGCCGCGCGGCGCTTCTGTCACTACGCCTTGCGCGGAAGCAGAAGTCACCGCGAGCACGCGCCCCTGCTTCGCAATAGCCGTAACGCAAACGAATTTCGCGTACCGCTCGTCACCCTTCTTATCTTTCATTTCGCGCAGTAGCTTGTCGATGCGATCCTGATCCGTGGCATTCACCCCAGCGTAACGCGCAGACCGTACTCCCGGCGCCCCGCCCAGCGCCGGAACCACCAACCCCGAATCGTCCGCCAAAACGCATTCGTCTGTGAATCGGCTGTAGTGCTGCGCTTTTCCGCCGGCATTCTCCGCGAAGGTCGAAGCGGTTTCTTCAAACTCTTCGATCTCAGCGGAATTTTGTAGGCCCGCGAGCTCGATTCCGGATTCGCCGGCAAGCTCGCGATATTCCCGCAGCTTGCCAGGATTAGAGGACGCCAAAAGCAGTTTCATATCGCGCGATACTCCGCATCGGCGCTGTTACCGCGCGTGACTCAAAAAATTCATGTGCAACAATTCGTGCTGCGCCTGCGTAAGCTTGCGAATTCCACCCGCCGCCAACGCGAGCAGCAATTCCAGCTCGCGCTGAGTGTAGGGCCGCCCCTCCGCGCTCGCCTGCACTTCAACAAACTCTCCGCTGCCGGTCATCACCACGTTCATGTCCACTTGCGCCCGCGAATCTTCTTCATAAGCGAGATCGAGCAGCAATTCATCCTTCACGATCCCCACACTGATAGCCGCCAGCGAGTCGATCAACGGGACCTTTCGCAGCATTCCGCCAGCAACCATTCGCTCGAGTGACAGCGCCAGCGCCACAAACGCTCCCGTTACGGAGGCCGTACGTGTGCCGCCGTCGGCTTGAATCACGTCGCAATCAATCCAAACTGTTCGCTCGCCCAGCGCTTTCAAATCCGTCACCGCGCGCAGCGTTCGTCCGATCATGCGTTGAATTTCCAGTGTTCGCCCGGATTGGCGCCCCCGGCTCGATTCGCGCGGTGTGCGATTCTCAGTCGAGCGCGGCAGCATCCCGTATTCGCCGGTTACCCAGCCTTTGCCCGAACCTTTCAAAAATGATGGCACCCCATCTTCCAGCGTGGCGGTGACGATTACGCGTGTCTGTCCTGCTTCAATCAGCGCGCTACCTTCTGCATGAGGGATAAAGTCCGGGGTAATTTTCACTGGCCGCAGTTGATCGGCCGCGCGTCCGTCTGCTCGCAAGATAAAACTCCTTCCTCGATTTAAAACTGGCGTGCTAAATCTTCGGTGTTAAGTGTGACCACTACCGGCGCAGGTGTCAACACATGCTAAAAGTGAAAAGGCTGGTTACTTTTTCGTCCCGCTCGGCGTGGGATTTCCCGCAGGCGCGCTCGGAGTTTGCGCACTCAGAGGATTTAGATCGAAGAACCCCGTGAGGTCCACATGTCCCGCCAACGTTTCCACTTCCTGTCCGTGAATCAATATTTTCAGCCGACTGAGCCCCGGCACATTATTCTCCAGCGTGCTCTTGATCGAATCGACGGCCATTTGCTCGCTCAATATTCCCGACGGCATCTCGGAAGCTAGCGCTTCGGAAAAATCTGCAATGGCGGTTCCGTCCGGAAGTATGTAAAAGCCAAGCACAACCGCGTCGGCCGGAAGCGTGCGCTGGTCTGCGGCCGGTGCGTCGGTGATAAGTTCGTTCAACACTTGCTTGCCGCGTTTCACTGGATCGGCTGAAAGTGCCAAGGCTACCTGGACCGGCGCAATTCTATCCGGCCCCGCCGCCCAGAAAATTCTTGCCTGGGTTCTCGCGTCTGTCGGCGCTGAAGTCGTCGTTGCCAGAAGTTCGCGCCTTGCTTGCTCTTCGCTGGTAGGGTTTTCCTTCAGCCCCGTGATTCGCCGATGCAAGCTGCGCAAACTGATCAAACCGATCAGCACAGCCACGCTCAGAATCGCCAAAGTGATTTTCAGATTGCGGGGCATTATCTTGTTCCTGGGATTCCCGATTGCCCGCCGGGGGGTCGCGTCGCGGTGATGCTGTGCACCACCGCAGTCGCCACCGGCGCGGCCATCGCGACAAGTTGATTTGCATCCGAAACCGCTACGTTAGAAAGTTCAATGGCCACCGCTGGGCCCGCCACCGAACGCAATCCTCGAACCGCTACTCCAGAAGCAGCCGCGGGCGATCCTGAAAACCGCAGCGTCAAATCCGCCTGCAAAATATCTGCCAAATGATGGCTGGCAGCCGTAAAAGGACGCTGTGCTTCCTCCCACCCCAACAGGCTTGTTGTTCTTGGCGGCGTGATAGGAAGCGTGTTTGCATTTGCAGTTATTGCGCTAGCGTTTGGCGGCGTTTGAGAGAATTGGTAGAAATATGCCCAGGCCGTATTCGGCGTTCCCGTTGAAGAAATATGAAAACTGATAAAAATCACGTCGCGATAAGCATTGGCGATGGCCGCGCGGTCGTCATACGACGGATTGGAATCATCGTTCCGTGTCATCACCACGCGAAAGCCCTCGCGTTCCAGCGCATATCGAGTGATTCGCGCCATGAGCAGAACCAAGTCTTTTTCGATCACTCCGCTCTGTCCGCGGGCTCCGGTATCGGTTCCGCCGTGGGCGGGATCGATTACGATCACCGGCCCGGTGTGAACTGGCGGCTGTTGAGCCACTTGCGGGGGCACGCCCGGAGGCGGAGCAGCTTGTTGCGGCGGTACGTTTGTTGCTGGCTGTCCTTGTTGTGGTAAAGACGGCGCGCCAGCTTGCAAACTCCTCGTAATCGACCGCGGTGTTGCGGTTAGAACAAAAGCGCTCGCCAGGGGAATCATTGCCACGAATAGAAATGAATTTCGCACGGGAAAGAGAATAGCAGAAATGAAGAAATGTCCAGTCGCCAAGAAGGGAATTCGCTGACGATTAAGCATCCTCTCGAATCATGTCCGCAGCTTTCTCCGCAATCATGATTGTCGGAGCATTCGTGTTTCCCGCAACAATACGCGGCATGATAGAAGCGTCAACCACCCGCAATTTTTCGATTCCGCGAAGGCGCAGCCGCGCATCCACCACCGCCATCGAATTATTTCCCATTCGGCAAGTTCCCACTGGATGGTAAAGCGTCTCCGCTTCTCGCCGGACGAATTCTGCGATTTCAGCGTCGGTCTGCGCATTTGGTCCGGGATGTAGCTCGTCGCCGCGATAAGCTTCAAATGCTTTTGAGTGCGCGAGCTGCCGCGAAAGCCGAACCCCGTGGACGACGACCTGCATATCGGCTTCCGTGGAAAGATAGTTCGCGCGAATTGCCGGCGACTCCAGCGGATTCGTCGAACGCAGAGAAATTTCTCCTCGGCTTTCCGGCGTAACTAGCGTGGGCCCAAAGCCAAAGCAATGTTCCTTTCGAGGCGAGAGCCCGTGATTGACGTAATAGGCTGGACCGAACAACACTTGCAGGTCCGGCTCAACAAGCTCGCTTCTGGTGCGCAGAAATATTCCCGCTTCCGCCACATTCGATACGAGCGGTCCGCGCTTGAACAGAAAATACTTCAAAAGATTCGGCACTGACTCGGCGCTGGCGAGCGTTACCGGTTTGGTACAAAGATAGCCGACCGAAACCATCACATGATCTTGAAGGTTTTTGCCCACACCGGGCAGGTCGTGAGCCGGTTGTACTCCCACCTTTTTTATTTCATCCGCCGGGCCGATTCCTGAGAGGAGCAACAGTTGCGGCGAATTGATAGTACCGCCCGAAAGAATTGTCTCGCCATCAGCGCGCGCTTGTTCCGAAACGCCCGCGCGAATATAGGCCACCCCCACCGCTCGCCTTTTTTCAATCAACACTTGCGTCGCGTGTGCGCCCGTCATCACAGATAGGTTTGCGCGCTTACGCGCCGAATGGAGATAGGCATCGGCCGCGCCGTGACGCTTGCCATTCCGCTGCGTGACTTGGTACAGACCAGCGCCGTCCTGGTTCTCCGCGTTGAAGTCCGGGTTGGGCAGAATTCCAAGCTCCCCTGCGGCAGATAAGAATGTGCGGGTCAGAGTGTTTACATATCGCAAATCCATCACGTTCAGCGGACCGCCGACACCGTGATACGCAGATGCGCCTCGCGCTTGATTTTCGGACTTTTTAAAATAGGGAAGAACGTCCAAAAATCCCCAGCCTGGATTGCCCAGGCTTTTCCAGTAATCGTAATCAAGCGCATTTCCGCGCATATAAATCATGGCGTTGATCGCACTCGACCCACCCAGCATTTTCCCGCGTGGCCAATACAGCCGGCGCCCATGCAAATGTGGTTCAGACTCGGTGGAATAATTCCAGTCCACGGCAGTTTTGTATAATTTTGAAAAAGCGGCCGGTATCCGCGATTCTCTAGGTATTGTAGGCGCGCCGGCCTCGAGTAAGAGGACGCGCACGTGCTTATCCTCTGTCAGGCGAGCCGCCAGAACGCAGCCGGCCGACCCCGCACCAACGATGATGTAATCGTAGCTTTTTGTGTGGTTCGTCACGCCTGCGGCGAGGTTAAATGATTAGGAGAAAATCCGCAGCAATAACTTACAGGGAAGCCGTGAGTTCGCGGTGAGATAAACGCTAAGCGGCTTTGCGCTGCTTGATGGCGGTGGCGACCCAGCCGTCTTTCTTCACCGCGGCACTTCCCCAATAGGCCAAGAATCCGCCGATAATCAAAAGGAATCCAAAGGCAAGCCCGTTCATGCCGAAAATATGTTCGGATTCGCCGTGAACCATGGCGAAGCCCAGCAGCAACACGGGACACACTCCTAATAATATCGCGCCCGGCAGACCGCCCGGAACTTTGAACGGCCGGCGTAGATTCGGCTCCTTGATGCGCAGCGCCACCAGCGCCACGAACTCAAGCGTCAGGCTCATCCCGTACAATAAAATGTCTATGGTCACGAGCCGTTCGAATCCCAAGCCCAGACACATGGCCCAGCCAGCCGCGCAAACCACGATCGCCACCCACGGCGCGCGCGTCTTCGGATGCAGCTTTTGAAATACCGCCGGCAGCATCCCGTCCTGCGACATAGCCAGAGGCAGGCGCGAGTAGCTCATCACCAGCGCATTGAACATTCCGAAAGCGCTCATCATTCCGCCCAGCACAAGGGCCACGCGGAACCCACGCGCCACCAACGGCCCGCCTACCAACCCGCCCATCATTCCTGCGAGGTCAGCCCACGATCCCGTCTCAAACGCGGATGACGGCACGCCGGTCAGCCACATAGCCGCAAACGGCAACACATAACTCAGCGAAACCACTGCGACCGCAACCAGCATCGCTCGCGGATACGTTCTCTGGGGTCGCTTCACTTCCGTCGCAATGGTGGAAGCGTTGTCCCACCCCATGTAGTTCCACATGCAAATCAGCAGCCCGCCGATGAGACCCACCGTTGAAGTCGTCGGGGCGGTCGTCACACCCGAGAGCGCTCCCATTTTCGTCGGCGCGATCAGAATAATCAGCGCGAATGGGGCCGAGAGCAGAAAGAACAGCCAGAGGGAAGTCGTCGCCACCACGCGAATTCCCGCAATATTCATCAGCGCGCAAACGGTCACAACGCCCAAGCCAACCATTACGCCGCGATGCCCCACGCCGAACCAGGGAATCAGTCTGGAAAGATATGCGACGAATAAGGTGGGATAGATCGCCATATCAAAGATGCTGGCGACCAGCGAGAGCCATGCTTCTTGAAATCCCCAGAAATTCCCAAGACCGCGCCGAACCCAAGCATAAAAACCGCCCTCCGCTGGAAGCGCCGCCGAAAGCTCGCCAATCATAAAGGTAGTGGGCAGGCTCCAGATCAGCGGCGTCAGCAGTAGCAAC
>JABDEK010000035.1:25835-38293 GCA_013287135.1 Acidobacteriota bacterium | reverse complement strand
CCAGGCCCGATGTGACGGAAGCGCGTAGCGAATATTTTCCGTGAACTTCCCAAGCCTTAAAACCGGGTGTGCCTTTCTCCACCAGAAAGCCGCGAATCTTGTCGTCTTCTGTTTTCGCCCATATGACGGCTACGTCAGAGATGGAGCCGTTGGTGATCCACATTTTTTCGCCGTTCAAGACGTAGCTGTCGCCTTTTTTTACGGCGCGAGTAAGCATGCCGCCCGGATTGGAGCCAAATTGCGGTTCGGTGAGGCCGAAGCAACCGATAGCTTTTCCTTGTTGCAGAAGAGGGAGCCATTTGTCTTTCTGCGCATCGGAGCCAAATGCATGGATGGGATACATCACCAGCGCGGACTGCACAGAAATAAAACTTCGCAAGCCGGAATCGCCGCGTTCGAGTTCCTGAGTGACCAGGCCGTATTCCACGTTGGACATTCCCGCGCAGCCGTAGCCTTTCAGGCTCGCGCCGAAAAGTCCCAGCTCGGCCATCTGCGGAACAAGTTGCACCGGGAATTTTCCTTCGCGATTGTATTGCTCGATGATGGGTATGATCTCGTCGTCCACAAATTGACGAGCGGTTTGCCGCGCGAGTTTTTCCTCGTCGCTCAAGAGGGAATCGAAGTCGAGGAAGTCGACTCCGGGGAACGATGGCATTTTAAGAAATCTCCTTATTGCGGCGGGGCCTCGTGATGCGAGGTTGCACGCCCCCGAGGCGCTCCATTCTATCGCTTTATGTAAGCACGCCACTCGGAATTTTCGCCAGAGCTAGAATGGCGGTTCCGAAGAAGAGACAGCGGTTGGTGTTGTATACTCCTGCGCAAAACTTGGCCTGGGCGGGTTATGAATCGATCGGCTGGCGTGACGATTTCTGCGATTGTGGTGCTGCTTGGTAGCGGGCTTGCGCTGCTGACCGGTGTAATGATGTTATTTGCTTCTACCAGCGGCGTTTCCGTTCCTCAGAATCAGGTTCAGTTTTTCAAGTATTTCATGATGATCGCCGCGGTTTTATTTTTCGCGGCGGGGGCCTGGGGCACCTCGACAGGGATAGCTTTGCTGCGTCTGCGTGAATGGTCACGGGTTTCTATGATGGTTTTCGGCGCATTGCTCGTATTTCTCTGTATCCCTGGACTGCTGATGTTTCTGATGGTGCCGTTTCCACCTCCGGGAACTGCGGTGAGTCCGCAGTTGACGCCAACCTTTTTGATGGGCATGCGAATTTTCTTTACGCTATTTTACGCAGCTCTTGCGGTGCTAGGCGCATGGTGGCTTTATTTCTTCAACAAGCGATCCACGAAGGAACAATTTCTAAAGGTACCGGGCGCGTCGCCGCAGCGAATCTCGGATGACTCGATGATTGGCTCACGAGCGCGGCCACTTAGCATCACGCTGATCGCGTGGTATCTGCTGGTCAGCGCGTTCATTGGGGTTCTGGGACTGTCTGTGAATCCGCCCGTGTTCTTTTTTGGATTCTTTTTCAAGGGAACTTTCGCGTCGCTGATTATGTTTGGGCTAGCGTTAGTTCAATCTCTGACGGCATTCGGATTACTGAAGCTCAGGCCCTGGGGGCGCACGCTAGCGATTTACTACTTTCAATTCCTGATATTCAACTCGCTGACGATGGTGCTGATTCCGGGGACGCAGACGCGTTTCGACCAAGCTATGGGTGACATGATGCGCGATATGCAAGGGGCGTCGAGCCCGGCGCAGGTGATGCACTTTCCGATTTGGTTTGGAGTGATTTTCGCGGTTCCGCTGCTGGCGCTGTTACTTTGGGTGGTGGTCAGCAAGAAAGACGTCTTCCAGGCCTAAGCGAGGCTATGGCGAGAGCATAAGTTGCTGAAAGGTCTGACCTTTGGCGGGCTAAGCTCGGCGTTGACGGAAGGCGATAGCGATGCGATAATCACGAGCTTTGTTGATCCTAGAAGTGTGTTCCGGCGAGCGAGGGTGTCGCCCCGGAAGCATGCAAACAATTTCTAAACGGGGCGGCAAATCCGTACGATCTCTATCTCCTGACCATGGAAATCCTCCACCAGCTCGCTGAGTTGTTCCTTCAAGCTGTGCCCACAGTCATTATTGTCTTTCTTTTCTATTTGTTTATGCGCTGGGTCTTCTTCACACCGATTCAGAAAGCGATGGGGGAACGCGAGGGGAAAATTGAGGGAGCGCGTCGGGAAGCCGCCGAGCTCGAGGCCGAAGCGGCGAGAGAGTTGCAGGATTACAACGAAAGACTAAGAAAAGTTCGCGCGGAAATCTACGCCGAACAAGAAGCGGCGCGGCAGGCAGCTTTGGATGAGCGAGCACGCCTGTTGAAAGCCATGCGCTCGCGGGCTTTGGAAGAGGTGGTGGAGGCCAAGAAGAAAATTGCGGATGAGCTGACCGTAGCCAGCCGCGAAGTGGCGCTGCAGACCGATTCACTTGCCGCGGAAATTGTGCGAACGATTCTAGAAAGCCCGTCTCCGCAGGGAGCGCGCCGATGAAGCGTGTGGCGAGCACTTTTGGATTCGTAGCTGTCTTTCTGTTTCTTGCGGTGGGGCCGGTTCTGGCACAAGAGAGAGAAACACCGCCAGCGGAAACTCCCACGGGCTACATATTCCGCTGGCTGAACTTTGCCATTGTCTTTGGCGCGATTGCATATGCGGCGAAGAAATGGGGCGGCCCTTATTTCCGCGGGCACGCGGAAGAAATAGCGCAAAAAATCGAGGAAGGTGCGCGGGCGCGCGAGGCCGCTGAGCGTCAGAAAAAAGAAATCGAGCAGAAGTTGGCGGGGCTGGATGACGAGATCAAGGCGATAAGAGAAGAAGGCAAGCGCGACCAGCAAGCGGAAGCGAAGCGGCTTCACGATTTGGCGCGTTCGGAAGCAGAGAAAATCGAGCACGCGGCGCAGATGGAAATAGAAGCCGCTGGGCGTGCGGGGAATCAAGAATTAAAAGCGCGGGCAGCGCGGCTGGCGATCGAACGCGCGGAAGCGATGTTGCAGAAAGAGATGACCCCGCAAGCGGAGGCGGGGCTATTTCGCACATTCGTTGCTGAGTTGGAAAGGAGCGTCAATTGAGCGCAGTGGCAGAACGATACGCCGCCGCGCTGGCAAGTGTGGGGCTGGAGCGGAAACGTGATGTTAAGGGCGACCTTTCGGCGTTTCTGGACGTGTTTTATTCTTCGGCAGAGTTGCGCAACGCTTTGGAAACTCCGGCGGTGAGCCAGGAGATCAAGGAAAAAGTGATCCGGGAAGTCACCGAGAAAATGGGTATCGATGAAACGGTTCGGAACCTTGTTTATTTGGTGGTGGCCCACCGGCGCGCGGGAATGTTTCGCGAAATTCTGACGGCGCTGGAACAGCAATTGAATATGCGCATGGGAATCGCCGAAGCGGAAGTGAGTTCGGCAAAAGAATTAAGCGATGCGGAAAAAAAAGAATTGACCGCGGTGATGGAGCGACGCACGGGGAAGCGAATCAAAGCGCAATATCGCGAGGATCGAGCGCTGCTCGGCGGAGTGGTGGTGCGCGTCGGTTCCACGATTTACGACGGATCGGTGCGCGAGCAACTGAACCGTTTGCGCGAGCAATTGGAAACGGAATAGTTCATCAAAAAATTAGGAGCAAGAATGGCGAACATCAAAGCCGACGAGATTACAAAGATATTGCGCGAGCAGATCGAACACTACCAGCAAACGCTGGCAGTGGACGAAGTGGGGACGGTGATTTCGGTCGGCGACGGAATCGCGCGCGTTCACGGGCTGGATAAATGCATGGCGGGCGAGATGCTGGCATTTCCGCACGATGTGTTCGGAATCGCGCTGAATCTGGAAGAGGATCAGGTTGGGGTCGTGTTGCTTGGCGATTACACGGAGATTGAGGAAGGCGACACCGTCAAGCGCACGAACAAAATTATGTCGGTGCCAGTGGGCGACGCAATGCTGGGGCGCGTAGTAGACGCGCTGGGAAATCCGGTGGACGACAAAGGGCCCATTCAAACCGATGTGCGCAATCCGCTGGAACGATTGGCGCCTGGCGTGGTTGATCGTCAGCCGGTGCGCGAGCCGGTGCAGACGGGTATCAAGTCAATCGACGCGATGATTCCGATCGGGCGCGGGCAACGCGAGTTGATCATTGGCGACCGGCAGACGGGAAAGACCGCGATTATTCTGGACACGATCATCAATCAGCGTGGCGGCGACATGATTTGTATTTATTGCGCGATTGGGCAGAAGCGGTCCACGATTGCGCAGATCGTTAAGATTCTAACGGACTATGGCGCGATGGAGCACAGCATCGTGGTGGCGGCGTCGGCTTCAGAGTCGGCGTCGATGCAATATATTGCGCCGTTCGCGGCATGCGCTATCGGCGAATACTTCCGCGATTCGAAGCGGCATGCGGTATGTTTTTACGACGACCTTTCCAAGCACGCGCAAGCGTATCGCGAGATTTCGCTGCTGTTGCGGCGTCCTCCTGGGCGCGAGGCGTTCCCTGGAGACGTTTTCTTTTTGCATTCGCGGCTGCTGGAACGCGCGGCAAAATTGAATGATGAACTTGGAGCAGGTTCGTTGACAGCGCTGCCAGTGATCGAAACGCAGGCGGGCGATATTTCGGCTTACATTCCGACGAACGTGATTTCGATTACGGACGGACAGATTTATCTGGAAGCGGATTTGTTTAATAGCGGCGTGCGGCCGGCGGTGAATGTAGGACTTTCGGTGAGCCGCGTCGGGGGTAATGCGCAGATTAAGGCGATGCGGCAAGTGGCCGGCACGTTGCGGTTGGATCTGGCGCAATATCGCGATTTGGCGGCATTCGCGCAGTTCGGGACCGAGCAGTTGGACAAAGCGACTCAGGCGCAGCTAGCCCGCGGGCAGCGCTTAGTGGAAATTTTGAAGCAAGATCAGTATCAGCCGCTAGCGGTGGAGAAGCAGGTTTTGATTATTTACGCTGCGGCGAACCGCTATTTGGAGGATTTGGAAGTTTCTGATTGCCGGCGATTTGAGCTGGAGCTGTATCCGTTTATCGAGACGAATTATAACGGGCTGCTGAAAGCGCTGCGCGAGAAGAAAGCGTTTGACGACGCGATCAAGGCTGAAGCTAAGAAAGCGCTGGATGCGTTCAAGGAAGCGTTCAAGGCTTCTCTGCCGCAGAAACCAAAACCAGAAGATGAAGCGAAGAAGCAAGAGGATAAGGCTCAGCAAAGGATTCCGCCGAAACAAGAGCAAGGAGCGGATTCACGTGAGGCTGCTCCGGCACCGGCTGCGCACTAGTTCATAGGATGACTGCTTAATTTCGATTCATGCCCACACTGCTCGATTATCGGCGGCGCGTTCGCTCGGTGAAGAATACACAGCAAATTACGCGCGCGATGAAGTTTGTTGCGGCGGCGAAATTGCGGCGTGCGCAAGAAGGTGTATTTGCCGCGAGGCCATACGCGCGCGAAATATTACGCGTGTTGCGCTCGGCGGCAGCGCGCATGGAAAACATATCGCATCCGCTTCTAGTTCGGCGCGGGGAAGACAAGATTTTGGTGCTGGTGCTGACCGGCGACCGCAGCCTGGCCGGAGCGTTTAATTCCAACGTGATTCGGCGAGCCAGCGAATTCATGCGCGAGCACTCGTCGAAGAAACTTGAGCTGATGGTGGTGGGCAAGAAAGCGCGCGACACTTTCCGGAAGCGCGGGCTGGAGTTTGTTGGCGAGTATCTGGATGTTTCGGCGAAAGTGGAGTTTTCCAAAGCGAAGGAAATTTCCACGAAGATTGCGGACCTTTACATCAGCGGCGAAGTGGACGCGGTGTATGCCGTTTATAATGAGTTCAAAAACGTGATGGTGCAGAACCTGACGGTTCAAAAATTGCTGCCGATCGATCCGGAAGTGGTGAACAGAGAGAAAAAGGATGGGGAGAAGTCGCTGGCCAGCCATGCAGGTCCGGACAGCTCGCTGCCCATGGAACGGGCTCCACGAGGCGACGAATTTCTGGTGGATTATATTTACGAGCAGGCAGTGGACGAAATTTTCAAAGCTTTGATGCCGCGTTATCTGGAGACCGAAATCTTTCGGATTTTGCTGGAATCTGCGGCGGCGGAGCACGCAGCGCGTATGACGGCGATGGATGCGGCGACGCGAAATGCGTCGGAACTGATCGACAAATTAACTTTGCAGATGAACAAGATACGGCAGGCCGGAATCACCAAGGAAATTATCGAGATTGTGAGCGGCGCGGCTTCCGCGATGTCTTAGGCGCGCAGCGCTTTTGAAAATTTCAGGAGAACAGAATGGGTGAAAATAAAGGCGAAGAAAAGATCGGGCATGTAGTCGAGGTAATCGGCCCGGTAGTGGACATTTTATTTCACGAACATCACTTGCCGCACATCCATTACGCGGTGCGCATTACCAGCGAAGGATTTGACGTGCCTGAGCCGCTAGACATCGTCGCGGAAGTGGCGCAGCACCTGGGCGAAGGGCGCGTGCGCACGGTGGCGATGAAGCCGACCGAGGGTCTGGTGCGTGGAATGAAGGCGGAAAACCTGGGCGAGCCGATTTCAGTGCCAGTAGGTCGCGCTACCTTGGGACGCGTGTTGAACGTGTTGGGCGAACCGGTGGACAAACTTGGGCCGGTGAAAACGGACAAGCGGTATCCGATTCATCGTCCGGCGCCGTCGTTGGAGGATCAGTCCACCAATCTGGAAATGTTTGAGACGGGAATTAAGGTGGTCGACCTGATCGAGCCTTACCTGAAGGGCGGCAAGATCGGGTTGTTCGGCGGCGCGGGCGTGGGCAAAACGGTTTTGATTCAGGAATTGATTCACAACGTGGCGATGAAACACGGCGGCGTTTCGGTTTTCGCGGGCGTGGGCGAGCGCACGCGCGAAGGAAATGACCTGTGGCTGGAAATGCAGGAATCGGGCGTGGTGGTGCCGGGGAATTCGGAGAAATCGCGTTGCGCACTGATTTATGGGCAGATGACGGAACCGCCCGGCGCACGTTTGCGAGTGGGATTGACGGGACTGACGGTAGCAGAATATTTCCGCGACGAAGAGCATCTGGACGTGCTGCTTTTCATCGATAACATTTTCCGATTCGTGCAAGCGGGTTCGGAAGTTTCCGCGCTGCTGGGACGCATGCCTTCGGCCGTGGGATATCAGCCGAACTTGAACACCGAAATCGGCGAGCTGCAGGAGCGCATTACTTCCACGAAGACGGGATCGATCACGTCGGTGCAAGCGATTTACGTGCCGGCGGACGACTACACCGACCCAGCGCCAGCGGCCACGTTTGCGCACCTGGACGCCACCACGAACTTGAGCCGGCAGATTGTGGAGCGCGGAATTTATCCGGCGGTGGATCCGATTGCGAGCTTTTCGCGAATCTTAGACCCACGCATCGTGGGCCAGGAACATTACAACGTAGCGCGCGCCGTGAAATCGGTGCTTCAGCGCTACCGGGAATTGCAGGACATTATCGCGATTCTCGGAATCGAAGAACTGTCGGATGATGACAAGCAGACAGTGACGCGCGCGCGTAAGATTGAAAAATTCCTGTCGCAGCCAATGAACGTGGCGGCGCAGTTTACCGGACTGGAAGGCAAGTACGTGAAGGTGGAAGACACCGTGCGCGGGTTCAAGGAAATCGTCGAAGGGAAGCACGACGATTTGCCCGAGCAAGCTTTCTACATGGTGGGTACGATCGAAGAAGTGAAGGAAAAGGCGGAGAAGATGGCGGCGATGGCGTAGTTTCGTTTCGAGCCAGCGAGCCCGCAAATAAATGCTACCTGAAGCTATCGAACTGCAAGTGGTTACGCCGGAGCGGCACGTGCTGAGCGAGAACGTGCAAGCGCTCGAGATGCCGGGAAAGGACGGCTACCTGGGCATTTTGCCGGGGCATGCTCCGCTGATCACTTTGTTGGGCATCGGAACGCTGACGTATCACAAGGGTGGGCAGACGGGGTATTTGTCGGTGATCAACGGATTCGCGGAAGTGCTTCCCGATCGCGTGATTGTGCTGGCGGAAATTTCAGAGCGCGCCGAGGAAATCGACGTGGCACGTTCTCGCGCATCCCTTCAAAACGCGCAGGCGGAGGCAGCCAAGCCGGGGATGCCGGAGGCTGAATCCAGAGGGGCGGAGGCCAAGATTGAGCGGGCTAACGCGCGTTTGCAGACTGCTTCGAAGGGCGGCAACGCCCGGTCAACTCAGGATTTTCAACGTTCAGGGCGTTAACGTTGGCGGGTAGAAGGGGTGTGTGATTTCGCCCACGCGGTGCGCGTAACGCACTGTATCAATGGTATTTGCAGGACAGTACCAAAACGACACCGATTTACTGGTTGGCCGCATAGCGGCATCCGCGAACGCCCGCTAGCATCCAATAACTGTAACATTCAGAAGGTTCCAGCAAGGTCAACCGGGGCGCAAAATGGCTGAAATTACAGTCTATTCGACAGGCTGGTGCTGCGACTGCAGACGAGCCAAACAGTTTCTCCGGGAGAGAAAGATCCCGTTTCGGGAAGTAAATATCGACGAATCGCCCGATGCAGAAGAGCTTGTGCTTCGCGCGAACAATGGACGCCGCAAGGTTCCCACCTTGGAGATTGATGGACGTTTTTTTGCGGCCAGCCCATTTGATCCTTACCTGCTAGCGCAAGCGTTGAAAATCCCGCTGAACCCTCAGTGAAGACCTTCGCCCTACTTTCCTACTGAAGAGATTGGAAGGACAGCCAGCAAAGAAAGATGCCGGGCGGAAGCACAGTGCCACGATTAGGAAACCCGTGTTCGTCGCCAGAATTGAAGTTTCACGACTATCAAATCCGTCTTCATCTACAGAATTGAAAATTCCACAAAAACTGAAGCAAGGTTAGGCTAAGCCTGCGCCGCGCGTCATTATTCCCACTACGCGCAGATCGGGAGTTAGGACTACCAAGTCCGCATCGGCGCCTAAGGCTATGATTCCTTTTTTTCCTGCCAGGCTGACGCGGCGAGCGGGGAGAATTGTGGCCATGCGCACTGCGTCAACTAACGGCACGCCGAGTGCAACGATGTAACGTAGTGCGCGATCGAGCGTCAGCGTGCTGCCTGCGAGTTTTCCTTCCGCGTTGCGGCATACGCCGTCTTTTACGACTACTTCAAAATTTCCGAGACGGAAATTTCCGTCAGGCATTCCAGTGGCAGCGGTGGCGTCACTTGCTAGAAGAACGGTGTCGAAGCCCTTGGTACCGAGAAGGACTTGAATTGCGGGGCCGGCAACGTGGATTCCGTCGGCGATAACTTCGGCGGTAACGTCGGGCTCGGTGAGTACAGCACCGATGATTCCTGGGTCGCGGTGGGAAAACGGGCGCATAGCATTGTAGAAATGAACGGTGTGGCGCGCTCCGGCCTGGATGGCGGCCTGCGTTTGTTCGTAATTCGCGTCGGTGTGGCCGATGGCGGCTACAATCCCGTTGGCCACGGCAGCTTGAATCAAATCGAGCGCCCCGGGGATTTCAGGGGCGATGGTAATGATGCGAATCAGCCCGTCAGCGGCGGCGCGAAATTTCTCCAGAATTTGCACGGAAGGACGCGCGATGGCATCGGGAGGATGCACGCCGCGACGAGCCTTGGAAATAAAAGGGCCTTCAAGATGAATCCCTAGTATCTCCGCGACCGGACCGGCGCTCTCTTGTTCAAATTTCTCATGCGCGCGAGTGTATTGAGCGATGCCTTCAAGGCTTCGGCACGTTTGATCCACTGAGGCGGTGACGGTTGTGGCGAGGATTGAGGTGGTGCCATATCGCGCTACGGTGGAAGTGATGCAATCGAGCGCGGCGGGAGTAGCTTCCATCACATCATGGCCGCCGGCGCCGTGGATGTGCACATCGACAAACCCGGGCGCAACGATCATGCCGGCAGCGATGTAATCGATGGCGCCTTGCGGAATTTTCACTTCGTCGCGATGGCCAATGGCGATGATGCGGCCGTCTTCAGTGAGAATCACGCTATCGGTAAGCTGCTCCTGAGGAGTGAAGATGCGGCTGGCGTAGATGGCAGTGACCGGCATAGCTCTAAGAATCGTACTTGAATTTCAACGTAAAAACACACGCGAACCTTGCATCATTTTCCTTCTCCGCTACAATCAGATGTCCTAATTGCGGAGGAACTGAATGGCAAATGAAAAGCGGTACGTAGCCCAAAAGCGGCAGCGCCGCCGGCGGAAGGTCGCTAAGAAGAAAGTGCAGATGTACGAACAAGGGAAGCTGAAGCACGATCAACTTTCGTCCCTGGCGAAAAGGTTTCTGACTCGCAAACAACGCGCAGCAAAGAAAGCGGAATAAAAAAGGGGGCGCTCGGGACGCCCCCTTTTTGTTGCATGCCGCGCCCGCCAGTGCGCGGGTTATGCTGCCTTAGTTGCCGCCGGAAACCGCCTGCGTGTGTGCCTGATTTACCTTCGGAACGCTCAGGTATCCGGTGATCTTGTCCTTGCCCACCTGGTTCACAACGAACTCAAGCGGAGCACGCGCGCCGTTTTCGAAGAAGTACAGCGGCTCGTTGGCCGTCAAGCCCTTCTTGTCGTGGCGCTGGTCGTCAACAAAGATGGTCACGGTGTACTGGCTCCTCTTGGTATTGGTGTTGTGAAGTTCAACCATCAGGTTGCCGACTTTTTCGCGGTTATTTTTCTTGTCGATGCTGAACTCGTAGTAATCGCGTTCACCAAGACGGCGCAGTTCTTCCACTTCGTCATGGTTCTTGGCGATTAGCGTGCCGAATTCGCCGCGGGCCATCTGAAGGTTGTTCTTCTCGCTCTCCAGATCCGTCCTCACGCCGTTCACGTCGGTGCCGAGCTTGTTGACATCGTCAACATTGGCCTTAGTCGCGAGCTGCGCGGAAGTTTGGTTCTGCAGGTCGGCCAATTCCCTGGCGTCTTCTTCCTTGATCTTCTTGGCCTGGCTGCGGGCCTTGCTCAATTCGCCTTCAGTAAGCTTCATCTTGTCGGTCACAACGCTGAGCTCGCCCTGAAGCTGCGCGTTGGTGTCTTCCGACTTGGCCAGCCGCTGGCTGAGCACATCTTCGTTCTTCTTAACTTGTTCGTTCTGACTCGCGAGATTCTGCTCAAGTTCCCTTGAGCGCGTAGAGGCTGTCCAGCCTGCGCCCAGCGCCACGAGTGAAACCACGGCCAGAGCGACGATAACGATGCCGACCCAGCGGGGCGCGGTGGCATCCTCTGTAATAATTTCGCGTGTTTCTTCGGTCATACTTTTCTCCTGTGTGAAACCAACTGCGAGGGAGGTAGGAGCAAGCGCGGAACCAAATCAGGCCAAGCAGGGCGGATCGCGCAATACATTGATTTTGTTGGACTTGAGGGGAATCAGGTAGGTAAGTAGGCGCTCAGAGATCCGTGTTAGTACTGCAATTTTTACGCTATTTTAAAGATTTCTGCGTGGTGGATTAACGTATCCACTACAGATACAGACCGCCTTTGTGGGGTTTCGCCAAGTTTTCGTTGAGACAACGCGGAACTCTTACCGGGTGATGGTCATGTTTCGTAACTCAGCTATGCGGTCGGAGAGCGGCGGATGCGTGCTGAACAGTCCGGTGAGGATTTGCCGCGGAGAAAAGGGCGCGACGATGCAGAGCGCCGCAGTCGACGGCGGAATGTTTGAAGGAATTTTCTGGTTGTAGGCGCCGAGTTTTTCGAGCGCGCTGATCAAGCCATATTGCTGGCCGACCATTCTCGCGCCCGAAGCGTCAGCCTGATATTCGCGCTGGCGAGAAATTCCGAGTTGGAGAAGTATGGCGGCAAGCGGCGCAAGAATCAGCATTAATAGAGCGGCGATTCCCCCGCCTTCGCGATCTCGGCCGCGTCCTCCGCCCCAGCCTCCCAACATCATGCCCCACTGACCCATACGGCCGATCCACATAATTGCACCGGCAAGTGTGGCAGCGATGGAGGAAGTGAGGATGTCGTAGTTGCGCACGTGAGAAAGCTCGTGCGCGATCACGCCTTCGAGCTCGTCGTCATTCATCAGCTCGAGCAAGCCCTGCGTGACAGCGACCGATGCGTGGCTGGGATTGCGGCCGGTTGCGAACGCGTTGGGCGCCGGCTGCGCTATCAAATACAGCTTGGGCATGGGTAGATTGGCTTTGGCGCAGAGGCGCTCCATTACGGCGTAAAGGCGCGGGGCCTCTTCTCTGCTGATTGGTTGTGCGCCACTGGAAGCGAGCGCAATTTTGTCGGAGAAAAAATATGCCGTGCCGTTCATCAAAACGGCTACGACGAGGGCGATGGTCAGGCCGCGTTGGCCGCCGAATGACTCTCCTAAAAACAAGAGTAGTAACGTTAGTGCGGTTAGGAGAAGCGTGGTCTTTAGAGTTTTCATGAACTTTTGCCTTTGGGCCGGGACTTCAATTTAAGCGGCGCCTGCCTTCAGAACTCCGCGCGCAATTTTCATTTCGCCGGTCTTGGGATCGGCGTCAACTAAGACGTGGTCGCCAGGATGAATCTCTCCATCCAG
>JABDEK010000035.1:25084-25766 GCA_013287135.1 Acidobacteriota bacterium | reverse complement strand
GGATTAGGTGTTGTATGGCGCGTTTCATCGGGCGCGCGCCGTATGCTGGATCGTAACCTTCGCGGAAGAGCAATGCTTTGGCTGCCGGAGTCAGTTCGATCGTGAGTTGACGTTCCGCAAGGCGCTTGGTGAGATTGCGCATTTGCAGCTCGATGATGCGCTCGATCTGATCTTTGCCGAGCGGTTTGAACATGACGATGTCGTCGATTCGATTCAGAAACTCGGGACGGAAAATTTCGCGCAGAGCGGCCATGGCCTGTTCGCGTGCTTTTTTCGGATCTTTTGCAGCCAGCTCAAAGATAGCGGTTGAGCCGACGTTGGAGGTCATGATGATCACGGTGTTGCGGAAATCGACGACGCGGCCTTTGCCGTCGGTCAAGCGGCCGTCGTCAAGAATTTGGAGCAGCACGTTGAAAACGTCCGGATGCGCTTTCTCGATTTCGTCGAGCAGAACGACGGAATATGGACGGCGGCGGACTTGTTCGGTGAGCTGTCCGCCCTCTTCGTATCCCACATAACCCGGAGGCGCGCCGATCATGCGAGCGACGGAATGCTTTTCCATGTACTCGGACATGTCCAGGCGAATGATGGCCTTTTCGTGGTCGAACAAAAATTCCGCTAGCGCCCGCGCGAGTTCGGTCTTACCGACTCCGGTTGGACCGAGGAAAAGGAAAGAGCCGAT
>JABDEK010000035.1:0-25002 GCA_013287135.1 Acidobacteriota bacterium | reverse complement strand
GATCGCCCAAGCCTGAGCGGCTACGGCGAATCGCGTTCGCTACGCTGGCGAGCGCTTCATCCTGGCCAACGACTCGTTCGCGCAAACGTTCTTCCATGTGAATGAGTTTCTGGACCTCGCCTTCGAGTAGACGGCCGACTGGAATTCCCGTCCATTTGCTGACGATTTTCGCGATTTCTTCTTCGCCCACTTCTTCTTTCAGCATCGGATGATCTTTCTGCAACTCACCCAGGCGGTCCTGCGCGGCTTTTAACTCCTTTTCGGCTGCAGACAATTTGCCGTAACGGATCTCGGCAACTTTCGAAAGATCGCCGGTGCGTTCGTAGCGTTGTTCATCGGCTTTCAATTGCTCCATTTCTTCTTTTAGTTTGCGAATGCGGCCGATGGCATCTTTTTCAGTTTGCCAGTGCGCCTTCAAGGCGTTGGACTGCTCGCGCAGGCCGGCCAGCTCCTTGTCAATTTGTTTTAGGCGATCGCGGGAATTCTGGTCGGATTCTTTGCGCAGGGCTTGCTTCTCGATTTCAAGCTGCATGATGCGACGCTCGATTTCGTCAATTTCGGCGGGCAGCGAATCGATTTCCATGCGCAGACCAGCGGCAGCTTCGTCGATGAGATCGATTGCTTTGTCGGGGAGGAAACGATCGGTGATGTAACGTTGGGAAAGCATGGCGGCTGCGAGGATGGCCGCATCTTTGATGCGCACGCCGTGATGTACTTCGTAACGTTCCTTCAGTCCGCGCAGGATGGCGATGGTGTCTTCGACGGAAGGTTCGCCCACAAAGACGGGTTGGAAGCGGCGTTCTAGCGCAGGATCTTTTTCGATGTACTTGCGATATTCGTTCAGCGTGGTGGCGCCGATTGCGCGCAGCTCACCGCGCGCCAGAGCGGGCTTGAGCATGTTGGAGGCGTCCATGGAGCCTTCCGCAGCGCCGGCGCCGACTAGGGTATGTAACTCGTCAATGAAGAGAATGATCTGGCCATCAGATTCCGTAACTTCTTTCAGGACAGCTTTCAGGCGGTCTTCGAATTCGCCGCGGTATTTGGCGCCTGCAACGAGCGAAGAAAGATCCAGGGTAACGATGCGCTTGGGTTTCAGAACTTCGGGGACGTCCCCGGCGACGATGCGCTGCGCCAAGCCTTCCACAATGGCGGTTTTGCCAACGCCAGGTTCGCCGATCAGCACTGGATTGTTTTTTGTGCGTCGGGCAAGAATTTGCATCACGCGGCGGATTTCTTCATCGCGGCCGATTACTGGATCTAGCTTGCCTCGGCGGGCCAGGTCGGTGAGGTCACGACCGTACTGGTCGAGGGCGCGATACGTTGATTCGGGATTCTGCGAAGTGACGCGATGGCTGCCGCGAATTGAGGTCATGGCCTGCAAGATCGCGTCGTGGGTCACGCCGTGACGAGCGAGCAATTGGCTCGCGGGGTCGCGAGCATCTGAAGCTATGCCAAGGAGAATGTGCTCCGTGGAAACATATTCGTCCTTGAGTCGCTGGGCTTCTTCGAAAGCTTTGTCGAGAATCTTGTTCGTTGCAGGACTCAGATACTGTTGCGAGACATCGGAGACTTTCGGCAGACGGTCAATCTGAGTTTCGAGCTCGCTCGCGAGCGTGGCGGGCGAGACACCAAGCTTTTCAAGCAAGGGAGGCACGACTCCGTCCGTTTGAGCGATAAGAGCCCAAAGCGCATGTAAGGGCTCAATCTGTTGCTGGCCGGTACGGCCGGCCATTTCTTGTGCGGCTTGCAAGGCTTCCTGGGCTTTGATGGTAAGTTTGTCGAGTCGCGGCATGGTGCGATTTTCTCACTTTTCTATTAAGACAAAAAGAGGGCCGGCAGAATCACGGCCCTCTTTGTCGTTTCGTGGCTGTGTGATTCAACTACCTTGAAAAAGGGATCGCGCTGCCTAGTTAGCGCATACGGATAATAAAATATGCGTGCCCCATTGTCAAGTATTTTCAGGGATAACTAGGAGCCAAACCGATAGTACGATTTCTCTATAATACTCTTATTATCAGGCATTTAAGATAGTGAGTTTCGGGCATAGTTAGCAGAATCGGATGGTCCCGGGCTTGTGTTCGCCGCTCCACGACTGTGACTGTCTTGCGTGCGTCTATGGCAGCCTCCGCGAGGACTTGGAGAAAGAGAGGCTCGGAAATGTGGTAAGAACAGGAGCAGCTGACCAAGTACCCGCCCGGTTTCAGCAGCTTCATGGCGCGAAGATTGATTTCCTTATAGCCGCGCTGGGCCGCGGGGATGCTGGCTCGATTCTTGGCGAAGGCAGGCGGATCGAGAATGATGGTGTCAAAGCGGCGGCCAACCTCGTCGTATTCCTTTAGCAGGTCAAATGTGTTTGCCTCGCGAAAGGTAACGTTCGGGATGGCGTTCGCTTCTTGATTGCGGCGCGCGGCGTTTAGTGCTGCCGGGGCCATATCGACGGCCTCGACGTGAACGCTTTTATTTGCGACCGTAAGCGCAAATCCTCCCTGGTAGGCGAAGCAATCGAGGACTTCTCCTGATGAGTATTGAGCTGCGGCGGCATGATTTTCTCGCTGATCGAGAAAGGATCCAGTCTTCTGTCCGTTGCGGAGGTCGTAGAAAAAGGCCATGCCATTTTCTTTAGCCAGAATTTCTTCGGGCACTTCGCCATGCAGGACGCTGATTTTTTGTTCCAGGCCTTCGAGCAAACGCACTTTGGGATCGTTGCGCTCGAGGATGCCTGGGGGAGAGAACTGCTCGACCAGGATTTCGCAGAGAAGGCTTTTATAGCGTTCACTGGATTGACTGAGTGTTTGGATAACGAGGTAATCTCCGTAGGCATCCACGACGACGGAGGGCAGCAGGTCGCTTTCGCCATAGATCAGGCGATACGCGTCGGTATTTTCGACGACGGTTTTTCGATAGGCTGCGGCTCGGCGGATGCGCTCGGCGAAAAAGGCGCGGTTGACGGGAACGTCTTCGCGCGTGAGCAGGCGGACGGCGATTTGCGATTTGTCGCTGTAAAACGCGCGGCCGTGATAGCGCTCGCGCTCGTCGGTGACGCGCACGATGGCGCCGGGTTCTGCCGACGCGCTGCGAACGTCGCTGCGATAGACCCAGGGATGTCCTGCGCGCAGCCGCTCGACACCTCGAGTAGTGATGACGACAGAATCTTCAGCCACAATTCCTGCTTCCGGCGCTGAACGCGCTTGTTGATTCGCTAAGATGGTACAGCATACTTAGAACCAGAGCGTATGGATCGCGGACGAAACCGATGGAATTAAGTGAATTTGATTTTGACCTCCCGCCGGAGTTGATCGCACAGCGTCCGCCGGAGCAGCGCGATGCTGCGCGAATGCTGGTGATGAATCGAAAGTCCGGCGCCACGGACGATTGTCATTTTCGCGACTTCCCTGAATTGTTGCGCGGCGATGAACTCGTTGTGCTGAACAATACGCGTGTGTTGCCGGCCCGATTGTTTGGGCGGCGCGAAGGTGTTCTTTCGCAGAAGCCGGGAGAAAACAATCCTGCGCGAGACGAGCATCTGAAATCGTCCATTGAAGTTTTGCTAGTGCGGCAAATAGAACCCGACCTTTGGGAGACTTTGGTTCGTCCCGGACGGAAGATTCCCGTTGGTGAACTCATAATTTTCGAAGACGGAGAACTAGAAGCTCGCGTGGAAGACCGCGGCGGATATGGTTTGCGACTTTTGCGATTCACGTCGCGAGGAAGTTTTGCCGAGGCCATCGCGCGGCTGGGACATATACCATTACCGCCCTATATCAAGCGTGCAGACGAGGCGGCTGACCATGAACGGTATCAGACGGTCTATGCACGGCAGGGGAGCGCGGTGGCCGCGCCGACTGCAGGCCTTCATTTCACGCCCGAAATTCTTGAATTGATGCGCCAACGCGGAATCGAAATTGCGGAGATAACTCTGGACGTCGGGCTGGGCACGTTTGAACCGGTGCGGACAGAGCGCTTGGAAGACCATAAGATTCACGCGGAGTCGTACGATATTTCCGAGGGCGCGGCGCAAACCATTGTGAGCGCAAAGAAAGAAGGACGCCCGATTCTCGCTGTTGGCACCACCGTGGTCCGCGCTCTTGAAGATGCCGCAGAGAAAGCGGCGGCGCGAAATGAACTGATTGATCCGGGCCCAGCCGACGCGGAGATTTTTATTTATCCGGGAAAGCCGATCCGAATCGTGAATCAGATGCTTACAAATTTCCACTTACCGCGATCGAGCCTGCTGGCGCTGGTGGCGGCCTTTGCCGGACGCGAAGAAATCTTGCGAGCTTATGGCCACGCCGTGGAACAGGGATACCGCTTTTACAGTTACGGCGACTGCATGTTGATCCGCTGAAGAGCCCAGATGCCATTCTTCGGCCAGGCTTTTCTCTTGGGAGTTTCGTGCAACGCGCCCCGGGTTCGTCTATAATCCGCTTCCTGCCCACCAGGGTGGTTGAATGCGCTATCTAATTCTGAGTGATATCCACGCGAACGCTACAGCGCTGCAGGCCGCGTTAGAGGCCGCCAAAGGGCGCTGGGACAAGGTTTTGTGTCTTGGCGACGTGGTTGGATATGGTCCAGACCCGAACGAAGTTATCGACAAAGTGCGCGAACTCGGTGCCACGACGATTCGCGGCAATCATGACAAAGCCGGGAGCGGCATCGCCAACGCGGACGACTTCAATCCGGTGGCGCGGAATGTGGCGTTGTGGACCCGCAATCAATTGCGGCCCGAGAATCGCACATGGCTGGAGGAATTGCCCACTGGTCCGGCAACGGTGGACGGATTCTCGCTGGTCCACGGAGCGCATCGCGACGAAGATGAATACGTTTTTGCACCGGCGCAAGCGCTGGACGGGCTGCTCGACGCGCCCTCCCCGATAACTTTCTTCGGTCACACACACCTGCAAGGCGGCTTCACGTTACGAGATAATAAAGTCGGCGTGCTGCATTTCAAGCCTGGCGACGGCGCTCCATTTTCGACGCTGACGATTGAGCCCGGCACAACTTATCTTCTAAATCCAGGATCTGTGGGCCAGCCTCGCGACGGAGACCCACGCGCGGCATTCGCTATCGCCGATCTCCCCAACAATTCGGTGGAGTTCTGGCGCGTACCCTACGACATCGAAGCCGTGCAGAAGAGAATGGCCGCGGCGGGATTACCGGAGCCTTTGATCAACAGACTGTTGTTCGGCCGCTAAACCGACAGGAAACCATGGAGCCAGGAGAAACCCCGTATCGCGAAGAGCGCAGCCGCCTGCCTGTGGCTTTCTTGGCCGGCGCGGTAATTGTGCTGCTGATTTTCGCCGGGTTTCTTCTTCTAACGCACGTGATGCATTCTCATATGGCTGCAACCGTCGTGAAGTTCCCGTTTGGTCCGGCAGAACAAGCTTACGCGCCGCACATTCAATTTATGGACATCCAGTTGGCACACGCTACGAATTTTTTGAATCAGGATTTTACTTACGTCGCTGGCACTATGTTCAACGATGGACCGAGAAAAGTGCGAGGGCTGGAAGTTACCGTGGAATTTCACGATCCTTTTCACCAGGTAATTTTGCGCGACACAAATCAGTTGATTGGTCCAGCCGATTCTCCGCTGGACCCCGGAAAGCGGCGGGATTTTCAGATCCAGATGGAGCATCTTTCTGTGGAGTGGGATAAGCAGTATCCTTCGATACGCGTTACCGGGCTAGCTCTGGAATAATCGCACGACTTTTAATCTTTCTTTATATAAACAAACTGGTGATGCACTTGAACGCTTATGATGGATGACTCCACCAGCCTTAATGCGCATCTGGATGCGAATCATTTGTATTCACAAGTGCCGGCTTTGGCAGCCGGGATCGAGGCGTAATTGATTTGCTCGGCGTCACGAAGCGCGGGCGTTTGGTGGTGACCGAGTTAAAAGCGTCTGAAGACATTCAGCTACCCATCCAGGCCCGTGGATTATTGGCTGCGAGTTAGGCGGCGCCAGTGCGAAGGAAATTTTCAGCGCAATGGGTATTCCGCGGGAATCGAACTGGACGGAAAACCACTGGTGGTATGGCTGGTTGCTCCGGCATGGACGTTCCATTCAGCGACGGACAAATTACTAAAATAGCTTTCTCCGGAAATTCATATCACGCGCGTCGGATTGAACGAAAATTGGCGGCGTGGGACAGAAGTGATTTTTCGGCAGTGACGCAATTTCGCCACCTAGGAGTACGCGGAAAAACCATCCCAAATTTTCAGGGGCAAAAAATTAGGGAAGCGGCCTGAGTTGAATCAGTACCACTTCCCGGGGTGTGTCCTAGAAGTATTTGATTGATTAGACGTGAACGGGCTGAAAAGGTTGCACCTAGATTTAAATCTCGAAGGGGCTTGAAAAGCCTAGTAGAAAAGGTATTTGCGCCATTTCTCGTCGCGATGACCGATCAGGCGCATCAGTTGGCGCGAAGTGTGAAGAGTGAAAGGGCGCGGGCGGCGTTGAAGTTTCAAGCCAGCTTCTTCCGGAGTGCGATCGCCTTTACGATTGTTGCACCCGTAGCAGCAGGCCACCAGATTCTCCCAGGAGGAGCGGCCGCCCCGCGAACGCGGCATCACGTGGTCGAGTGTCAATTCCGAAGCCGGCAAAGCGTGGCCACAAAACTGGCAAGTGTTGCGGTCGCGCAGCAAAATATTTTTTCGCGAGAGCGCCCGGCTCTGCTGCGGGATGTGGCGGTAAGTGAGGAGACGAATCACGGAAGGCACTTGCATAGCTTTGTGCGTGGTATGAACTTCCGCGTGGTTGGTCTCTTCAGCCTGAGCCACGCCTTTCAACATCAGGACCAGAGCGCGGCGCACGGCGGTAACGTTGATGGGTTCGAAGGTGGCGTTGAGTACGAGAACCGGCGCTTGCATCACGGAAGGACGGCTCGTTGGCGAGGGCGGCAACTTGGAAGCGGCAGCGTCCGGCGCGACACCGCCCAACCCAATCTTCGGTCGGGGCCGTAAGCCGCTCTTGAAACGCTTGTCCATTCGCTCGCCTTTGACGTGCTGGAAAGACTGCGTTACTTTTGGATGCCCGCGTTACTCGCGCGGTTACCCGGCTAGATTTTTCAACCGGTAACGGGCGCCGCGTTCGGCGGTAACCCTGTCACCACACGAGCTACTGTCAATCCTAACACGGCTTTTGCGCCGGCCTTCTATAAAGCGCGAGAACACGAATCAAGAGTCGCGCCGTCGTCAATACATCGTCTACCAGCAGGACGCGGAGGTTGTCAACTTGGACACCTTCGCGAGTAGCGGAGGCGCCACGCACGGAATCCCAATGCTCTTTGCGGGAAAGCACTAAACGCGCGGGACGCGGCTTCCTGCGCGTGAGCAAATACGATCCAGTTTTTAATTTTAGAAGGCGTGCTGGCGGCCGCGCGATTAAATCCGCTTGATTGTAACCACGTTCGCGCATGCGGTCGCCGTGGAGCGGGACGGGAACGACGACGTCAGCTCGGAACCCGTCAGCATCGCGTGCCACGACTTCGGCGAGCTTGGGGGAGAACCAATCGCCAAGGCGGGTCACCTCTTCGTACTTCAGAAGCAGGATTGCGCCGTGTAGAGCATCGTTGTAAACCGCGTAGCTTCGAGCGCGCGCGAAGGAGAAAGAATCCACGCGGCAGAGACGGCACAGAGGGCGTATGGCGTCACCGGCGACTGGGGAAATGAATGGGCGACCGCCACAATCGCACATGCGGTCGCTGATGGGCTGGAAGGATGCAAGACAATTTGGGCAGATGGGAATGCTGCTGGCAGTGACGAGCGTCTGACTACAGACTCGGCATGGCACAGGGAAGAGCGCTGCGGCGAGCGCGTCGACGGCATTAGGAATGATCCAGAAGCGCTGCTGTTCGTAAGGATAACGCGCTTCGCTAGCGCAGTTGCGAAGGCAAGTGAAGGAATGGAGTTACCTACGGAAATCTACGGATTTTGAAGCTTTAGATCGATGCGGCTGGGGCACACCGATCCGGCTGTAGGCGAGCCGAAGCCAAATTTACGAAGGAAGTTTACAGCAGGCCCTGCTCCATCTTCTCCTGGCAGGTGATGCAATAACGGGTCCACGGCACAGCTTCCAGGCGCTTCTGCTGTAGTTCCTGGTGGCAGGCCACGCATTCGCCGAAACTATCGTCCTTGATGCGCATTAGGGCGTCATTCACGAGCTGCAGAAGTGAACGATCGTTGTGCGTCTGCCCGAAGAGAAATTCCTTGGTATAGGAGTTGGCAGCCTTGTCCGCGAGGTCCACGGTAGGGTCTTCGTCCGCTTCGCGGCCTTCTTGTTCGGTGCGCGCAATTCCCCGAACTAGTTCATCGCGTCGCGTGACCAATTTCTTCTTATAGTATTCGAGTCGCTTCTTTTCCATTGTTAGGTCCCTAGGCGGCGTGAACCGCCGTACTAAAATCCCACGATTTTAACGACACCTTCTCTCCAATGTCAAATTGAGGTGAAGATTGAAGAGAGAGACCTGATGTAGATGCTTTGAACGCCGGAAAGGATTCCGACGTCTAAATCAGGAGCGTAATGGCTTCGCTGGAAATAAAAAGTGTATGGCAGCAGCCCAGATTAGCAAAACGAGAAAGACGAACGCGCTGCCTTCCGGTCCGACGGTGCCGCCAGTGAGCCACGTTGGGCCGTGAAAGGAAGAATTGAGCAGATGTCCTTGCGCGATGAGTCCGCTATCAGGAACTGAGTACAGATAGGTTTCGCCCCAGTCCCATGAAGCATGCATGCCGATCGCGAACCAAAGATTTCCCGTTCGCAAGAGCGAGAAGGCAGCGACTAATCCGAAGCCACCGGCCATGACTGCGCCGTAGATGGCCTCGCCCGAGTTTTGAAGGTGTATGGCCCCGAACACAATACTCAGCACGATTGCCGCGGGCCAGAAACCTATTCCCGACGCCAGCGTGGACTGCATATAACCGCGAAACGATAATTCCTCGAAGATGCCAACTAGAATGAACCCGATGCCGTAAAGAAGGCCGTATTTAATAGCCTCCGTACCGGTGATCGCAAATCCTCCGAGCGAAAAGCCGTGGAAAAGTGCGATCAGAGCCATCAGCAGGGATAACATGGCCAGGCCGAGCGGCACACCTTGCCAGAAACGGTTGCCGAATGCTTCGCGAGGTGGCAAGCCATAATCACCGAAGGAGCGCTTTTCGATCTTGCACATGATGAAGGCCGAGATAAGTAAGACGAGAACGGCCAATCCCTCCGAACTAATTTGCCCGGCAGGCGTGAGCGCCACTTTGGGTTGAGCTTGCTGAAACGCTCGAACGGCAGGGATGCGTGAGACCACGAATCCGGCCGAGCTCAAAAGTCCGATGAAGATGGCCAAGAAAATCAGGAGGCGCCAACCGGCGCGAATACCGTTCGGCCCCACAAAAACATTCCCAGTCGCTGGTTGTGGCCGAGGCAGTTCCGGCTGATTGCTGATCGAAGCTGGATCGGGTTGTCCTGGATCAATGGTCACGTTGTCTCCCCAAGCCTTCATTCTCTATGATCAAAGGTATGTGTTAGTTTGAGCACGATACCGCTTCCTTGACCGCACGTGGATATTTCCAGCGTGTTGGAATCGACTGATTCCGAATTGCAAGATAGCCCGTGAGGGACTTCTGAATGCGCTGCTGGTGCTAGAGCAAATGATCAGAAGGCGTTGGTTTGGGGTGCAACCATATTTTTCTTCGAAGGATAGAGCTTGGCAAACGCTATAAATGCCAGAGCGAACACCACAAAATCTATCAGGCTGCCTTCCGGCCCGATCGTCCCGCCAGTGAGCCAGCGAGGGCCGTGAAAACTGGAATTCAAAAGGTGCCCTCGAGCTAATAGTCCGCTATCCGGCGTGGAAAAGATGAAGGTTTCGGCATAATCACTCGCGGCATGAAAGCCGATTGCAAACCAGAGATTTCCCGTACGTTTTAGAGTGAAGCAGGCAAAAAGGCCAAAGGTAGCAACGGAAAGCGCCCCAACCCATCCTTCCCCGGCATTGCCCAGATGAATCGCGCCGAACGCCGCGGATAGCAAAACTGCTGAAGGCCAAAAGCCGATTCCAGTTGTAAGCGTGAATTGCGTGTAACCTCGAAAAGTGAATTCTTCCGCGATTCCCACCATAATGAAACCTATAGCCCACAAAATTGCGTACTTCACGAGCGCGCCGCCTGAAAGCGCGAGATTTCCAAACGAGAAACCGCCGAGCCCGGAAATTATCAGTATGGCCACCGTTTCAAATAGGAGTCCCCACAGAACGCCTTGCCAAAAGAGCTTTCCAAACGCTTTTTCAATAGGCATGCCATAAACGCCGAAGGGCCTCTTTTCGAATCGTGCCATGACGCCGGCTGCCACTAATGCCGCCGCGATAACCGTGCTTTCAAAAATGAATTCAAACTGTGGCGTAAGGATTCCTTCTCTCTGAACCGTACGCACGATTTCCACAAACGAAGGAATGAACTTTAGGATTCGTTGGAAAAGAAATACAAGCCCAGCGAAGAGCAAGGCGTACATTATGAATCGCCAGCCCGCGCGAACGCCGTTCGGGCCTATGAAAACTTTCCGCCAAGCACTGGCTGGAGACGAAGCAGGTTCGGGAGTGGGAACTACCGTTTCTGGAACACTCGATCCTGAACTCATGAATCCTCCGCACTAGATACGTTTAAGTGACCGCTTTTGTTCCGAGCCGAAGCCGCAACGGTTGAGATGGAAGCCCTGTTTGAGTCAGACGTAGCAGGATGGATTTAGGAGAGCAGGGTTGCGGCTGCCAAGCGCGGCTGCTAAAATATTGGGTTTGCGCACACTGGAAGAGCCGCATCTTACACATCCCTCCATGCATCTATACGCACGGCGGAATTGAGAATCGCGGGGAGGACTGGCTTGGCTAAATACGATGTGGTGGTTATCGGCAGCGGTCCCGGCGGTTACGTCGCCGCAATTCGCGCGGCACAATGGGGCCTAAGAGTCGCCGTGGTGGAGAAAGACTCCTTCCTCGGCGGCACCTGCCTGCACGTCGGCTGTATTCCTACAAAAGTTTTTCTGCACCACGCGGATATTTACGACCACTTCAAGCGCGCGGAAGAATTTGGTTTTGAAGTAAAAGACGTGAAGATCAAGTGGCCCAGCATCCTGGCGCGCAAGGACAAGATCGTTAAGAAGCACGCCATGGGCATCGCCAGCCTATTCAAGAAGCACAAGGTGGAGACCATCACTGGTTGGGGAAAAATTGCAGGGCCGGGGCGGGTTTCCGTTGAGAAAGATGGCAAGACAACTGAAATCGAGGCCACGAATGTATTGCTTGCGACAGGATCAGAGGCGCGCTCGCTGCCCGGCGTTGAAATCGATGGCAAAGTTGTGCTGACGAATCGCGAAATACTGGGTCTGCAGGACATTCCGAAATCGATGATCGTGGTGGGCTGCGGAGCCGTGGGTGTCGAGTTCGCTTCAATTTTCCGCACGTTTGGCTCGGAAGTCACGCTGCTGGAGGCCGTTTCACGCGTTGTGCCGCTGGAAGACGAGGAAATTTCCGCTGAATTACACAAGGCGCTCACGAAGAAGGGAATGCGCATTGAGTTGGAAGCAAAGGTGGAGTCGGTAAAGAAGAACGCGAATGGCGCGACTGTCACCTACAAGGACAAAGCCGGGAAGTCGCAGACGATTAGCGCGGAGAATGTACTGATTGCCGTCGGGCGCCGACCGCTTACCGAGAACCTGGGGCTCGAGAAAACAAAAGCTAAAGTGGAACGCGGTTTCGTCCACACCAACGCTTTTCTGGAAACGGATGAGCCGCATCTTTACGCCATTGGAGACATCGTGGCAGGTCTGCCACAGCTTGCGCACGCAGCTTCGATGGAAGGAATTATCGCCGTCGGGCGTATGGCCGGGAAACAGGTGCAGCCGTTTGATCGCAAGCGCTGTCCGAACGCGACCTACTGCGAACCGCAGATTGGATCGATCGGCTTGACGGAAAAGCAGGCGCGCGAAGCAGGCTTCCAGGTGAAGACTGGAAAGTTTCCGTTCATTGGCAATAGCAAAGCAACAATACTGGGCCAGCATGAAGGGTTCATCAAAGTGGTGGCTGAAGAAAAGTACGGCGAGATTCTTGGCGTGCACGCCATTGGGCCGCTGGCGACGGAAATTATTGCGGAGCCGGTCGCGGCGCTGGGCCTCGAGGCTACCTTGGACGATATGGCTGCCACGATCCACGCGCATCCGACCGTTTGGGAAGCGATGGGCGACGCGTTCAATTCAGTTCGCGGCATGGCCATAAACATTTAGCTCGAAGAGTCGCATTCGTCGGAACAGTGATAACCGTACCGTGATTCAGAAAGAAAAAACCTGCTGGGTAGTGAACGTGGGCCTTGTGCCTTATGACTGGGCGAGCGATTTTCAGTGGAAGCTCGTTCAAGCACGTAAAGCGGGGGCCATTCTGGATACGCTGGTGATTTGCGAGCATCCACACGTAATCACGCTGGGACGCAACGGGCGCCGCGAGCACTTGCGTGCCTCGAACCATTTACTGGGGCAGATGCATGTGGCATTTCATCTGAGCGACCGGGGCGGCGATATCACGTATCATGGTCCCGGACAAATCGTTGGCTATCCGATTCTGGATTTAGCGCAACACAAACGCGACGTACGCTGGTATGTTGGTCAACTTGAAGAAGTAATGATTCGCGCCACCGCGGATTTTGGGCTCGATGCAAAACGTGTGGAAGGCCAGCACGGAGTTTGGCTGGATTCGCAAGGCGGATTCGCGGACGAGAAACTTGGCGCCTTGGGAGTTCATCTGAGCCGCTGGGTTACCTCGCATGGGTTCGCGTACAATGTCTCCACCGACCTGCGTTACTTTGACTTGATTGTGCCGTGCGGCATCGCGGGAAAGCGCGCAACCTCTCTTGAACGCGCGTTGGGCAGGGCGGTAAGTCCGCAGGAAGCCGAGCGGTGCTTGATCGCTCGCTTCGGAGAGATTTTCGACCGTAAGATAGATTCCGTTTCATTGAGCAAACTTCAGAATATATTTCAATCCTCGGCGCCAGCAGTGACCCCAGATCGTGATAACGTGCCGGTAGGAGCGGCAAAAGGGAGTGAAGTATGAGCAATCCGCTGACGCGGGAGCAGCATTTAGACCTGTATTACTTCATGCAGCTCAACCGCCAGCTCGAAGAGCGCATGGTGCGCCTCTTCCGGCAGAACAAAATTGTGGGAGGGCTTTACTCCAGTCTGGGGCAGGAAGGCGTTTCCGTCGGGACTTGTTATGCGTTGGAGAAGAAAGATTGGATCGCGCCAATGATCCGCAATATCGGTGCGCTGTTGGTGAAAGGCGTTCCGCCACGTGACATTTTCACCCAGCACATGGCGAAATACACTTCGCCGACGCAGGGTAAAGACGGCACCAGCCATTTCGGCGATTTAAAGGTGCGCCACATCGTTTCCCCGATTTCGATGCTCGGTGATTTGATTCCAGTGATGACTGGTGTGGCCATGGCCGGCCGCTACCTGGGGCAAAAGATTGTTGCGCTTACATGGATTGGCGATGGCGGCAGTTCCACTGGAGCATTTCACGAAGGGTTGAATCTGGCAGCGCAGCAACGCGCGCCGTTTGTGTTGATTGTCGAGAATAATCAGTGGGCTTACTCCACGCCCGTTTCGCGCCAAGTGCCAGTGAAGAATCTCGCTGACCGAGCGGTAGCTTACGGGATTCGAAGCTGGATTGTGGACGGCAATGACGTCGCGGCGGTGTACAACACCACGAAAGAAGCTGTGGACGAATGCCGTGCGGGACGCGGCCCTGCGCTAATCGAAGTGAAAACGATGCGGATGCGGGGTCACGCGCAGCACGATCCGGCCGAATACGTCCCGAAGCAGATGTTTGAGTATTGGAGGGCTCGCGATCCAATTGCGCTTTACGAAAAATATCTCACCGAAAATAAAATTTGGGACGCGAAGACGAAAGCGGAGATCGATGCGCGGATCGAGCGCGAATTGGATGTGGAGCAGAAGTTCGCGGAAGAATCGCCTATGCCTCCGGCTGAATTGGCCGAGGAAGGCGTTTACTGCGAAGGTTGCCACGCGATCGAGGCAACATGGCAGCGAGCGAAGGCAGAAGTTTCGCCTCCGGCATCCAGCTTTGAGCCGGGCTGGGAAGTGAAAGATTACGGCGCTTTTGCAGAAGTGGAAGCCATTCGCAAAGAAACGGCTGCGCCCGCCGTCTTCGCGCCTGCAGGCAATGCCGGTGGCAACGGCGCGAAAGTCTCCAAGCCGATCGTTAAATCCGGGGGCAAGCCGCAGCCGAAACCTCCCGCGCGTGGTGTCGAACCTGAGGTGCCGGAAGTTCCGCGGGTTCCATTTGGACGCGGGCCTAAGGACAAATCCGTGAGAGAAGCGCAAAACCCGCGCGACCGGCACGCCCATCAAAATCCACGCGATAAACGCGGGAGACGCTGACATGGCTCCGATTACCATGATTGAGGGGATTCGGCAGGCTATGTTCGAAGAAATGGACCGCGACCCCGCGGTAGTGGCGATTGGCGAAGACATCGGCGTGTATGGCGGAGCTTTCAAGGCGACGGAGGGATTGCTCGCGAAATTTGGCCGCGAGCGCGTGATCGAAACTCCCATCAGCGAGACCGCAATCGTCGGCGCAGCTTGTGGAATGGGATTTCTGGGGCTGCGGCCTGTCGCGGAAATGCAGTTCATTGATTTCATCGCCTGCTGTTTTAATCAAGTAACGAATTTCGTCGCAAAATCTCATTACCTTTGGGGCGCGCCTGTACCGATGGTGATTCGAGGGCCTTCCGGCGGCGGCGTCCACGGCGGGCCATTTCATTCCGCGAACCCTGAAATGTATTTCGTTCACACTCCTGGACTGAAGGTGATTTATCCTTCTACACCGTCGGATGCCAAGGGTCTGCTGAAATCCGCGATCCGCGACAATAATCCTGTTCTGTTTTTCGAGCACAAATTCCTATATCGCCGGATTAAAGAAGAAGTTCCTGAAGGCGATCACTTGGTTCCGATTGGAAAAGCCGTCGTTCGGCGTGAAGGTGACGACTTGACGATTATCAGTTATGCGGCGATGGCGCACACAGCCATGGAAGCCGCGGAGCAGTTAGCGAGGGAAGGCATCGAGGCGGAAGTGATCGATTTGCGCACGCTACTTCCGCTGGATCGAGAGACCATCCTGACTTCGCTAAAGAAAACCAATAAACTTTTGATTGTTCACGAGGATACGCGCACGGGAGGAATCGCTGGGGAGATCGCGGCCATCGTATGTGAAGGGGCCTTCGAGGATCTCGACGGGCCTATCACACGCGTGACAGCTCTGGACACCCCGGTGCCGTACGCGCCGACGCTGGAAGAAAGATTTTTACCGAATACGGAAAAGGTTGTCGCGGCCGCGCGCGAACTATCAAAATACTAACGCGGAGGAGGCCGGCATTCTGACATGGGAAAAACAAAGGGCGTAAACAATGCGGAGTTCGCGGTTGGCACGGAGGTGCGCATCGCAAATCGCGCATTCCTGGAAAAATTTATGGAAGCCGGCCAGTACCACAATGAGCTGGAGCCGGAGCAACTGGACTACGCCGGGCGCACGGCGCAGGTGAAAGACGTATCGTTTTTCCACGGCGGCGACGAGATATATACGCTGCAAGGCGTGCCAGGCGTATGGCACGAGGAATGTCTGACCGCAGTATAAGCAAGCATTGAGCGCATAGGAGATCACCATGGCTGTTGACGTCATCATGCCCCAGATGGGCGAGAGCATTTTTGAAGGCACCATTACCAAGTGGCTGAAAAAGGCCGGCGACAAGATTGAGCGAGACGAACCGCTGTTCGAAATTTCCACGGACAAAGTGGATGCGGAAATTCCATCGCCATCTGCCGGGGTGCTGAAAGAAATTAAAGTGAATGAGGGTCAGACGGTCCCGATACAGACCGTTGTGGCGATTATCGATGCGGACGGCGCTGCGGCCCAATCAGCTGCGCCTGCACCGGCCAAGTCTGATGCTGCTCCTGCAAAATCCAGCGCTCCCGCTGCCGCACCGGCCGCCAAGCCTGCGCTAGCGAAGGAAGCGGCGCCCCAGCAATCTGATAGGCCTACAGCTGCGCCGGCGACAGGTTCGCCCACGCCGCCCCAGAAGCCTGCAGTTTCGGCTGGCGGTGAAAAAGTAAGGAGCTCTCCGCTGGTACGGCGAATCGCGCGCGAGCACGATGTGGACCTCAGGCAGGTTCCCGGCACTGGCGCGGGCGGCCGCGTCAGCAAACACGATATTTTGGCTGCGGTGGAGGGAGGTGCGTCGTCATCGGCGGCTTCCGCGCATCCTGCAGCGCCTCCTAGTGCAACGCCTTCGCGCCCACCGGCAACGGGAGGCGCTTCGGCATCCGCAGTGCTCGAAAACGCGGTCCCGCGCGAAAAAATGTACTTTGGGCATTATGAAGTCCAGCCCATGTCGGTGATGAGGCAGCGCATCGCTGAGCACATGGTTTTGTCGAAGCGCGTTTCTCCACACGTGTATTCCGTGGACGAAGTGAACGTTTCCGGAATCGCCGCGTTGCGCGCGAAGATGAAGAGCAAGTTCGAGGAAACGTCCGGCACCAAGCTTACGTTCATGCCTTTCTTTGTTCGCGCGGCAGTGGAAGCGCTGCGGAAATATCCCACCGTCAATTCGTCTGTGGACGGAACGAATATCGTGTTGCACAAGGAATGCAACATAGGGATCGCGGTCGCGCTCGATTGGGGATTGATCGTCCCGGTGATTAAGAACGCCGAGGAGAAAAACTTTCTTGGGATTGCGCGGGCCATGAACGACTTGGCTGAACGCGCGCGCGCCAAGAAGCTCAAACCGGACGAGGTTGCCGAAGGAACGTTTGCCATCACCAATCCGGGAGTCTTTGGCGGGTTGTTCGGATTGCCCGTGATCAACCAGCCGAACGTCGCGATTCTTGGCTTGGGTACGATCGAGAAGCGTCCAGTGGTGATTGATGACGCGATAGCAATTCGCTCGATGGTTTACCTCACGCTTTCCTACGACCATCGGGTGGTGGATGGCGCTGTGGCGCACCAATTCATGGCGCATGTAAAACACACGCTGGAGAATTGGACCGAAAGCATTATGTAACTTTGCCGCGGCTGGGCAGTATCAAGAGGGCCGTGGCCACAAATCCGCCGCTTGTTTAGCCTCTCTGTGAGCTTTATAGGCTGCTAGCTCTTTTTGTCTTATGCACTCCGCTCCCAAACCGCACAACTGGGGAAACCCGCCCTGGCGAATTGATTTCATTCCTTCCGCGCGAGGAGGGCTGCCTGATGTTCTGGATTTCGCTGTCATCGGCGGCGGCTTCACCGGCTTAGCCGCGGCTGCGTGGCTGCGAAAAATCGCCCCTGAGAAATCCGTGACAGTATTGGAAGCCTGGAAGGTGGGCGACGGAGCGAGCGGGCGTACCGGGGGCATGGCGCTTTCCGAATCGGCGGCGGGCGATCTTCCGGGCTTGGGAGATGTGCTGGCAGGGTTCAAAGAGATTCTCGGGGAGTTTGGCGTTGATTGCGATCAGCGCTTCGCCGGCGCTTGGGAAATAGCGCGCAAGAAAGGTTTGGCGAAGTCGTCAATCTTCTGGAACGATTCCGGTACGCTTCAGGTCACCAAGGAAGTGGAAGGCGGCACCGTTGACCCTGGGAAATTAGTAAGCGGCCTAGCCCGAGCGGCCGATCGTCTGGGCGCGTTGATACTGGAAAATCATCCGGTAACGGATATCGCATGGAGAGATATTCCTGAAATCGCGGTGACGCCGCGCGCATCGGCCTCGAGAAAAATTTCAGCGCGCAAGATTATTTTTGCGACGAATGCGCTTTCCCTGAAATTATCGGAACTGGAAGAGGGCATGCATCCGAAGCTTACACTCGCAGTCGCGACGGAGCCTGTCCATGAAGAGCAGCTAGCGCAAATTGGCCTGGCGGAACGAAAACCTTTTTATACCTCGGATCTTCCCTACCTCTGGGGCCGCGTTTGCGAAAACAATTCCATCATTTTTGGCGCGGGGTTAGTGCAGGCTCCGCACTCCGATGACCTGATTGATGCGGATATTTCGGCTGCCGAGGTTCCACAAATTTTCGATTCGCTCGAAAAACGGGTTCGCGGGCTTCATCCCGCACTGAAGTTGGTGCAATTCACGCACCGCTGGGGTGGCCCTATCCTGTTTCGCGACTCCTGGGAGCCCATATTCATGTGGCATCCGGAGGCCAAGAAAACGAGAAATGCGATTGTGATCAGTGCGTTTGCAGGGCACGGCGTGGCGCTCTCGTCGTATCTAGGACGTTGGGGCGCAGAAGCGCTGCTTGGCCATCGCAAATTGCCAAGCTGGGGAAAACTCGATAGTTAGCCGAAAAACGCATGGGCGAGCTGGGAGATACCCGCAAGGACCTTAAATAAGTGCTGTAAATTGCTGGGGATTGGCGCAGCCTCGGTGACGGCGGTGACACCGACTTCTACAACGCTGGTCGCCGGCGCTGGAAGAGCTATGCTCGCCGCCAAGCGAGTACCGTGCAATTCGTTCGCCAGAATCCTTGCGCCTTGCGGATTATTTGGAAGTTTACAACGTAATAGGATTCTTCTTGTGCGCCGGCTTTGACTTCACACCTCATTAGATGAGACTGCGCTCCACCGCGCATTCTGCGAACCTGCTCAACGATGACAGGCATGAAGTGTGTATGCTAGCGGCCCAAAGCGATATGCGGCAATCAGAAGAACTACGTAAAAAGATGTACTGGATTGATACTATCCCTGGGGAGACCATAGGAGGGACTCTAGTTCATAGGGAATTTAAACGCAGCGACGTTTCAAAAGCAAACAGCGGACGGCAAATTGTTTTACCGTCCGCCGTGAACTATGTCGCGATAAGGATCGTTAGCGCTTTTTGCGCTTGCCGCCCTTCGCTTTCGAACCTTTCTTGGCCTTGGATTTGCTCTTAGGTTTGGGCTTGCTCTTGGATTTGGCTTTCTTCTTGGGAGCAGGCTTTTTGGCCGGTTTCGATTTGGACGCCGGAGCGGGCTTTCGGAGAGCAGGGGATTCCGCGGAATCCTCGTCGCCATCTTCGCTCTCGATGGCTATTTCCTCGATTTCTATAGTTCCCTCGTGTGGCTGTTCGGCGCCTTCGCCTTCATCTTCCTCTTCTTCATAGCGCGGCAGTTCGTCATCTTCTTCGTCGTGAAGTTTTGCGTTAAACATGCGACCCCTCCCTGATTAGGACGAATTATTAGTCCTTCGGCGCTTATAGACGGAGTGTAAGAACTTTGTCAAGCGCAATGCCTTGAAAAGTGGGCATTTTCAGCGCGGCTTCAGCTTACTAAAGTGAACAGATTGCCACCAGGCAGCGCCTCCTATCTGCCTTTTATGGCTCTAACTGGATAGAAACAGGGATGATACGGGAGGAGAATAAATCCACCTACTAGCTTAGCGGTTAACTTTGAGAACGTCGCCGGCGACGAGCGTCCGGGTGGTTAAAAACGGGTTGGATTGGCGCAAGGACGCCACGGTGGTTCCGTAGGCGCGGGCGATGGAGTAAAGAGTCTCGCCGCGCTTGACCCGGTGTTCAACTGCCGCGGGTTGTGCGGAGGTCCGACTATCGACTTTCTGCACCGACGCGCTAGCGCCGGTGCTCTGTGCCGCGGCCTTCGGCTTCGCGTGCGGCGCTGCATCGTCTGGAGGGCCACCGGCATAGATCCGCAGCCGGGAGCCGCGGGGCACGCTGGAACCTCGAATGTTGTTCCACTTTTTCAATTGCGACACGGTTACGTCAAAGCGACCGGCAATGCCCTCCAGCGAATCTCCCCGCTGAACTTTATAGTGCACCAGATGAATCACAGGCGGCGCGGTTGGCACGTTCACAAGAAAGCCAGCCGGCAAGGACGCATGCGGTTGCAGGTGGTTGGCGCTTTCGAGAGCGGCAACTGTCACGCGGTAGTGCCGCGCGATATCAGCTAGCGATTCGCCACCTTCCACGGCATGCAGACGCCAGCTCGTCCACTTATCTTCGGGGACTTGCTGGATGTTCAATTCAAACTTTTCAGCGGTCCCGGCCGGCACGTTTAATTCGAACTTTGGATCGTTGGGCGTCACGCCGCGCAAAAGTTCCGGATTCAGGGCGCGCAAGTCATCGATATCTGCGCCCGAGGCGTCCGCAACCAAGTGCAGGTCAATGGGGTGACCGGGCTTGATGGTGTCCACTTGCGCCGGCTTCTCAGGAGCGACTTGCACGCCGTAGAGAGCGGGAGCTTTGGCGACCAGCGCCATGGCGATAATGATGGGCACGTAATTCTGCGTTTGCTTGGGGAGCGCGTGAAGCCTTTGGAGTTCCCAGAAATCGGCGTACCCGGTGCGCTCGACGGCTTTCACCACGTTCATGGGGCCGGAATTATATGCGGCCATCACCAAATACCAGTCGCCGAACATGTCGTAGAGATCGCGCATATGGCGCGCCGCTGCGCGAGTGGCTTTCTCGGGGTCGCTGCGCTCGTCCACCCAATAGTTGCGGTCGAGATCGTATTCCTCACCACGGAAGGGCATGAACTGCCACAATCCGCGCGCGCCAGCCCGTGAAACCGCTGCAGGTTGGAAAGCTGATTCCGCCTGCGCCAAATAGATCAAATCCTGAGGCACGCCTTCCTGACGCAGCACCCGACGAATCATGTCGTTATAACGCCCCGCGCGTCCCAAGCCATGCTCCACGACGGCTCGGCCTTTCGGGGTGGTGAAAAAATTCAGGTATTGCAGCACCGAATCGTTGACAGTAAGCGGAAGGTCGTGGGGAACGTTGATCAATTCCTGTTCCACTTTAGCGGCCAGCCGTGGATCGCCCTTGGGCAATTCCATATTCGCCAGTGCGTCGATTGGTGCAGGCTCTCCGGCGGGTTCTTCGTCTTCTTCCGCATTGCGTTCGGCGTTTAGCTCGTAGGAATGAAGCGTCTCGCCCAACTGGTCGACCAAATCGGAAAGGCGCGGGTCAAAGTCAGCTTGAAAACCGCTTTGCACTATGAGGTCCATCGCACGATCGAAATCCACACGGGCTTGATCGAAGTGATTAGCTTTGTATTTCTTCTGACCCTCATTAAAGCTGGTTTGGACCTGGGCCACTAAAATATCGATTGCGGGTCTTGAATCGTTCTGCAGGAAGGCCAAATAAGCTGGTTTTTCAGGGAACGGCAGGCTCTCGCGAACTTCGGCGGGAGCGGGTGCGGGCGTTGCCGCCGGCGGATGCGCCTTGGCTTGCTTGGTCGACACCACGTCGTTGCAGCCAGCAACGAGAAAGACCGCCGCGGCAGCGGTAACTGCCAAGATCCTCGCCTGTTTCTTCATCACAATCACCAGCTCCTCGGCATTCAGTAAGGCTTCATTCAATGGCCGATACTGCTATCACAACAATAGGAAATCTTACGAAGCCGCTGTGTTCCGGTCAATGGGACTTAGCTTATCTATGATTGACCATAACAAGACATTGGGTACTAGAGAGTTTTCGTTCCCTACCCTTGGCGCAAGGGTTAACCATGGTTTAGATCGCGAGAGTTTACACCTGTAGAGGCGTGGTGGGAAACTTAGGACAAGAGCGTTTTGGCCTCTAGGGTCGGCACGGGAAACTCGGGTCCCTGAAATTACCAGAACCTAGGCGGCGTTAGTCTCCGCCGAGCTTTACCGGTAGGTTCATTTTTTTGCCGTCGCGCACAATGGTAACGGTGACCGTGTCACCAGGTTGGGAGCGGTTTAACAAAAGGCTTAAGTCCGACTGGTTGGTGATCTGTTTTCCGTCAATGGCAATTAAAACGTCGCCGCCCACACGCAGCTCCTGCATGCCGGCCACCACGGATTTGGTTCCGCCGCGAATGCCAGCCTTGGCCGCTGGGCCGCCGGGTTCAACACGCTCAATCAGGATTCCCTGTTGTACGGCGAGGTTCAGGGCCTCGGCCAGTCGGGGCCAGAGCGCCCGGCCCTCGGCACCTAATGTGGCGTGACGCACGCGACCACGTGTAATCAGGTCTTCCGCGACGCGTTTCGCGGTGTTAATTGGAATCGCGAAACCGATGCCGGCGGTTGTGCCGGTGGGAGCGTAGATAGCGCTATTAATTCCGATGACTTCGCCATGAGAATTCAACAGCGGTCCGCCGGAGTTACCCTGATTGATGGAGGCATCGGTTTGGATCGCTTCGTCGATGAACGTATTTTCGCGGGTCTGGACGGTGCGGCCCAGCGAACTAACCACGCCAGTGGTAAGCGTGCTTTGGAATCCGAACGGATTCCCGATGGCGAGCACGCGCTGGCCTACCAGCAAGTTGCGAGAATCGCCCAAGGGCAGCGGCGTGACTTTGCGTCCGGCAAGATCGATTTGAATCAGCGCAATGTCGTTGTTCGGGTCGGAGCCGACTAACTTGCCTTTATAGCGCGACTGATCGCCGAGAGTGACTTCGATGGTTTGGGCGCCTTGCACCACGTGATAGTTCGTAAGGATGTGGCCGTCGTTATCAATCAGAAAGCCGGAGCCGGCGCCCTCGACTGGGACCGGATTGAAAAAGAAATCGTATTCAACGGTGCGAGTGACCACGTTGGCCACTGCCGGGGCGGCTTGCCTATAAATCCGGACGTTTTCGAGCTCGGTGGGATCCAGTCCGGCTTCACTGGGAGTCGGCGCCGGTGAATGCAAGGCTTTGACCACGGAAGGGGCGGGCGGACCCCAGCGCGAACCTGCCCAGTAGGCTGCGAGTCCGATGATAAGCCCGATGGCTAATAAACGGATTGCGCGTCCCTGCTTTCCAGATCGATGCATGCGACGTCCTTTTGCAACAATTACCAACGACTGCGCGATACCAGTGTTCCGCTACTTACGGATGAATACGCCGGCGCGTCATGGAATGTTTCTTCCAGAGGTGGGCGATCCTAGTTGTTCCACTGCTTGATTGACTTGTCTTTCCGTGTCTTCAAACGACCCCGAACAATCTATTACAATGTCAGCCCTCTTACGTTTCTCATCGGGCGGCATTTGAGAAGCGATGCGCTGTTGCGCTTCCTGCTGCGAAAGCCCGCGCTGTAATAAGCGCTCCATTTGTTGTTTGGGACGGCACCAGCATACGATGAGCTTGTCGAGATTGCTGGTGTAGTGGGCTTCCACAAGCAGCGCAGCCTCGACAATGGCAAACTCCGGGCCGTTTGGATCATCCAGTGCGGCAAACCACTTTTGCACAATCTGGAGAATTCTGGGATGCAGAATTTGATTCAGCCGAGTGCGCTTTTCAGCGTCTGCAAATATCAAAGCGCCGAGTTTGGCACGGCTTACATTTCCGCAGCCGTCCAAAATGTCTTTTCCGAAAGCGGAGACGACTTCTTCGTGGGCGGCCTGACCGGGTTCCAGTAGTGCGTGGCCGAGTGGGTCGGCGTCGAGCACTGGAACATCGCGTTCACGAAGCATGGAGGCCACCGTAGTTTTGCCGGTTGCGATTCCGCCTGTAAGGCCGACTCTGAGCATGAGCGATTAGCGCTGAACGGCTGCAGCGGCTGGAGTGCGTTGGCCGCGACGCAAGCGCGCGGCTTTTACGGCATTACGAATGAGCATGGCGATAGTGAGCGGACCGACTCCACCGGGCACCGGCGTAAGCGCACCGGCGACGTTGGCTATTTCGGGATGCACGTCTCCAACCAGCGCAGTGCCCTTGGCGCGGAACTCGGCGAGCCGCTCGGGAAAGTTGGCGAAGAATTTTTCTGCTTGCCCGCCGTCAGTGATTCGATTGATGCCCACATCGATCACGGTTGCGCCGGGGCGGACGTAATCGGGAGTAATCATTGCGGGGCGTCCCATGGCGGCGACGATGAGGTCGGCGCGGCGAACAGTTGCAGGCAAGTCTCGGGTCTTCGAATGGCAGACTGTGACTGTGGCGTTCGCATGCATTAAAAGCAGTGCCATGGGCTTGCCCACAATATCGCTGCGGCCCACAACGACAGCGTGGGCGCCTTCCAAAGGAATAGAGCTGCGGCGCAAAAGTTCCATCACGCCTGCGGGCGTGCATGGGACCAGAGTTGGGCGGCCTGCGACTAAATGGCCGACGTTGAGCGGGTGAAATCCATCCACGTCTTTTGCCGGATCGACAGCTTCGAGGATTTTTTTGGCGTCAACCTGTGGAGGCAAAGGAAGCTGGACCAGGATGCCGTCCACGTCATCGCGTCGATTCAAGTCTTCGATGATAGCGAGAAGCTCGGAAGTAGTGATTGTAGCTGGGGGAGTGATCTGGATGCTGGCGAGCCCCAGCTTTTCGCAGGCCGCAATCTTGTTTTTTACATAAACTTTCGAGGCGGGATCGTCACCGACGAGCACCGCAGCCAATCCGGGACGAATTCCTGCGGAAGCGAGCGCCGAAATTTCGCCGGTTAACTCTGCATAAATTTGGTCGCGTATAACAATCCCGTTAAGGACGCGTGCAGGCAAAAGTGTTCCTCTTTGCTTGATTACGGAAAACGCTATGATAACAAAAACGAACGAGGCGTGAGCCTTAAGTCGATAACTCGACGAAAGTCATCGTTGCTCGGATGCACGGTCGTGAATTCTTGTTTGCGAAAGATTCGTCCTGTCTAATGTAGAAGCTGGAGTATGCTTTTTCGGTGTAAAGCCTCGCCAGATCCTTTTGCGCGTCTGCCGAAAGAGGAGTTTTCGTCAGGAATTCGGTCCAGGAAGGTTTCCCCATTCCGGGCACTAGCTTGTTGGTTCCAAATGTTTCTTCGTCGAAGAAAACCGCGCGGGAAAGCCCGTTCGAACGTTCGAAGTTTTGGTCGTAATATTTATAGAATTTCTTGACGTCCACATCCAACTCTTGCAGCAATTCCTTCGCTTGTTTGCTGTAGAGACCCGGCCCGGCAATCGACTGCGTCCCTCCGTAGCCAAGTATCGTACGATTGCCCACGGGATATTCGTTTCGTCGCGCATGCCCGCCAAAGTCGTCGTGATTCTCAAGAATCAAAACGCGCGCTTTGGGCCCAACCATCTTT
>JABDEK010000034.1 GCA_013287135.1 Acidobacteriota bacterium | reverse complement strand
TTGGAGATGTCGGGATGACACCTATCTCGATCCCGTCGTTCAACAAACGTAAGTATTCCCAAGGAAGCTTGGTTGCAACTGGCGGGGAAGGGAGTTCGTACACCATCTGAACACGGATGCTTCAAGAAAGCGATTTGAACCGGCTGCTAATGTTCCAGGAATTTGCGCAAGCGAGAATGTTCATTGGCCTAGCAGAGGCGGCGCACCTTTCGCAAGGTGCGCCGCTGGTTAAGGGTTTAATTTAGCGAGTGCTTGCTTTCACCGCCCCGCCGGCTGGTGCGGGCGCCCCGTAGATGTTCGTATTGTAGAAGTCCGGGGCTCCAGGTGTGCCAGAGTTCAGCAAATAGCCACTGTAATAATACGTATTTCCGGCAGTCAAATCGCTGAACTGAGTTACCGAGCCGCTATACGTGGTGTAACTTCCCGTCTGCGCGTTGAACCCGGTGATGCCGTTGTTCGTGTAGAACGAATTCAGGCCATTGACCGTGTAGTTCGGCGAAGAGAGGGTGTTGACGGCGCCGGAGATCTGAGTTGGAAGCAACTCAATCGCGTCCGCCGTAGCCGATCCAGGGGTTGCCTGTCCCGGAGGATTGGCTACTGGAGGTGTGAATTCGCAGCCTGTTGTGGGGCAGGCCACGTTAACCAAGACGTTCTGACCCAACACCAAATCCGATGGCGAAGCAAAAGTCCCGTTGGTAAACGTGATGCCACCAGAATTGCTGAACACCGCTCCTGCAGCGAAGTTGAGGTCGTACAGTTGTCCCACACCGATGTGACTCAGCGTGTTTCCTGCGGGTACAGCAGTCACTACTACCTCAGGCGTCGGAGTAGTGGCGACGATGGTCCCTTGGAATCCATTTGTGGATGTGATTCCGGGATTTCCGTTGATGCTGGTGGCGTTGAATTGGATCGGATTAGTGTTCGAAGTTCCATATGCCACCGTGACGACATCACCAACTTGTGGGCAGGAAAGTGTATTCGCTGTCGCGCAGGTAGCCGTGACGTTGTTGTAGTTGGTGACGGTGGTCCCGGAGCCGATGTTAGCAGTCACAGGCTGGTCGGTCGCGCTGTCAATTACCGTGATTGTGGTGGCGATGATGTTTTGAACGGTTCCAGTGAGGTTGTTGACGTCGACCAAGTTGCCGTCAGATCCAACGGCGCCTTGGGTAACCACCACGGTCGGAGTAAAAGACAAAGTAGCCGGTGCGGTCCCCGTGGCCTTCAGCGAGCCCGTCAGGTCCAAGCCGACTATGATCGATACGGGGGTCCCAGCGGTAACAGTAATTGGGTTCGAAAACGTGTAGGTTAACGTGCTAGTAGCCACTCCTACTTTATTGAACGAGCAGATTATCGTTGTTGTGCCCGTGGTGTTATCACAATTATTGGTACCATCCGTGTAATTCTGACCAGCATCAACGCTGACAGTCAGCATTACTGCCGACCCAAATGTGAGCATGATGCCTGTGTAGGCGCCAGCGGCCACGTCCGTAGTCGAGTTCGAAAGCACGTCAACTTGATTGGGGGGTCGCAAGGCCTGAAAACTGGATGGTGGGGGAAGATGATAGAATGGATTGACCACTGGGGCATGTGGCGACATTCGTGTCAGATGAGGTTAGGAGACAAGCTCCGGTGAGTGCAGCTTGCACTGATACCAAGTTAACACCTGCCGGCAATGCTTCGGTACCCGTGGGCGTGGTGGCTGAGATCGAGACGACTACAGGTGCACTCTCGGGTGGCGAAGTGACCTGACTGCTTCCACCGCAACCTCCGAGAAAAGCTAATACCAACGGCAGAGCCGCCAAAGTTAGAACTTTATTGCGCACGTATAAGCCCTCCTCCGGATTGTTCTTAGCCTACGCCACTATGATGCAACTTCCGATTAATCCCCGCATCGGGTAATACTTGTATTTCCCTGCCGGAATTAACTGTCATTTGCACTTTAACAGAGAATTTCTTACCTGGTATGTATAAAGATTCCGCTCGACTTTGTAGCAAGATTCAACAGTAATTTGATAGATTTCGCCGCACACGAATGTGCGCAGCAATAACCCCGGGAGAGCCGACATGTTTGGGATTCCTTTCGCGAGCCAAACGAATTAATGTCCTAATTGATTAACGCCGCTAGGGGGGCGGACGCGAGGGCGGATGAACATCCTAGATCTATTATTGGGAAAGCCCCTGGCGGCTTCGGACGAAAGAGCGCAGCAGTTGGGAATTGCAGCTGGAATTCCAATTTTCGGACTGGATGCGCTTAGTTCCGCGGCGTACGGGCCGGAAGCGGCGCTCACGCTTTTGATTCCGTTAGGGGCGGCGAGCGTTGCCTACATTATTCCAATCAGCTCGAGCATCGTTGTGCTGCTGGCCATTGTTTTCTTTTCCTACCGGCAAACGATTGCGGCGTACCCGGGAGGGGGAGGTTCCTACACCGTCGCTTCGGAGAATCTTGGCACCTTTGCTGGATTGCTCGCCGCCGCCGCCTTAATGATTGATTACATTCTGACCGTGGCGGTGGGAATTTCCGCTGGAGTGGGCGCGCTGGTTTCCGCGCTGCCAAGACTTTTACCGCACACGCTGTTCTTTTGTTTGATCATTTTAGCCCTGATTACGTTCATCAATCTTCGAGGGATGCGGCAGGCCGGGATTATTTTTATGTTTCCGACCTACCTATTTATCGGGAGCTTGCTGGCGGCGCTTGGCGTTGGAGTTTTTAAGTCGGTCATGGCCGGTGGACATCCGGTTCCGGTGGTGGCGCCGCCTGCGCCTGGGTCGGCGATAGCGGCGGTTAGTGTGTGGCTGCTCATGAAATCTTTCTCCAGTGGCTGCACGGCGATGACCGGGGTGGAAGCAGTGAGTAACGGAGTGCGCGCGTTCCGCGAGCCAGTGGTGGATACCGCCAGGCGCGTGCTTACGATCATCATCGGCCTTTTGATGGTGATGCTTGCAGGAATCGCTTATCTGGTGCGCGCTTACCATATTGTTGCGACCGATCCGGGAAAAGATGGATATCAGAGCGTGTTGTCGATGATTGTTGCGGCGGTGGCGGGGCGCGGCGTTTTTTATTACGTCACGATTGGATCAGTGCTGCTGGTTTTGGCATTGTCCGCCAATACAGCGTTCGCCGACTTTCCACGATTGTGCCGCGCCATCGCGTTGAATGGCTATCTTCCCGATTCTTTCAGTCTTCGCGGACGCCGCCTCGTGTACTCGCGAGGAATTTATGTGCTGGCAATCCTGGCGGGCTCGCTTTTGATTCTGTTCCGTGGCGTCACCGATCGGTTAATTCCGCTGTATGCCGTTGGAGCGTTTCTGGCGTTCACTCTTTCACAGGCCGGGATGGTGGCGCATTGGAAAAAGAACAAAGGCCCGGGGTGGGGGCGAAGTATGTTCATCAACGGCTTGGGCGCCTTTGCGACGGGCGTGACGGTGATCGTCGTACTGGTGGCCAAGTTCGTGGAGGGAGCGTGGATTACGGCGCTGCTGATTCCAGCGCTTCTGTTTCTTATGATGAGGGTAAAGCGTTATTTTGTAAGGGTTGAAGCGGAGTTGTTCAGCCAGGAAGCACTGGACACCACGAAATGCAAACCTCCTGTCGTAGTGTTTCCTGTTCAGACCTGGGGCAAGCTAACCCAGAGAGCTTTGCAATTTGCTCTAACGATCTCAAGCGATGTTCACGGTGTACACGTGTGCAGAGAAGAGCAGAAGGAACAGCTAAAGGATGAATGGAAAAGGCTGGTCGAAGAGCCGGCTCAGCGAGCGGGGTTACCGGTGCCGAAATATGTGGAGTTGGAATCGCCGTACCGGCTTGTAATTACGCCCATCGTAGATTATGTGCTGAAGATTGCGGCGGAACACCCCTCGTGCCAGATTGTCCTGGTGGTTCCGGAATTAATCGAGCAGCATTGGTATCACTACTTTCTGCAAAGCAATCGCGCTGAGCTGTTGAAAGGACTGATGTTGCTCAGAGGAAATGACAATATCGTAATCGCCAATTTGCCTTGGTATCTGAAGAGGACTGAAATTTAGCGACAACGTCTTCTGCCATGGGCGAGTATTCATTGCCGTTTCTTTCGGGCGCGCCGGCGCTTTGTTGGCTTGCGAGTGAGTGGGACGGGCGTGGCGGCAGCGTTTTGCAATAGCAGAAGAAAAGCTTGAGCATCAGGTGAAAGGGCGCGATGTCGGGGATGGATTACATCGAGGTTTCGCCGCAACGGTTCCGCGTTGATGATTTCGATGGCGACAAGTTTGCCGCGTCGCAATTCAGTGGTGACCGCAATCTGCGGAAGGAAACTGAGACCGAGTTTGCGCTCCACCATTTTTTTAGCGGCTTCAATTGTTTCCACTTCCAAGACAACGTTCGGCAGCAAACCGGCGCGGCGGAAAAGGCCCTGACTGAGAGTCCAATCGCTGGAGCCGCGATCGAAGAAGATGAGCGGCCAAGACTCGGTCTCTTCGAGACGAACTTGCCTCTGTTGGGCGGCCGCGTGTGCGGGATGGCCTACGAGTATTAAAGGATCATCGCGCAGCGTGGTGGTTTCGACTCCCGGATGATGCAAAGAACGCGCCACGCCGATGTCCGCCTCGCCGTCCAGAACCATTTTCAAAACCTGCAAGGAATTGCCGGAGCGAAGATTGACCAGTACTTTTGGATTTTTGGACTGGTACTCCTTCATCACGTCGGGCAGAAAATAAGTGCAGATGGATAGAGCGGCGGCAATGTTGAGCACTCCGCCTGCGGAAGGCTGAGGAACGTGAACTGCCTGCCGGGCGAGCGCGACGGTACGCAGCAATTGTTCGGCGACGGGGCGCAGAGCCTTGCCGGCAGCGGAGAGCGCCACGTTGGAGTGCACGCGGGTAAAGAGTTTCACGCCAAGAGATTCTTCCAAGGCACGGATGCGCGCGCTGATAGCAGGCTGGCTGACGCGCAACGCTCCGGCGGCCCGGTGAAATCCGCCGTAGCTGGCCACAGCTAAGAAAGTTTCGATTTGATCGATTTCCACGCGCCACCCTCCAACGACAGTCTTTGCAGTAGAACCATTGTACTGGAACTGATAATGGAATTCTATCAAGATGATAAGGACAATCAGTTTGACTGATTAGGTTTGCGCGGCGCACAATCGGTCGAACCTTGCCACTCGAACCAGATCGTGGTGGCGTTCAGCCGCTTGGGCTCACGCAGAACGGCCTCCCAAGTCCAGCTTCGGCGAGACGCAAGCGCAAATTCCAGTCAGAGAGGCGACACGATGGCCAGCAACGGAAATCCCCCGAACGGCAATTCCTCACACCGACAGAATGATTGGGAAACAAATCCCCGTTGGAAGGGCGTGACACGTCCTTATTCGCAGGCTGCTGTTGAAAAATTGCGCGGTTCGGTGCCTATCGAGCACACCCTGGCGAAGCTGGGCGCTGAACGGCTATGGAAGCTGTTGCAGGAAGAGCAGTTCGTCCGCGCACTGGGTGCCACGACGGGTAATCAAGCGGTGCAACAAGTGAAAGCTGGGCTAAAGGCGATTTACGTAAGCGGATGGCAGGTAGCGGCGGACGCCAACAATGCTGGGCAAATGTATCCGGACCAAAGCCTGTATCCGGCAGACAGCGTTCCCAATCTTGTGCGGCGAATTAATCAGGCGCTGATGCGCGCCGATCAAGTTCATCACGCGGAAGGAAAAGGCGGCACCTACTGGTTCGCTCCTATGGTTGCAGACGCTGAGGCGGGATTTGGCGGCAACCTGAATGCGTTTGAATTAATGAAAGCAATGATTGAGGCGGGAGCGGCGTGCGTTCACTTTGAAGACCAATTATCGTCGGCGAAGAAGTGCGGGCACTTGGCAGGAAAAGTCCTGGTGCCAACGGTGGAAGCGATTCACAAATTGGTGGCGGCGCGGCTGGCTGCCGATGTGATGGGCGTGCCCACTTTGATTTTGGCGAGGACGGATGCCGATAGCGCCACGCTTTTGACGAGCGATATCGATCCACGCGATCGGGAATTCATCACTGGCGAACGTACGGCGGAAGGATTTTTCCGCATTTGCGGAGGCCTTAAATCGGCAATTGCGCGCGGGTTGGCGTACGCGCCTTATGTGGATTTGATTTGGTGCGAAACTTCGAAGCCGGATCTGGCGCAAGCGCGGGAATTCGCGGAAGGCATTCACGCTAAATATCCGGAGAAAATGCTGGCCTACAATTGCTCGCCGTCATTCAACTGGAAGAAGAATCTGGACGACGCTACGATCGCGCGTTTTCAGGATGAGCTGGCATCGATGGGATACAAATTCCAGTTCATCACGCTGGCGGGTTTCCACGCGCTGAATTTGACCATGTTCGATCTGGCGCGTACTTACAAGCAAAGTGGGATGACGGCTTACTGCGAGCTGCAGGAGAAGGAATTTGAATCGGAGCGAGCGCATGATTACGAGGCGGTAAAACATCAGCGCTTCGTCGGCACGGGATACTTTGATGCGGTACAGCAAGTGATTACGAGCGGTACCGCTTCGACTACGGCGATGGAAGGATCTACGGAGGCGGAACAGTTCGAACACTCGCCCGAGGTGAAGCCGAACCCTGCAAATACGCCGCGCCGCGTTCCGGTAATGGCGGCAAAGGCGTCCACTATCGCCGCCGACTAACTGCGCTGTGCTAACACGATCTTCGATGTGGTGATGGCTTGTCCCACGTGCCGTTGGGTGTGCTCGGCTATGTGAACTAACAAACCGCCCAAAGTTGTCGGCAATTTCTTTGGGCCTACTTCGCGGTGGTCGTCGAGCCGAGTTACGTCGAACGCACGAATTCGCTGGGCGCTTTTATGGAGTGCTGCCTTCAATTCTTCGAATAACTCGTCGTGCTTTGCTGCTGCGTCTAATTCCGATTTCATCTTTGCAATTTGCTCCCCGTTCAGTTGATCTCCTTCGGCGTAGGTGAGCAGGCGGTCGAGGCTGCGTGCTATATGTCGCACGTGGAAAGCGATCGGAGCGAGACCCACGGGACGCGTGTTTAGCTCCGCATCGCTTAGCGAGCGGCACCAGCGATCCAGGTCCTCTTGTGCGAGTTCGAGGGCGTGAAACACGGCTCGTGGGACCACTGGTATATCGATTAGCGTGCCGCGTAACCACGGTTCTGAAGTTTGATTCGGCTCCATTACGTAGCCCTCCTGGGGAAACTCGTTCGACTGTATATTCTTGCCAATGCTCCACCTTTTACCGTGGAGAGCCGCCTTGTCATACGCAATTCTGTGCGATAGAGTAGCCGCCTTTCCAACGGGGCGAAACCGAAATGCCAGTCGCGGCGAAAAACGAAAAGCTAAGAGTTTTGATTCGCCGGGCTGCGATCCAAAAGCGCGTTCGCGAGGTGGCGCATCAAATTACCAGGGATTTTAAGGGAGAGCGCGTACATCTGGTGGGAGTTTTGAAGGGGGCGTGCATTTTTCTTTCCGACCTTGTGCGCGAGATCAGCCTGGAAACTTCGATTGATTTCATTGCGGTGTCTAGTTATGGCAAAGGGAAACAATCTTCGGGGCAAGTGCGCGTGCTTAAGGATCTAGATAGCAGCATCGAGGGCCTCCATGTTGTGGTGGTGGAAGATATACTGGATACGGGACTGACCCTAAGTTATTTATTACGCGTTCTGCAGCAAAGAAAACCGAAGACTTTAAGGGTTGCGGCGCTATTGGATAAGCCCTCGCGGCGGATCAAGGACGTTAAGGGCGATTATATTGGCTTTACGATTCCCGATGAGTTTGTGGTGGGATACGGATTGGATTATGCAGAGCGTTACCGCAACTTGAAGGACGTCTGCGTTTTGAGTTTGCCGGGGGGATGAGCGTGGCGCTTACGGAATCGCAAATCGCGCGGTTGATCGATCACACGCTGTTGAAACCGGAAGCTTCGCGCGATGACATTCAGAAGCTTTGTGACGAAGCGCTGGATTACGGGTTTGCGTCGGTGTGCGTGAATCCCTGGAATGTTTCGCAGGCAGCGGAATTGCTTCGCGACAGCGAGGTGCTCGTCGGCACCGTAGTGGGATTTCCGCTTGGCGCTACGCTGCCGATGGTGAAAGTTCTGGAGGCGAGCGAAGCGATTAAAGCGGGAGCGCAAGAAATTGACATGGTTATAAATATTGGGGCGCTGAAATCCGGGCAAGATGCGCTGGCGCAGGCGGATATTCGCGGAGTTGTGGAGGAGAGCCATCGCGGCGGCGCTCTGTGCAAAGTGATTCTGGAAACTGCACTGCTTACTAATGAAGAAAAAGTTCGCGGGTCGCTGCTGGCGAAGAAAGCCGGCGCGGATTTTGTGAAGACTTCAACGGGATTTGGGCCGGGCGGAGCCACGGTGGAAGATGTGCGATTGATTCGCGAAACGGTTGGAAGCGGCACGGGGATCAAAGCGGCCGGAGGCGTGCGGACGTTGAGCGATCTGCAAAAAATGGTGGAGGCCGGGGCTACGAGACTTGGGTCGAGCTCAGGCGTGAAAATTGTGCAAGAATTTCGCGGCGCGACTCCTGCAAGCTCGGCGGGCGCCAGCGGCAAATATTAACTTCGCTGAATTTTCCTGGAATTCCCCCGCGGTCTTTAACGTACGGCTGTTATAATTAGACGAAAATTGGCGGCAGACGAGATTGTTTTCGTTTCGCGGGCCAAAAACTACCTCGGCGGGGACCGGGGCATTCGATTTACTTACCATGGATTCGCTTGGACTCAATTCGAAAGTGGAAATCCCGGCTGAAACTCTTGCCATCCTCGCGGAGATCAGCGAGGAAATCAACGCGTCCCTGAATTTAGACGAAGTTCTGGCCAGCGCTGCGGCGCAAATAAAGCGACTGATCGATTACGAAATTTTTGCGGTCGTGCTGCCGGAAGAAGGCACGGACCAGATGTATTTTCGTTTTGCGATCGGACACCGGCCGGAAGTGGTGAAACACTGGCGCATTCCCATGGCGGAGGGAATTATTGGCTCGGCCGCGGCAACTGGCCAACCGATTCGCGTGGGTGACGTTCGAAACGACCCGCGTTATTTGAATGCGCTGGACGCCGTGCGATCTGAATTGGCTGTGCCGCTGATTGTGCGCGGGCGCGTGATTGGCGTTTTGGACATTGAGAGCAGCCAGCCTGATTATTTCACGACCGATCAGCAGAACATTTTGACGCTGGTGGCCAGCCGCATCGCGGGCGCCATTGAGAATGCCAGACTGTTCGAGCATGAGAAGAATCAAGCGGAGACGTTGTTACTGCTGAACGAGGTGGCACGCGAAGCGAATTCTTCTCTCTCGGTGGAAGAAGTCTTGCGACGAGCGGCAGAACTTACCAAGCGGCTGATCGATTACCAGATTTTTTCTATTTTGTTGTACGACGAAAACGACAGAGTTTTTCGTCATCGCGTCACGGTGAAATTCGGGCAGCGCACGCAAGAAAAATATGCGGTGCCAGGGCACGAAGGCATTGTGGGCGCGGCGGCTTCCGCGCGGCGCCCGGTGGTAGTCCCTGACGTGAAGGCGGATCCCCGTTATTTAATGGTGAATCCGGAGACGCGGTCGGAGATGGCTGTGCCGATGCTTTATAAAGACCGCGTGATTGGCGTGATGGACCTGGAGAGCCCGCAGCTGAATTATTTCACTCCCGATCACGTGCAGGCGCTTTCGATTCTTGCGGCGCATCTGGCGGTGTCGATTGAAAACGCGCGACTCTACGAGCAGGTGGCGCGAGACGAAGCGCGCATGGAGCGAGACCTGAGCGCCGCGCGACGAATTCAGGGCGCGTTGTTGCCTCGATTGCCGGGACCCGAGTACGGGCTCGATATTGCGGCGCGCGTGGTTTCGTCACGCGAGCTGAGTGGCGACCTCTACGATTTTCTGCGCTACGGGCCGCAGGAATTGGCGATCGCGATGGGAGATGTTAGCGGGAAGGGAAGCGCGGCGGCTCTTTATGGCGCTGTGGCGATTGGAACGCTACGCAGTCTGGGACCGCAGAAACTTCCTCCCGCTGAAATGCTTCGGGCAGTTAATGGATTTTTGGGCGAACGGCGGATCGAAGGGCGGTTCATGACGCTGTGTATCGCGACGTGGCATCGTGGACGTCATAAGCTGCGTATGTCGAATGCGGGTCAGGAACAGCCGTTCCTTTATCACGGCGGGAAATGCGAAAGAATTCCGCTGGAAGGATTCCCGCTGGGAATGTTTGAAGATGCTACGTACGATCAGAAAAGCTACATTCTTAGCTCAGGCGACATACTAGTTTTCTACTCCGACGGGATCGGCGATACGCAGAACCCTACGACCCTGGAGTTTTACGGGCACGACCGACTTGGAGTCCTAATATCGGAGAATCATGAGCGGACAGCTGGGGACGTAGCGGATCGTATATTGGAAGCGGTAGACACTTTTTCGGATGGGCGGCATGCGTTTGACGATCGCACGCTCGTGGTTTTGAAAGTAAAGTGACTATCCGGCGAGAATTATGATCCCGAACGGCGCGACGCGCCGGAGGGATCTGCTGGAATGCCTCTAACGTTTTTCATCGTTCTCCCCAGCGAAGTTTATTCCGCAATACCTCGTAGTAAGTCTTCCGCGGCGGGCGCACAAATTTGACCTTAGACGAAGATTTTGTGATGACTACGTGATCCTGCGGTTCGAGTTGAAATCCAATTTGGCCATCGAGCGTTAGGTACACGGGCTCGTGCGCCGCAGTAAAATCCAGCTCTACGCGTGACGTATCTGGAATTACAAGGGGCCGGTTGGTTAACATGTGCGGACAAATCGGCGTGATGACGAACGCGTCGAGGTCCGGCTGGAGAATGGGGCCGCCCGCGGCGAGCGAGTAAGCAGTGGAACCGGTGGGAGTGGCGACGATAATTCCATCCGCGCGGTAGCGACCGACGTGACGAGCATCCACAAACACGTCAAAATCGAGCATGCGCGCAAGGGCAGCTTTGTTGCTTACCGCTTCATTCAATGCGCGCTCGCGCTCTGCAGCTTTCCCGCTGCGCAGGATTTCGGCTTCGAGCATCATGCGTTCGCCGATGCGGTGCTCGCCTTTTATAACTTGCTCGAGAAGGGGATAAAGCTCGTCGAGAGTAACGCTGGTAAGAAACCCGAGGCCACCGAGATTCACAGCCAGAATAGGGACGTTCGCTCCATGAAGCGCGCGGGCCGCGGAAAGAAGCGTGCCGTCGCCGCCAAGAACAATGATGAGATCAACTTTTTGGCCCAGCGCTTCGCGCGCCAGGGCTGGGAAATTCGTGTGGATGCAGGCTTCCGTTTCCAGGTCCACAAAAACTTCGATTTGGCGCGCTCGCAACCATTCCCCTAGAGGAGGAACGACGGACGAGACCATTTCCTTGACTGGTTTGCAGATGATGCCGGCGGCGCGAATCATTTGGAGGGGAATTCTACTCTACCCGCGCACGCGGGCGTGGAGAAAAAACTCCTGATTACCCTGGGCTCCGGTTAAATGGCTTGCACGCACGCCTAGGATGTCCACAGACAGTTCGGCGGCTGCGGCGGTCACGCGCTCGATTGCTTTCTGATGCAGCAGATTGTCGCGAACGATTCCGCCTTTACCGACCTCGCGTTTTTCCAGTTCAAATTGCGGCTTGATGAGAATCAGGAAATCGGCGCCGGCGGACGCCAGCGGAACAATTGCGGGAAGAACTTTTGTGACGGAGATGAATGAAACGTCCATGGTGATCAGGGTGGCCCGCTCGGGAATGTCCACGGCTCGGAGATAGCGCGCGTTGCGTTCGATCGTGACTACTCTGGGATCTTTGCGCAGCTTCCAATCCAGTTGATCTGCGGAGACGTCCACGGCGTAAACGCGCAATGCGCCGCGTTGCAACAGGCAATCGGTGAAACCTCCCGTCGAGCTTCCGACGTCCAGACAAACCTTTCCCCGCGAAGAAACGTCAAAATCATCCAACGCGCCCTCGAGTTTCAGACCACCGCGGCTGGCGTAACGCAAAGTCTGGCCGATAATTTCAATGGGAGCGTCGTTGGTTACTCGCGTGCCGGGCTTTTCGACTTTCTGACTGTTGACCAGGATGTTTCCTGTCAGAAGCATGGCTTGGGCTTTCTCGCGCGAGGGGGCCAAACCGCGTTCGACAATCAGGACATCGATGCGCGACTTTCCAGGACGCGCTCGCTTCTGCGAACTGTTGCGAGACGTATCATCGCTGGGGGTATTCGATTTCATACCAAATTGTTGTAGCAAATCTTAGTTGCGACGCGCGACCAGGAATTGAGCGAGTTGACGAAGCCGCGTTGCACGTTGACCATAACAATCAAGTTCACGCAGGGCTTTGGTTTCCAGGTCGTTGGCAATCTCGCGAGATTTTTCGAGACCAACTAGAGCCGGGTAGGTGGCTTTTTGCTGGGCTTGGTCTTTGCCCGCGGTTTTTCCGAGCGCAGCAGAGGATTCGGAGACGTCCAAAATGTCGTCAACTACCTGGAATGCCCAGCCGATCTGCTGGCCGAAGCGGCGCAACCGTTCCACGTCTTCCTCACCAGCGCCGCCGGCGATTGCGCCAGCGACAATTGAACCGCAAATCAAAGCCGCCGTTTTGGAGCGGTGAATATATTCGAGCGTGGCGGCGTCGGCAGGCTTTTTCTCCGCCTCGATGTCCGCCACTTGTCCACCGACCATACCATCGACGGTACCAGCAGCAGCGGCGATTTCGGAAATGACCCGAACGCGGCGGGCGGGCTCGATCGCAGAATTGGCAAGCGTCTGAAAAGCCAGGGTGAGCAGCGCGTCACCGGCGAGGATGGCTATGGCTTCGCCGAACACTTTATGATTCGTGGCTTTTCCCCGGCGCAGATCGTCGTTGTCGAGCGCTGGCAAATCGTCGTGAATCAAAGAATATGTGTGAATAAATTCCAGGGCGCAGCCAACAGGAATTGCGGGCGTGGTATCGGAAGCGAAAAGTTTTGCGGACTCGTAGCAAAGGATAGGGCGGATGCGTTTGCCGCCGGCGAAAACGCTGTAGCGCATGGCGCGGTGGATGGAGGCAGGCGGTGTGGCCTCCGCGGGCAAGAGTTTTTCGAGTGCAGCCTCGATCGCGGCGTGGTCCTGCTGAAAAAAATCGGGCGTGCTCACGCGGTCACCGGGGCGAGGCTGAAAGATGCATGAAAAAACAGAGGCAAGTTATGCCTTATGGGACGGGCCATTGTCCGGATTGAAAGGCTCGGCCACAATTTTGCCGTCAGCTTTCTTCACTAGAATTTCAACGCGGCCTTCGGCCTCTTCCAGTTGCTTCTGACACTCGCGCGAAAGAGTGACGCCTTCCTCAAAGAGTTTCATGGCCTCGTCGAGAGAAAGATCGGGGCCTTCCATGCGTTTCACGACTTCTTCGAGCCGCGTGAGCGACTTTTCGAAATCGCCCTTGCGCGTCGCCTCTGCCGGTGCTGGTTTGTTCGGCACTGGATTCATTCTTCCTCGTCGCGCTGCGCCAAGAGCGCGTTTTAGATTTCGCCAGGCAGCATTCTAGCGCAGGTAAGAGAATGCCAACAAGTTCCTGTCGATCTTAGGGCTAGCGATTCTGCGTATCGGCGCCGGCCGGCAGCAGAATCAGCCGGTGTGCGCGCGCAGCTTCTTCGGCGCTTTCGCTGAAGGGAGCTGCGATTCCGCGACCTGCGAACCATTCAGGAAATTGGTCGCGATAGTGCGGGCTCGCGTACTGTCCGCTTTCGCCGGTGGGAATTTCCATCAGCGAGTTGTCAAAATTGGAAAGGTCGGTGACGAATCGCATGGCGGGACCATGTCCTAGGCCCATGGCGCGGACGGTATCGAGCGCGCCGCCTTGCTCGTAAGGCCCGATACTCCAGAGCCAGTGCAACGCTGCGGAGCGGCCGAGCGGATGGGCCATGTCGAGGGGATGCAGCTGGCCCCAATTCCAACTAGCGGAATCGGTTCTGCCGGTGTGCTTTTCGAGAGCGGCGACGGCTTGGTCGGCGCTCGCCGAGAGTAGATCGTCGTAACTGCTAAAACCGCTTGGGAGCCAATTAGCCGGGCCTGCGCGCAAAATGTCTTCCAGAAAAACTTTGTCGCGCCACCAGACGTCGTTGTAAACGCTCACGGGTTCCCAGAGCTCGTATTTCTTTGAGATTTCGTCATCGAGATAGGGAGCGAGCAAGTTACGGAACAAAGCGTGACGCGTGTATTCGACGAACGAGGTTTCGACGGAGCCGGCCGTCGCGTGCGCATCCCAATGGTTCAGGGCGGCAATTAATTTTTGCGTACGCGGGTCCTTTGGCTGGGTCTTGCTAGCCGCGGCGATTAGCCGGCTGGCAAGGAATTTGTTCGGAAGGCTGAGAACGTCGTTTTGGATAGCGTTGCAATCCGCTGGGAGTAAACCAGTCCGTCCTGCCAGCAATTCATATATTCGCTCGGTGCGATAGGGGCCCGCTTGGCGATCGGTCAAAAAATACTTGTAGCTGGGGCCAACGGTGTACGCGTTTGCGGTGGCGATGATTCCGTCCGGAGGATTCAAGGCGCGCGGTAATTCTTCGAACGGGATGTAGCCGGTCCATTCGTATTGGTCGGTGTCGCCTGGAACGGGCAGCGAGCCATTGCCATTTGCGCGAATGGGAATGTGCGCGGGAATGGTGAACCCGATGTTGCCATCCACGTCGGCGTACATCGTATTTTGCCCGGGACCGGCAATGCGTTGCGTGGCGGCCAAGAATTCATCCCAATTCTGCGCTTGGCCGAGGAGCGGAAAACCGAAATCCAGGCCACCGGGTTCTAGCGCCGTCCACCGAAGGGCATAACGCACGGCGGAAGGAGAGTTCGAGTCTCGATAGACGATGGGACCATGACGGGTGGAAACTACCGCAATCGCTCTATCGCGCTTGCCTCGCACATGAATTATTTCTGAACGAACACTGGCGGTAAGCCATTTTCCGTTGGCGCGGTACTGCGAAGAGCGAGCGGAATCAAAAGTTTCGGCGTAGAGGTCCTGCACGTCCGCATTGCTATTGGTGAATCCCCAGGCGACGCGATCGTGGTGTCCGATGATCACGAGCGGTGCGCCGGGCAGGGCGAAGCCTGCGACATTCCATCCCGGCGCGGTTAAGTGGACGACGTACCAGAGCGCCGGCACGCTGAGTTGGAGATGGGTGTCGTTTGCGAGAAGCGGTTTGCCCGAAGCTGTGCGGGCGCCGCTGACCACAAAATTGTTGCTGCCGATGATTTGGGAAGATTCTTCTTCGAATTGCGCGAGCATTGCGCGCGCGGAATCCCATTCTTGTGCGATGAAAGGCCGGGCATCAGGCGGCGCGTTAGATGATTGGTTTACCTCGTTCCAAGGGAAATGGAATAACTCGGGTGGAGCGAGAGGTGGTCGTGTCATGGACGCCTCTGAACGAGGCAACACTAAGCCGCCCACGATGAAATGATCCAGTGGGGAAAGGCTAACAAACATTTGGCGCGCGCGTTCGGGTCCTACTTTTTGACTCACCCACTGGCGATTCAATTTTTCCTTCCATGTGGAGGTGAGAGTTTTGTACATATAGAGACTGATGAGGTAGGTGTCCGCCGGAGTCCAGGGACGCGGCTGATAACGCAGCAAAGCAAATTCCACGGGCAGGCGGGAACCATGCTGGTCTAGGTACTGATTTACGCCGCGCGCGTAAGAATCCAGAAGATTACGGATGTCGAGAGGAGAATTTGCGGCGGCGCGTTCGGCGGCTTGACGCATGCCGAGCGTGCGATTTTCTTCATCGAACGAAAGCGCGACTTCGCCGAAGATTTCAGCCAAGTCGCCGGCGGCCGCGCGACGGAGCAAATCCATTTGCCACAGGCGATCTTGCGCCATCACGTAGCCTTGCGCAGTGACCAAATCGTCCACCGATTTCGCGCGGATCCAGGGACGACCCCAGTGGTCGCGATCGATCATGACCGCGCCTTTCAGGCCGGGGACTTGCACGCTGCCATCGAGCGCCGGAAGCGAGCGGTGAATAATCCACCAGCCGACAATCAGCGCGATTCCGGCGAGCAGGAAAAGTCCCGCGACGAAGCTGCGGAAAATACGATCAGCGCGCGTCATTTCACTCTTTTTTGTTGCTCTCAACTGGCGGCGGAGTTTAGCTCAGCGGACGAGAAGCGCGCAACGGCCCTTTCGGGGTGAAGGAGTGAGCATTCGATTCGCGACCGCTTTCAAGGAGTAAACTCTCTGCTTGTCAGAGTAGCGCAGGGAGGCTTGGAATTCTCCCGCTGAGACGCTGGTATTGGTAAAATTCCCGGATGGCTCGGCTATCTCTCGCTCCATTATGTTGTAGCTACGCGAGTGTGGGGCGCTGCTCGCAACAAGTGTGGGTTGCGCGCTTACCGCAAGGCGCGCGCGCATGGTAGCGCTACACCTCTTCGCGGTGCTCGCTCTGGTGGCGGTGAACGCATTTTTCGCCGCAGCGGAGTTCTCTCTGGTGGCCGTGCGTCTCTCGCGTGTACGGCAACTGGTTGAAAAGGGCGATGCGCGGGCGAAAATTGTGGAATCACTTCTTGCCGATTTAAGCCGCGTGGTTTCGGGCGTTCAAGTGGGCATCACGCTCGCCAGCCTTTCGCTCGGCTATCTTGGGGAAATTACGCTGGCGGGAATTTTGAGTCCGCTGGTGCAGGCGATTCCGCGGCCGTGGGCGGCTGTGATCGCAAACGGAGTGGCCTTAACGATCGCGTTCGCGTTGCTTACGGTGTTGCAAGTGGTGTTGGGCGAGCTGGTGCCGAAAAGCCTGAGCCTGGCGCGAGCGGAACGCGTGGCTTTGATCATTGCGCGACCGTTTCACTGGTTCTTGAACACGTTTCGTTGGGCCATCGATTTGCTCGATGGCTTCGCTGAAAAAATTGTGGGTATGCTTGGAATTGTTTCTCCGCATAGCCATACGCTGGTGCGGTCCACTGAGGAATTGCAGGTGATGATTCAGCAGGCGCAGGACCGCGGTTTGTTGCCCGCCCCGGAAGTGAAATTCATTCAAGCAGCGATGGAGTTGCATCAGGTGCAAGTGCGCGAGGTGATGGTGCCGCGACCGGACGTGCACGCGCTCCCGGCTGACGCCAGCCTGGAAGACGCGATGAAAATGTTTGCGACGACGCAGCGGTCGCGGATTCCTGTTTACGAAGGCACGCTGGACCACATTCTCGGCTTCGTACACATCAAGGATATGATTTGGGTGTTGCTTGAACGCGCGCGGCGCGCGGAAGAAACTATTCCGACGACGGAATTTCAGCTGCGAAACATGCTGCGCGATGTTTTGATCGTTCCAGAAACAAAACCGGTGAGCGAGCTGCTGGTGGAGTTTCGTTCGCGGCGCACCGGACTGGCGATGGTAGTTGACGAATTTGGAAGCATTCTCGGGCTTGCTACGCTGGAAGACATTCTGGAGCAAATGGTCGGCGAGATTCACGACGAATTCGATGTGGTGGAACATCCGCTGGTTTTGCCTGACGGCGGAATGATTTTTGACGCTGGAATCAACGTGCGCGAGTTGGAGACGCAGTACAACATTGTTCTGCCGGACGATCCGTCGTACGAAACGATAGGCGGTTTTGTGCTGAACCGGCTCGGATTCATTCCTCGCGGCGGCGAAAGCTTCGAAGCGGATGGGTATCGGTTCACGGTGATGGAGATGGAACACCGCCGCGTCTCGCGAGTGAAAATCAAACCGCTTCGCGCGGCTGGGGTCACGGCGTCGCCTGCAATTACGGGTGCGTCCGAACCTGCGCCGGCGAACGCTTTGGCGCAACTTGCCGAGCGGAAAAATATGTTTGCCTCGCCGGCGGAAACAGATGCGAGTCCGGCCGTCCAAAAGAAAGTTGCCGCGAAAGCGCGGCGCGCGAAATGATCCGTTACATTTCCTACCGCCTTCTACTTGCTTTGCCTGCGCTCTGGCTAATTGTGACGATGGTTTTTATGCTCGCGCATATTGTGCCGGGCGACCCGGTGGCACAAATGTTGGGGGAAGGGGCGCGAGCGGACGATTTGCAGCAGCTTCGCCATACATTGGGATTGGACTTGCCAATTCCGGTGCAATACGGGCGTTATTTGGCGGGAATTGCTCACGGGAATCTTGGGGAGTCGTTTCGTTTTCAGCAGCCCGTGCTACAAGTTGTGATTTCGCATTATCCGGCGACGCTGGAACTGGCGTTTGTTGCGCTGCTGGTTTGCGCCGGCATCGGAATACCGGCGGGTCTGATGGCTGCGGAAAAACGGGGGAGGTCGAGGGACCACGCGATTGGCGTTTTGACTTTGTTTGGTCTTTCGGTGCCAAATTTTGCGCTGGGGCCGGTGTTGATACTTATATTCTCCGTGATGCTTGGCTGGCTTCCGGTTTCAGGACGCGGCGGACCTGCGCATTTGATTCTGCCGGCGGTCACGCTGGGAGCGGCGCTTGCGGCTATCTTGACGCGTATGGTGCGCAGTTCGGTGATTGAAGAACTTTCCAGCGATTACGTGCGCACGGCACGTGCGAAAGGACTTTCTGAATCTGCGGTTCTGTTTCGCCACGCATTTCGCAACGCGCTGATTCCGATTATTACAATTCTGGGATTGCAATTCGGCACGTTGCTCGCAGGGACGATCGTCACTGAATCGATTTTTTCGTGGCCTGGAATTGGAAGGCTCGCGGTTCAGGCGATCGGTGCGCGTGATTATCCGTTACTGCAGGGCTGTATCTTGATGATTGCGGTTTCGTACGTTTTCGTGAACCTGCTCACCGATTTGGTTTATGCGTTTGTGGATCCGCGAGTGCGCTTCGAATGAAAGGTCTGCGCGAGTTTCTTCGTCAAAGTGGGCCTGGACGAGTTGGGCTAGCGCTGACTTTATTTCTTGTTGTCATTGCGCTTGCGGCGCCATGGACCGCGCCCGCAGATCCTACGGCGCAAAATCTTCCGGCGCGGTTGATGGCTCCCAGCGTAGGGCATTGGCTGGGGACCGATGAGCTCGGCCGCGACATTCTTTCGCGGATCATTTTTGGCGCGCGCGTTTCGATGATCGTGAGCGTGAGTGTGGTGCTGGGCGCGGGAATTGTGGGGCTCGCAATCGGAGCGCTGGCAGGGTATTTCGGTGGCTGGTTCGACCGTCTTGTAAACATCGTGTTGATCAACGCATTTCTCTCATTCCCTGGCATTTTACTAGCTATTGCATTCGCTGCGTTTCTGGGTCCGGGGCTGGGAAAAGTGATTCTGGCGCTAGTGATCACCGGTTGGGCGGGATATGCGCGACTGGCTCGCGCGCAAATTCTGCAGGCGAAGGAAATGGAATACGTGCTGGCGGCGCGCTCTGTGGGTGCTTCCGACATGCGCATTCTCGTGCGTCATCTGCTGCCGAATATTCTGCAGCCGCTTCTAGTGCAAGCGACCATAGCGATGGCTGGAGCGATACTCGCGGAATCTACGTTGAGTTTTTTGGGTGTGGGAGTTTTGGCGCCGACGCCAAGCTGGGGCGCTATGTTGAACGACGCGCGTGGTCATTTGTTCGACGCTCCGCACCTGGTGATTTTTCCGGCTCTAGCAGTGATGACTGCTGTGCTGGCGTTCAACCTTCTGGGCGACGCGCTGCGAGATTGGATGGATCCGCGGATGCGCGCCTATCTCGTGGTTACCACACTGGCCCGCTAGGTTGGCGGGAGACGGCGTACGGATTTTCTGCTTAAGCTAATTCGACAGTGACTTCGGCGCCGCGACCTGCACCAATTGTCCTGGCGGCGTTACCTTTATTGACGCAAATCTCAACGTATCCGCTTGATCCAATAATTGCGAAGGGCTCGGTGCCGGTGCCTTGCGCGAATGTGGGAACCAACTTCGTCACTGCGGCGTTTCCGACGCGAATCGTAAATTTGGCATCAGGGGCAACGAACGCGGGAACATCTTCCGAGGTCAAATTCGTAATGAGGTTGCCAAAATTATCGGTGCGCAGGACGATTCCTTTCACCGTGTTCCCGGAGACTTTCGGTTTCGGAATGGCAAAGCGAACGAAGTCGGTGACCTCTTCGCCAAAGCTCGCCGTCTGCCATGATTTCGAGAGCCAGGCGGCCACCGGCGCGAAAATGTCGCGGCCGTGAAAAGTGTTGCTGACCGGCTGCCTGAAATAATGTTCCGATGTGATGTTCCACACGTAGAGCGACTCCGATTTGTCATAGATTGCGGAGAGCACTCCGTTGTCGGGCGCCACAAAATAGTGCGTGTCGCCGGCAACCAGGATGGGCCGTCGCGCGGTGCCCACTCCGGGATCGACCACGACCAAGTGAATCGTTTTTGCGGGAAAATATTTGTAGGCCTGGCTGATTGTCAACGCACCGTCGAGAACGTCATGCGCCAGGACGCTATGCGTAATGTCAACGATGTTCACCTCCGGATTGATATTGAGAATGACGCCTTTGAGGACTCCGACTAAATGGTCGTTGGTGCCATAGTCTGTGGTTAAGGTGATGATGGGCCGCGCCAAAGTTTGCTCCCGTGATTTCCGCGCTGTGGCTGATGCATGCGCTTCCCCTCGACGCTAACGCCCGCTTGCAGATGTGTCAAGACAGCATGCGCCATTCAGTAACCTGGATGCATCACATCTCCGAGAGATGCGCGACGGACCAATACTTTGGTGACGAAGAAAAAGTGAGATAGACTGTCGGCGTTTTTCAGCTACCAAGAAATTCCTGAGGGAGGCCGAGGTGCGCTCTTTAATAGCGGCGGTCATATTTTCGTTCTTTTGGGCTAACGCGCTAGTTGCGCAATCCAACGCGACTCAAAATCAGGCGCCTCCGGCCAAGAAGTCGGAGCAGCAGGCGGCCAAGACTCCCGAGAACAAGCTGCCGGAAAATGCCGCGAAGAATCCCGAGGCGGCCGCGGCGCCTGAACAAAAAACTTCCAGAGAGGGTGGGGATAAGGATAAAGACAACGAAGAGCACTTCGACATGGCCGAAGTGCCGCCGGTGGTGACGCACCACCAAATCACCGTTGACGGCAAACTGCTGAAATACACAGCAGCCGCAGGGCGGCTTCCAATCAAACGCGCGGATGGCAAGATCGAAGCGGAAATGTTTTTTGTCGCGTACACACTGGATGGACAGGATGCGGCTAGGCGTCCACTGACCTTTGCATTTAATGGCGGCCCGGGTTCGGCTTCCATATGGCTGCACATGGGAGCGCTGGGGCCGCGCAAAGTGGTGCTACAGCCCGAAGGTTTTCTGCCCCCAGCGCCGTACCGTACGGAAGACAATCCGTACACATTGCTGGATAAAACCGATCTGGTCCTGATTGACGCGATCGGCACAGGATTCAGCCGCGCCGCTGACACTGAAACGTTCAAGAAATTTTGGGGCGTGAAGGGTGACATCGAATCCTTCAGCGAATTCATTCGCCTTTACATCACACGCAACGAGCGCTGGAGTTCGCCGCTGTTCTTGCTGGGTGAAAGCTATGGAACCACGCGGTCGGCGGGAGTGGCGGGTTACCTGGCCGGTCGAGGAATTTCTTTTAACGGGATCACGCTGCTCTCGATGGTTCTGAATTTCGAGACTCTGGAAGACAACAAAACGAACGATGAGCCGTTCATTTTTCTGGTGCCGTCTTTCACCATGATTGCCGGATATCACCACAAGCTTGCGCCGGATCTCGCGCAGGACATGGCCAAAGCGAGGGCGGAATCTGAGAAGTGGTCTTACGAAGAATATGCACCGGCGCTGGCGAAGGGCGACGCACTCACTCTCGAAGAGCGGCAAAAAGTGATCGAGCAGTTGTCGCGCTTCACCGGAATCAGCAAAGAAATAGTCGACGAAGCAAATCTGCGCATCGACGTTGCGAAATTTACCCACTATTTGCTGATCGATCAGAAGTTGCGCGTGGGACGGTTGGACGGGCGCTTCACTGGTCCTGATCCCAACGGACTGCTGGACACGCAGTTCTACGACCCAACTGGGTCGGCGACGGAGCCGCCATTCACTGCTGTCTTTAACAACTATGTTCGTTCGGAGTTAGGCTACAAGACCGATATGCCGTACTACATCTTTGCCGCCAGTGCGGGGTTCGACAAGTGGGACTGGGGATCGGCAATTCGTGGATTTCCGGACACCGCTTCGGCGCTGCGGGAAGCCATCGTTAAGAATCCTTACTTAAAAGTTCTGGTAATGGAGGGCTACTACGATTTGGCCACTCCGTATTTTGCGGCGAATTACACCATCGACCATCTCGACTTACCCCAGAAATACCGCAGCAACGTTTCTTACGCTACATACGAAGCCGGACACATGATCTATTTGCCTATCGAAGGGCTGAAGAAGATGAAAGGTGATCAGGTGAGTTTTATGGAGAAATCTTTACCTCAATAATTTCGCTAGGCGATGAAAGATCTCGCAGCCGGACTCGGCCGAGCCTATTCCTGAACCAAGCTGATTTCGCCTACGCCGCCTTGCACGTTCACTTGAATGGTTGGGTGAGTTTTGCCGTACGCGTCGTTCACGTAAGCGTCGCCTTCGCGGCGCATTCCGTGGGCGTTCACACTGCCAATGCCGCCGGAAGCGTCCACATGGACTCCAATATTTTTCGGCAGTTTGATTCGCGCGGAACCTACCCCGCCCTGAATATCCACTAATAGATCTTCTTTTCGGTCGCCCGTGAGATCCAGATTCATTTGGCCTACGCCGATATTAATTTCAAGGCGGGTGACATTCATGCTGTTCAGATTCAGATCGCTCTGACCAGCTCCTAACTCGAGCTTGAGATCGAGAGGAATCGCGTTGCCGAAACGAAGCGTCCAATCGTTGCGCCGGCCGCCGAAATGAATGTGTTTTTCTTCTTGAGTTATATCGAGCTGGCCTCGGTCACCACTCACGGTATAGGAGGCGCGAGGTTTTCCTTCCGCAGTTCGATAATTGAAGTCGGCATCGAGAAGGCGGCCGGATCCTCCGGTCAACAACAGTTTCCCGGCTGGCATCTCAATATCAGCATTCACGGATTTGGCGCCCCCTAACTCGACGCTTTGAGTATCGTGAACCGTCGCAGCAGATCCGCCTTTTCCAACCAGGACCGCAAAACCGATGATGGCCAGGAAAACCAGCAGCGCCACTACGGTCCCCGAGGATCCGGCATCGCGCGTACCCGGATTCTGACGGACGCGATAGGCGTCCCACATTTTCCCGAGGCCAAGTAATATCAGCACAACCGGCCAGTATCGAAAGAGCGCGGACCACGGATCGAAATTCGGCATCAAGTTAATCAGAAGAAAGAAAACTCCGAGGCCGATCAGGAATAGCGCACCGGTGATTGAGCCTAAGTGCCTGGGTCTATCGCTTTGGTCCATGGCGCACCTCTCTTGTCTAATATTACGCGTGCGCGCGGGAAATGTTTCAAAAGCGGTATAGCATGAGCCGCCCATAGCCTGGCGAGCGTCAAAGGAGTGGCTTGAGGTTTTTTGCCGGCGGGACTGATGCCAGGCAACGCGCTTTTGTTAGGAGGCAGTATGCCAGCCCAGGATAGCTCAGACGTCCTGAAGCTCGACAAACAGGGCGTGATTCACGTAATGCGCATCACCGTTGGCGCACTGATCTCGCTGTTGACCGCGCAACTTTTCAAGCTACCTGAATCGTACTGGGCCGCTATCACCACACTGGTAGTTACGCAATCCACATTCGGGGGCTCTTTCAAAGTTTCGTGGCAGCGCTTTGTCGGTACGGCGATCGGGGCCGCCGCTGGAGCATTGTTAGCCACCTACTTTGGAGAGAACATATTCATTTTCGCGGTTGGCGTATTTGCCCTGGGAATTCTGTGTTCCGCGTTGAACCTTGAGAGAGCCGCTTATCGTTTTGCCGGAATCACGCTAGCGATTACCATGTTGGTCGCTCATCCCAAGGCAGCCTGGATAATTTCCTTGCATCGTTTCATTGAGGTTTCATTAGGGATTGCGGTTGCTTTAGTGCTGACTGCTGTTTGGGCCGAAGACCCGGCGAAATCGGAATAGCCGACTTGCTAGATCCGATAATCTACCGGCATTTACTTGTGGGACTTCGTGTGGTCGCGCGAGTTTGTTATCATCGATGTAGGTAATGCTTCGAACCCACAGATTATTTCAAGTTTTGTTGTTTCTGTCGCTGATTACGCTTTCACTGGGAACGCAGCTTGTCCATGCGGCCTCCGATTCAGAATCCACGCCGGCTATCGTGATCGGATTTGTTGGCGGATTTGTGAGCCCCAAGGATCCCGTGCATAGCGAAGTGGAACTCGCCAACCGACTGCGCCATGACTATGCTTCGGGCGTGTACGTGCAGGTTTTCGACAATCGTCATGTAGATGAAGCCTACAAGAAAATCGTAGAACTTCTGGATTCGCGACACGCCGGAAAGCTGACGGATGATGAAAAGAAGAATGCCCGGATCGTCATTTATGGGCATAGCTGGGGAGGGTCGGCGGCCATCAAACTCGCTCGCCGACTTGGTGAAGCGGGCATTCCCGTGCTACTCACCGTGCAGGTCGACAGCGTTGCTAAATTCCACGAGGACGACTCGATTATTCCGCCCAACGTACGAGCAGCCGCCAATTTCTATCAGCCCTACGGACGGTTGCACGGGCGGGCTGAAATTCGCGCTGCGGACCCGTCGCGCACGCGCATCATGGGGAATTATCGATTCGACTACAAAACCAAGCCGGTGTATTGCTACGCGGACTACCCGTGGTGGGACCGTTATTTAACCAAGGCGCACACCGAGATTGAATGCGATCCGCAGGTTTGGAATCAAGTGGAGTCGTTAATTCGTTCTAACTTATCCGCGTCGGCGCACACTTCTATCAGCGCGACTGATTTTTATTTTGCCGGGCAATGAAATCCGAATCGTAGCGTTACTTCACTCGGCGACTTCAAGGCTGCTCCTGTTTCAAATCGCCAGGATTGCGCGGCTTTCACGGACGCGTCTTGTAATTTGTCGTCGCCTGACAAAGGTTCCACGCTGTTGACAACCCCAGTGGAAGGGTCAAAAAATATTCTTAGACGCACTTCGCCCTGCGCAAGTGCGCGTTGTGCCTCCTGAGGATAGAAAGGAAGATCGGATTTCGCCAGATGGAGCGATGCGAAGTTTAGCAGTTCTGCGAAAGCCGGATCTTTATCGTCGATAGGTCCTTGGTAACCTTGTAGAGCGGACTTCGCGTTGTGGTCACGACATTCTGCAAAGGCGCAAGCGCTATCGGCGAAACCCGAGTCGAACTTGCCGGCTAGAATTTCGGGCACAAATTTCGCACCCAACTCCTGGCGCTGTTTGTTCTGCTCGGTGGTGGCTTTGGCGAAGGCGAAATCCTTGCCGAAGGCGCGATCCTCGACGTCGTCTTTCAAGTTCCAAAGTGCGGCAATTCTGGCATCAGCTCTCTTCAAGGCTTCGAACTTCAGCAAATCCTGATCGGGAAGCTCGTACAAGACCTCCTTGGTGCCACATTTCGCAACGATTGTTTGATTCGCGGCCGACTCGAGGCTGTCCGGTTCGATGTCACTCCGCTTGGCCACTTGAATCACGCCGGCGAAATCGTCTTCGGGGTAAGAACAGAGCCGAAATTGTCTAGCTACTTTTGCCGCAGTCGTATTTGGGAGCACAATTTCCACCGCCTTAACGGTGACGATGTGCGCACAATTTCGGTTCAATGGCGCGATTCGGATTTCGCCTACGCGTACACCGCCAACTTCGTCGCGCACGTCGAGGATAGTGTCGGACCACCCGGGACCATTGTTGGAAACGGCCTGGCGCACTACATAAAATTCTCCCAATTCAGTTTTTTCCTGGGTTTGAATGGCCCGGTTCATCGCATGGTTTACCACCGCGCGAGTACCGGCTGACAGGAAGCCGGTGGCAAGCGCTAAGGCGCCCAGTGCGAGCAGTGCTGCCATTCCCTGTCGGTTCAGCTTTTTCACAACAGAAGTATAAGTCAGCTAACGTTCAGCAGAGGAGTTGTTAACAGGGATTTAACATGGGAGGTGTGGCTAGGCCTGAGTCGCTCCGCGCTGTAGCGTATTTTTTTCCGAAGCAACTTTGAACCACTGGCCGCCCCTCAGAATGGTTTCAACCGCGGGAACAAGTTCGCTGCCGATTCGTCGCTTCGGAACGAAGCCGCGCACTCCTATCTGTTTTAGCTTGTCGAGTAATGGCTGAGGTTCGTGAAGACTGATTGCCAATATAGCCGCGCGGGGACATGCGGCTAAAATCTGCTGCGCGGCTTGGATGCCGTCGAGTTCGGGCATCTGTATGTCCAGCACTGCTACATCCGGGCATTCCACTTTGGCTTTTTCGACGGCTTCCACGCCGTCTGCGGCTTGGGCCACCAACTCCCAATCGCTTCGGCTACCAATCATCAATTTCAATGAGGCACGGGCTACTTCGTGGTCATCGGCTATCAAGATTCGGGTGGGCATCTATCCTTCTTCTCGGACCGCCCCGGTGCCAGACATGCTAGCTGGGAGGTTATCGTCATGAGGCCGCGCGATGCATCGGGTATACGCTGTATTTCTTGCAGTGGGAATCGTGCTTTTCGAACTGTTCAACTTATCGTCTTTGCCCGCAGTGCCCTCCTGGGGGGCGAACTCCTTCGGTTTTGTCTAGGATTGAGTTAACATTGTCCGTGCGGAGGTAACCATGCCCAGGAAGTGCGTCATGAAGTTTTCTTCGTTGCTGGCCTTCGCTGTTTTTTTGTCGCCGACAGCGTTTTGCCAAGAGACGGCGTCAACCCCGCCTCCGTATCGCGGGGTAGAGCAGCATATCGCCGGAGTTTTTGTTACTCCTGTGCCGAATGTTCCTTTCTCTGCCACTGTTGAAGTGGAAAGTTCCCAAGCGCTGCCGGACGGCTCCACCGAGCAGAAGAAAACGTTTAACAATATCGCGCGGGACTCTGCGGGCCGCATTTACAACGAAAGGCGGACCCTGGTACCCTCGTCGTTCAATGGAATTCCACGGATTGTTTCGATGCATTTGTACGATCCGCAGAACCGAATGAGCACTTTCATGGATCCTTCCACGCACATCGCCCGGGAAAGCGCACTCCCCAAGCCGGAAGTGGACGCTTCAAGACAGGTCACAAATTCTTCCGTTCAAGGGGAAGACCTGGGCAGCGACACGATGGAAAATGTGCAAGTTCATGGAACCCGGAAAAGCAAAACTATTCCTGCGCAGTTTAGCGGTACGGGACAAGCAATCGTCGTGACCGACGAATACTGGTATTCCGAAGATCTCCATCTCAACATGCTGGTGAAACACAACGACCCCCGCACGGGCGAGCAAACGGTCACGGTGACGCAGGTAAATCGCGCCGAGCCCGATCCAACGATGTTCCAGGTGCCATCCGGCTACAAGATCGTGGATGAAACTCCGGTAAGCCAATAGAGCACACTTCGTTTTCACGGCATACCCGCGTATTTCCGCACCCTTCCTACGCAGGTCCCGCTTGCTACATAGGCTCGCAGCCGCTATTCTGAATGCTTCACGTTACGGCCATGCATATCTATCTTGATTACAATGCTACGACACCCGTGGACCGCGAGGTCCTGGAAGCGATGCTGCCATATTTTGCCGAGAATTTTGGAAATGCGAGCTCGATTCATTCTTATGGACAGCGTGGACGTTCCGCAGTAGATGCAGCTCGCGATTCGGTTGCGGAACTTATCGGCGCGAAGCCGGCGGAAATCGTATTCACAAGCGGAGGCACGGAAGCCGACAACCTCGCGCTTTTTGGTTCGGTAGCGGCCTCGAATCAATCTCGCAAGCACATTATTACTACGGCGATCGAGCATCCTGCCGTCTTAAATGCTGCTCAAGCGCTTGAACAGCAGGGAATCGAAGTAACCTACGTTTCGGTAGGTTCCGATGGAATCGTCGATCCGCAGGATATTCGTCGCGCATTGAGGCCCGAAACAATTTTGATTAGCGTGATGCATGCGAACAACGAACTCGGCACGATTCAACCGATTGAGAAAATTGGCCGAATCGCCGCGGAGGCGGACGTTTACTTTCACTGCGACGCAGTGCAATCGGCCGGAAAGGTGCCGCTCGACGTTGAAAGTCTCGGTGTGAATTTGCTTTCCATCTCCGCGCACAAGATTTATGGACCGAAGGGAGTTGGTGCGCTGTACGTTCGCGCAGGGACTTCGATAGAGCCCCAATTTCATGGGGGACATCATGAGCGCGACCGCCGTCCCGGCACTGAAAATGTTCCGGGAATTGTTGGCTTCGGCAAGGCAGCCGAGCTGGCGGAAATAAATCGCGAGGCCAACGATGCAGGTATTGAAATTCTTCGCGACCGTTTGGAAGAGGCGTTGACGAGCGTATTGTCGGCTGTGCGTGTGAACGGAAACCGTTCGCGGCGCGTGGCCAACACTACGAATCTGGCTTTTGCAGGAGCGGGCGGAGAAGCGCTGCTCATCGCGTTGGACCTTCAAGGTATTTCGTGCTCGACGGGTGCGGCGTGCTCTTCGGGGGCTGTAGAGCCGTCGCATGTGCTGCTCGCGATGGGGCTCTCATCCGATGAAGCACGATCGAGTTTGCGGTTCAGCTTGGGCCTTGGGACGACGTCCGATGAGATCGATCGCGCCATTGCCATCATTCCACCGACGGTGGAACGACTGCGTGCACTATCGCCCCGCGCCTTGAGTACGGTGCATGCCCGGTAAATTTCCGATGCTAAACCAACTAGTCCAACTCGAACCTTTTTGCGAATCTGCGGGTGCTCGCCGTTCCACACAGGCAATGGTGGCAGAAGCTCCCGGCATCGCGGAACAAAGTGGGCGCCGTGCAGACACCGGCGGCGTTGCGCATGTCGCCGTGGCCATGAGCGGCGGAGTGGACAGCTCCACTGTGGCGGCGATGATGAGCGCCAGCGGGCAGCCAATCATTGGATTGACGATGCAGCTTTGGAATCAGCGGCGCTTGCCGCAGCTTCAGAGCGCTGCGCCTGCGCAACATCGCTGCTGTTCGATCGACGATGTCTATGATGCCCGCCGGGTCGCGGAACATCTGCGCATTCCGTTTTACGTGGTCAACTTCGAGCGCGAGTTTGAGAAGAACGTGATTCGCCCTTTCGTGGACAATTATTTGGAAGGCCGCACTCCGATTCCTTGCACGCTTTGCAACAATCACGTGAAGTTCGATCAGTTACTGCTGACTGCGCGACAAATTGGCGCAGAGCGCATTGCCACGGGGCATTACGCGCGCGTGCGCCACAATCCCGAATCCGGGCGATACGAACTCCTGCGCGCGGTGGATGAATCGAAAGACCAAAGCTACTTTCTTTTTGGCCTGACTCAGGAGCAGCTCGCACGCACCGATTTTCCGCTCGGAGAGCTTTCCAAGGGTGCAGTCCGCGAAATTGCGCGGCGCTTGCAAGTGCCGGTGGCGGAAAAGCCGGAGAGCCAGGAAATTTGCTTTGTGCCTGCGGGAAATTACGTGCGCTTCATCGAAGGTTATCTTCACGAACAAGGACAAACGTTGCCGGAAGAGGCGGGCGACATCGTCACTACTGCCGGTGAAGTGCTTGGAGAGCACAAGGGATTGCATCGCTATACCGTCGGCCAGCGAAAGGGATTGGGTATTTCAGAAGGACGCCCGATGTATGTGGTCGCGCTGGATCGCGCAAAGAACCGTTTGGTTGTGGGCCAAGATCGCGAACTGCGAAGCACGAGGTGCGAAGTTCGCGACGTAAATTGGATTCCTTATGCGCTTCCAGACGGCTTGGTGCGCGCCAAGGTTCGCATTCGAAATCGGCATGAACCTGCGGATGCGGAAATCAGCGCGGTTGGACGGACGGACGCACGAATTGTTTTTGATGAGCCGCAGAGGGCCATCACACCGGGCCAAGCTGCTGTGTTTTATTCGGGCGAACGTGTGCTCGGTGGCGGCTGGATTCGTTGAATTTTACGGGATCAGATAAAAAGTTCTTCGTCTTGAGTAGCGCCGTCAGATTCGGCTCGACGGCCTTGAGCGCCGCGAAGCACATCGATTCCGACTTTTACGCCCTTCAACACTGCGGACACTTGTTGCACCGGCGCCCACAAAGTTTTGCGAACCTTTGTGCCGGTGTCTTCAATCACTTCCAGCGCTCCGGCGAGGATTTGATCGGCGCGGATTACCTGGACGCGTAAGCGTTCCAAACTATCGGTCACAACGCGGTCAATTCTCTGAGCTTGCCCACGCGCCAGGCGAGTAATCTCGGCGGTATCGGAGGTGATACTGGCAATCTTGTCTTCAGAGTCTTCGAGGATGCGATTTACGCGAAGCAAGATGGGGTCGACACGAACTTTCACATCGCTCGCGATGGTGGTGAACTTCTCGATCGCGGTCTTCATCTGGATATACATACCCAAAAGGATTGCCATTTGAACAACGATGGCGACCGCCGCAATCACAATAAATGCTTCAACCCAGACGTTCATGGAATTCCTCGCAGCTGCTAACTACGCTTTTGCTTCGCGCCGGTAGGCGTCTTTACCCGCTTCCACCGCCGCTGCAACGCCTTCCTTCTGTCGATCCATGATCTCTTTGCTGCGCTCGATCAAATCTTCCGCGCGTTCGCGAAGTTCCCGAGCCTTGCGCTGGGCGTAGTCGCGCCCTTCATCGGCCTTGGAGGTGAGATATTCTCTTGTTTCTTCGCCAGATTTTGGGGCGAAAAGGATACCTACAAGCGCGCCAATTCCCAAACCCGCCAGAAAATAGCTGACTTTCGAGCCCCCATTGCTGTCGCCCACAGAGCACCTCCAAAGTTAAATTCGGTAAATTTGACCTTAGCATAGCCCCTAAATACAAGCAATGGCGCGAAAGCATTAGAAAGGGCGGGAAATGTTTGTAGGCGCGGCCGTTAGGGGGCGAATCCTTTTTGAATTCGGCAAGCCAAGAAAATACGGATTTAGTAGTCCAAATTCGGCTGTTGGATTAGATTAGCAGGCCGTATGCTAAAGACGAAAACTCGGTTTTCACTTGCGCAGACCGCCGTTTTTTCGGCGATTGCAGTCGTCCTTCTTTGCAGTCCAGTTTACCCACAAGATTCCTCGACAGATGCTGCAGCTCATCGACTCGAAGCGCATCCTTGGATGAATTCGAAATTGTCGCCGGAAGAGCGGGCAGATATGGTTCTGAAGGAAATGACACTGGACGAAAAAATCGAGCTAACGCACGGCAATGGAATGCAGGGCTGGGGAAGGCCGATGCCGAACTTGGGTTCGAGCAATGGCGGAGCGGGCTTCGTGTTTGGGATACCTCGGCTGGGGATTCCGATGATTCAAATGAGCGATGCTGCGTATGGCGTGCGCGCGAGCGCCCAGAACGGGCGCTATTCCACGGCGTTGCCGGCGAACATCGCTTTAGCAGCGAGCTGGGACGTAGGGACCGCTTGCGAATACGGCGCGTTGATCGGTCGCGAACTGCGAGCGCAAGGCTACAACATGTCCCTGGGCGGGGGAGTGAACCTGGCACGCGAGCCGCGCAACGGCCGGACGTTTGAGTACCAGGGCGAGGATCCCATCCTCGCCGGAACCATGGTCGGCAACAGAATCAAATGCGAGCAAGCGCAGCATGTGATTGGCGACATCAAACATTTCGCGCTGAATGATCAGGAAAGCGGGCGCGCCGAGGTGAACGTAATCATCGGCAAGCGTGCCATGCAGGAGAGCGACCTCCTTGCGTTCCAGGTAGCGATCGAGATCGGGAAACCTGTCGCGGTGATGTGCGCGTACAACGCGGTCAACGGCGATTTCGCTTGTGAGAATAAATACCTGCTGACGGACGTGTTGAAGAAGGATTGGAATTTTAAAGGATTTGTCGTCTCAGACTGGGGAGGAACTCACAGCACTGCGAAAGCTTCGGCGGCCGGTTTAGATCATGAAGAGCCGCTGGACGATTTCTACGGCGATAAGCTGAAGAAAATGGTTTGGTCCGGTGTAATTCCGATGTCGGAGTTGGACGAACACGTTCGTCGGATACTGCGTTCGGAATTTGCGAGCGGGATTGTGGATTTTCCGACGCAAAAGAGCGTGGTCGATGTGGAAGGTGGGCTCGAAACGTCGCGCGCGATTGCTGAAAAGAGCATCGTTCTGCTGAAGAATGATGGAGTGCTGCCGCTTGACCCGGCCTCGGTGCGATCCATCGCAATCATCGGAGCGCATGCGGATACCGGCATGATTTCGGGGGCCGGATCTGCACAAGTGGATGCCCCCGGAAAGCCTGCCGCGGAGTGGCAAGCGCAAGTTTGGTTTCCGACTTCACCGCTGAAGACGGTTAAAGAAAGATCTCTCGGGGTGGATGTGCGATTTGATTCGGGCGAAAATCGAGAGGCCGCAGCGGCGCTGGCGAGAATTTCGGATGTCGCGATTGTGTTTGCATATCAGTGGATGAGTGAAGACATGGATTTGCCAAATTTGTCGCTTCCCGACGGCCAGGACGCACTCATCGAGCAAGTGGCGGGCGCAAATCCGCATACGATCGTCTTGTTGGAGACGGGCTCTGCGGTGACGATGCCATGGATCAACAAGGTGAAGGGCGTCATGGAAGCGTGGTACGCGGGGAGCAAAGGCGCTGACGCCGTTGCGCGCGTTTTATTTGGCGATGTGAATCCGAGCGCGAAGCTGCCGCTCACGTTTCCCCGCGGCGAGACGGATCTGCCTCATGCCAAGCTTACTACTCCGCCGCCTGGCGCACAGCCGCCCGATGTCGCCGATCCGGAGGCTAAACCTGCATTCAGCGTTGGCTACGATGAAGGATTTAAAGTGGGCTACAAGTGGTATGACGCGGAGAATAAAACGGTGCTGTTTCCGTTTGGATATGGACTGTCGTACACGAACTATAGTTATTCTGATTTAAGAGTTCATTCGACGAGCGAAGGCGTGAGTGTAGCTTTTTCTGTGAAGAATACAGGGCGGCGGGCGGGATCGGAAATCGCCGAGGTTTACGTCTCGCTGCCTCAGCAAGCCGGAGAGCCGCCCAAGAGACTCGTAGGTTGGGCAAAAGTCCCGTTGAATGCGGGCGAAAGCAAGGAAACGACTATAGCGATAGATGGCAAATATCTCTCGATTTACGACGAGTCTATCCAGGGATGGAAGCTGGCGCCGGGGACTTATACGTTCCTGGTCGGCGGATCATCGCAAGACTTGCCGCTAGCTGCGAAAACCACTCTGCAATGATGCGTCTCATCCGAATCAAAGCAAACCAAATTTCACCAAGAGATCAGACCTGCAGCTAGGAGACGATTCCGCGAAATTAGATTTGCGATTCCGGAGCTGGCCGGTTTGCCACCGGGGCATCGGCTGCACGCAGCGCGGCGTAAATATGTTCGGCGCGCGAACGCGGCAGTTCGGAAGCGAGTTCGCCTACGGTGAGCTGTTTCAAACGGGCGACGCTGCCGAAGCGGCGAAGGAGTTTCCGCGCCGTCTTTTCGCCCACGCCGGGAATCTCAGTGAGCGATGTGCGCAGCCGCCGGCTGGAACGGCGCTGCCGGTGGAAGGTGACGGCGAAGCGATGGGTCTCGTCGCGGATTTGCTGAATCAAGTGCAGGACCGGCGAGTGGCGTTCGAGCACGATCGGCTCATCCTCTCTTCCCAAGACGTAAAGTATCTCTTCTTTCTTTGCGATGCTGGCTAGCGGTTGATTGATGATGGCAAGTTTTTCCAGCGCTTTCGCGGCGGCGTGGAGCTGGCCGATTCCTCCGTCAACCAAAATCAAGCTTGGCAGCGGCTTTCCTTCATTTTGCAAACGGTGGTAGCGGCGCTCAACGGCTTCCTGCATGCTGGCGAAATCGTCGCGAAGGCGGCCCTCGGATTTTTCATCGCAGTCGCGCATGGCTTCGCCGCGAATGATGAATTTCCGGTAATCGGACTTTTTCATGCGGCCCGATTCCCAAACGACCATGGACGCCACGGTATCGGAACCTTGGATATGCGAAATGTCGAAGCACTCGATTCGTTGCGGGGGAGTGGGGAGATTGAGTGCGGACTGCACGGCTTCAATAATCGCTTTTGAGCTGGGCTTCAGAACGCGGAACCGTTGGATGAAAGATTGTTTGGCGTTTCTCTCGACCAGTTCAAGGAAGGCGTGTTTTGGACCTCGCTGGGGAGCAATAATTTCCACGCGATGGCCGGCGCGCTCGGTGAGGACTTCCTCGAGCAACTTGCAATCTTCAAAGGCCATGGGCGTATTGATGTAACGTGGCAGATAGGCGGCGTCAAGATAAAGCTGTTTCAGTAGGGACGGCAGAAATTCCGCGGGATCGAACTCCTCTAGATCTTCCCAGTAGAAATCGCGACGGTCCACAACGCGTCCTCCTCGCAAGTGGAAGAGATTTACAGCAACTTGTGGAGGCTCGGCATACCAGGCGAGGACGTCGGTGTCGTCCCCGGAAGCCGCGGCAATTTTCTGGCGCTCTTCCATTTCCGTGAGAGTGCGCAGCAGGTCGCGATAGCCAGCCGCCTCTTCGTAGCGCTCTTGTTCCGACGCGATGCGCATGCGTTCTTCCACACTGCTTGCGAGGTCGCGGCCTCGGCCTTCCAGAAATAGGCGCACATCGCGAGCTGCTTCGGCATATCGCTCATCGGTGACCAGTCCCTTCACGCAAGGACCCAGGCAGCGATGAATGTAATACTGCAAACACGGTCGCGGATGATTGCGTGTGAGGTCCACGGTGCAGGAAGGAACCAGGAAATGTTTGTGAATTAAGTGGACCAGGCGATAAGCCAGGCCGGCGGGGAAGTACGGACCGAAATAAATCGAGCCATCTTTTTTTAGGCGGCGAGTGACGTAGACCCGAGGATATTTTTCGAAGGCAGTGTATTGAATGTAAGGATATGTTTTGTCGTCGCGAAGAAGGATGTTGAATTTCGGCTGGTGCTGCTTGATAAGATTGTTTTCCAGCGCCAGCGCTTCTTTCACGTTGTCAACGACGATGTAGTCGACGTCAACAACCTCGCGCATCAAGGAGCCGGTTTTGGCGTCTTGTATGCTCTTATCCAGGAGGTACGACCGCACACGGTTGCGCAGGGACTGGGCTTTTCCGACATACAGCACGTTTCCGGCGGCGTCCCGGAATAGATAGACTCCGGGCTGCATGGGCAAATTGGCGACTTTTTCGCGGAGTTCCATCGATGCGTTACAATATTACTGGGATCTGAGCGGCCGGCGGGTTTGAGTCGCCGTCGGCTGTACAACTTTAATGATAGCAAACGCAACAAATTCAAGCAGGCCGATGCTTCATTGGATGCTAAGACTGGCGCTGCTGATAGCTGCGTGCGGATCTCCGGCGTGGTCTTTTCAGCAGGGGCAGGATCCGCAACCGCAACAGAAGCCACAGCCGGCTGATCAGTCAGGTTCGGCGCATCCACCAGCAGCGCCGCCCCTGGGGCCGGGTGAATCCTCCTCAGCGAAGCCAGAACAGACAGGCGACCCGACCGCCTCGCAGCCAGCGCCGACGCCAGAGAAACCTGCGACGACTCCAAGCTCGGGCGCGAAGCCGACGCCTTCAAATGCCGCAAAACCCGGTGTGTTGCCGCCCGAAGATAATCCGGCATGGGACCCCTTCCACGCCGCTCAAGACATCGATGTGGGAACTTTTTATATGCACAAGGGTGATATGGACGCAGCCATCGGGCGATTTCAAGACGCGATCCGTTTGCGGCCCAATTTTGCGAAGCCCCGTCTTCTAATCGCCGAGATTTACGAGAAAAGAGGTGATAAGTCTGAGGCGCTGCATTACTACAAGGAATACCTGCAAGTTTTTCCAGACGCGCCAGACGCTGCAAAAGTTAAGAAGAAGATCGAGAAACTTTCCAAAGAGTAGTTCCTGCCTGACGTTCTTTCAGGACGCAGAAACCTATGTTTGAGTACAATTCCTTGGTAACGGCCGGCGCGGAATCACCTGCTCTTGTCCGTACGAGTTAAGACCATCCTCAGAAGTGATTTACAAGTGAGCGACAACGCTGTTTGTTTTGCGCGTCAGCATGCGACATTGTAATAAGATGACGCGTCGAATTTTTTGCTTGAGTTGTGTCACGTTGAAAAATGGAACTACGAAAAGATCCCATCACTCGAAGCTGGGTTGTAGCGGGCCATCCGGAACGCGAGAAAGTTCGCCCGGATCCTTGCCCGCTTTGTCCCGCGACCCACACGCAGGCAAGCACGATTCTGTATTTGCCTGCACAGGGACCGTGGCAGGTGCGCGTATATCCGCATTTTCGTCCGCTCTATCGAATTGAAGGCGAGCCGGGACGCGAAGCCGAAGGAATCTACGATCGCATGGCTGCAACCGGCGCCCACGAAATTATCGTGGAGACCCCGGAGCACACGCGGCAACTGGCGCAGATGAGAGACGAAGAAATCGAGCACGTGCTGGAAGCTTATGCGCTGCGTATCGCGGACTTAAAACGAGACGCCAGATTCAAATACGTCACCGTATTCAAGAATCAAGGCGGCCAAGCGGGAGAAGAGTGGCCGCACGCGCATTCGCAAATCACGGCCACAACGTTTGTCCCGCGTCGAATTCTGTATGAATTGCGCGCCGCGCGCGAATGGTACCGCGACCGCGAGCGCTGCGTTTTCTGCGACATTCTGCGGCAGGAAATTCGGCAAGCCAAGCGCGTGGTAGATAATGCCGGGGACTACTATGCGTTTTGTCCGTACGCATCTCGCGTGCCCTACGAAGTGTGGCTAATGCCGAAAACTCACAACCACCAATTCGAATTTCCTCAGGCGGGCGAAAACCGCCGCAACCTGGCCAACCTGTTGGGAAGGACACTGCGAAGACTGCTGAAATTTTCGGAAAGCTATCACATGGTGATGCATACTGCTCCCAATACGCTGCAAACCAAGGGTGAATTAAGCGAATATTGGCGCACGATTGCGGGCGACTACCACTGGCACATCGAAATTCTTCCGATCGTACAGCAGAGAAGCAAGTCTTATAGCATTAAGGAAATTTATTTTAATGGGACGCTGCCCGAAGAAGCGGCGGAAAGGCTCCGCAAGATCGACCCAGGCAAATGATGAAGGAGCGAATCTTTTGAGAAAACGAGCTGGCCAGCGCGGCGGAATTTTCTCAAGACTTTTATTTCTGATTTTCTTGATCGTGTTTGTGGCCGTTATTTATCTGGCGCGCTATCCAATTCTGCGTTTTGCCGGAGATTTCTGGGTGGTGGACGAAGCGCCGCAGGTTTCAGACGTGATCGTGATTCTCAGCGATGATAATTACGAAGCGGCTCGTGCAACGCGCGCAGCGCAGCTTTTCAAATCTGGCATGGCGCCGCGCATTCTAGCCAGTGGACGCTTGCTGCGTCCCTACGCCGGTATTGCCGAGCTAATGGAGCACGATTTAAAAGCGCAAGGAGTGCCTGCAAATGCGATTGTGCCCTTAGCGCACCGTGCGGCGAATACGCGCGAAGAAGCGGTCGCCGATGCACAGGAAATTGCATTGCACGGCTGGAAGAGAGTCCTGCTGGTGACCTCGAACTACCACACTCGCCGCTCGGATTATGTTTTCGCTCGTACGCTCCCAAAAGGCACTGAGCTTCGCGTGATTTCAGCGCCTGATTCTGAGTACGATCCGAGCAATTGGTGGGAAAATCGCGCGGGACTAAAGAGATTTCTTTATGAAACGGCGGGGTACATCGTCTGTTTATGGGAGTTGCGTCACAACGAGGTGCAGACCTCTTGAGTGAGGGAGGGCACAAGGGGCCGAGCAGCCGTTAGATCAGGTTCATGACTGGGTGAGCAGCGAGCCCGTACCAAACCGTCACTTATCCCCACGCCGCGATTTACTCAGGGACGCCTCTATACTATAGTTGGACATCGCTTGGGACCCTGGCCGCCCGGCGTAGATCCTAAGTATTCTGGGGGAGAAATCTAATGTGGAATAAATCCGCCGAGGCCAAGCCGTCTTCGCAGGCGAGCGATACCTCGGGTCCAGTAATACCAGCACCCGCGGCAAACACTCAGCAAACGCCCGATACAGCGGCGGCTCCGCCGACGCCGCAGAACTCCGCCCCGGTACATCCGGCGGCACCTCCTTCTACGATCGTGACCACCATTGCAGCCGGGCTGAAAATCAGTGGCGAGATTTCCGGGACCACGGACCTATACATCGATGGTGAAGCGCAAGGAAAGGTCCGGCTCCCCAATGCTCGGGTGACGGTGGGTCCGAATGGTCGGGTACAGGCGGACATCGAAGCGCGGGAGATTATGATCGAAGGAACGGTGCTAGGGAACCTTAAATCCAGCGAACGCTTGTATCTTGGCGCAGCTAGCCGAGTGCAAGGCAGTGTTCTGACGCCTCGGATTGCGATTGAAGACGGAGCACGGTTGCGAGGCAAAGTGGAGATGGTGCGTGCCAGTGGCTTGCAGTTCGATTCCAGCGCCGAGACCAGCGTGGAAGTTGGAAAAGCGAAAGCCATGTCCGCAAGTGGCAAGGACGAGTAAACCACAATGAGCTGGCAAGCCAAACCTCGTCTGATTGCGACGCCGGTGTCTGACGCGCGCGCTAAACCTGGACCATCGGCGGTGGCGACCTCTTCCGCAAACGTTCGCGTCTCCAACGGTCTGAAGGAATTTTTGTGGCTGCTCAGCGATTCGAAACAAGGGCGGATTCTGGATCTTGGTCAGGTTTCGCAGGCCACTCTAACTTTCTTCATCGAGAAGGGATTCCGCGTTTCTACCGAAGATTTATTGAGGGCCTGGAAAGAATTTCTGGTCGCAGAAGAGGAAAATTTCCGAACAGCCCCGGTGGGAAACGGAGTGGCCGAAGTTTCGCCGACGATATTCGCGGATAAGTTTCTTGAATCAGCGCTGGAGTATCCTGCAGAACATTTCCACGGCGTTCTAGCATGGGATATTTTCGACTACCTGGATGCGCAGCTACTGCCCAAAGTAATGGACCGCTTGTACACGATTCTGCAACCCGGTGGCGCAGTTCTTTCGCTCTTTCACAGCCGCACTCCCGAACGATTCTCTCGCTATCGGATATCGGATCCGCAGACGATTGAACTTTTGCCGGCGTCAACACTGTCCGTTCACGCTCGCATTTTTCAGAACCGCGAAATTTTGGATATTTTCGGGAAGTTCCGCTCGTCGAAGACCTTTGTGGGGCGCGATCAAGTGCGCGAAGGCCTTTTCCTCAAGTAGCTATTTAGTCAGATTGCTTCGAATATTAATCCTTCGCTGATTCCGCCGGATTGAGCGGACTGCTGTCTTTACGTCCGCGCGCCTTCCATCCCTGATAAGCGGCAGGAAGAAGTGAAACGACGATAACCGCGGCGATTACATAGTGGATATGCTTATCGATGTGCGGATCCGACTTCCCAATTGTGAAGCCAAGTAGAATCATCCCCCAGACCCAGCAAATTCCTCCGACGATGTCGTAAACAAGGTAGCGTGAATACTTCATTCCTGCCGCGCCAGCCACCGGCGGACAAAAAGTCCGAATAATGGGTATAAACCGCGCCAGGATAATAGTCTTGCCGCCGTAGCGCTCGTAGAACTCGTGAGCCTGGGTAAGATGGCGCTTTTTAAAGAATCTGGAATCCTCGCGGCGGAACAAGCTTGGACCCGCTTTCCGTCCAATGAAGTAGCCCAATTGATCGCCGGCTATCGCGCAAAGGGTGACGCACGAGAGCAGCCATGCCAAATGCAGCTTTCCCGCGCCGGCGAACACCCCGGCGGTGACCAGCAGGGAATCGCCCGGGAGAAAAAAGCCTACGAACATTCCGGTTTCGACGAAGACGATGACGCAGACCATCAACGTCCCGCCCCAATCGAGCAGGCCGCCAATGTCGTACAGGCGGGCTAGAATTTGCTTCAGGAATTCGATCATTTAGCTTCTTTCTTGGAACTCTTATGCGGCCAACGGGGCAGCAAGTCCTCTAAACACAATAACATTAAACCCCGCAGGTGCGGCCTCCCCCGGCTAGTACTTTTCTCCTACCATCTATAGCCCCCTGTACCATTGGCCACTCCGCAGCCCTGTACGAAGATGCAGCTGTACGAGGGAAGAGCTTGGAGGGGGCAGATCATGGAAGGTGGATACGCAGCCTGGATGGGCCAACCGGTGGTTCTTCGAGTGGTAGCGGGCAACCTACGAGTTCCGCTGCGCGGGCGATTAATGTCTGAAACAAACGAGATTGTGAGATTGCGAATCGCAGATAGCTGGGACGTCGATATCTTTAAATCCATGGTCGTAGCAGTGGAGCACGACAATCCGGTTTATGTAGTGAACTAAGGGGGAAGACGTGAGCGCATTGGCTAACAACGGTTTCAAGCCCGGAAGCGACGAAGATGTGATGGCACTCCCCAGTTCTTGGGAGGATACA
>JABDEK010000033.1 GCA_013287135.1 Acidobacteriota bacterium | reverse complement strand
CCTGGAGTTTCTCGGCGTTTGATGCGCTGCACATCTTGGTATTCCAGTCACTAAAAAAACGTAGCACATTGTGCGATGAAGGTCTAGCGGTGGGAGCCTGTGTGCATTTAATGGTCCCGGAGAAAGGGGGGAACCTTTCCCCTAATGGGATTGCTCGTGAGTTCGATGGGACCGAGATTGCTTGGACCGTTTGCGAGGTTAATGCGAAGCGCGGGATTGGTTTGCCGGCGGTTCGCTAGCGACTCGCTAACGATCTGTCGGGAAGGAGCTAATCTTTCTGAGGGCGGCGTCAACGGCTTTCAAAACCGTTGCGGCCGGGTCGGTCTTGATGGAGAAAAAGAGAATGGGTGTGTCGGGGCTGAGTTCACGTATCTTTTGTGCGGCTTCGAAGCCGGTGCAGCGCGGCATGCTGAGGTCGAGAATCACCAAGTCGGGGTTTACTTCCCGCATCATGGAGACGGCCTCTTCGCCATCGCAGGCTTCGGCAAAGGCCTCCAGATCTCCGCGCAGCTCGAGGATTTTACCCAGGCCTTTGCGCACGGATTCGTGATCGTCTGCGACCAGGACTCGCACGTAGCGATTCTGTCACCGGAGTTCGGGAAGTGGCTATCAGGGGAGTTGGGTAGTTTGTCGAAAATTTATAGGCGAACAAAAAGCGAATATGCTAGGATATTATGCCTATGGACGAAGGGCGGAAGCGAGTTATCGGAATCATGGCGGCGGTAATGGCGGCGCCGCGTTTAAAGGATTGGAACTGGGATGGACGAGCAGGCGCGCCGGCATGCGAAAGCATCGTGATCACTGCCATCGGAGCAGCCGAGCGGATTTTGGAGATCATCGATCAGAGACAGGGAAGACCGATGCACAAAGCCGCCGGAAGCCAATGATCGTTCTGACAGTTTAACCGCGGATAGGCGCACGGATGCGATTTGCAGCGCAAACTTGCCGGGCATGACTGGATGGTTACGCAAAATGATCAGTGCCAACGGCAGGTCACCGGCATCCCGGACTTCGAGTGACCGCCCTAGGAACGCAGCGATATCATGTCTTGCCCGATTGGATGTTCGACCACCGCTGTCGCCTTTGGTCCTCTGAGGTTTCCTCGATGTGGGTAGCAATGGTCCATACATGTCCTGACGGATCCATCACCCATCCAACGCGGTCGCCCCAGAACTGATTCGCCACTGGAAAGAGGATCTTGGCCCCGCCCGCAACAGCCCGGTCCACCGTCTGGTCCACATCCTCTACGTAGAGGTAGATCACCACAGGCGAACTGCCGTCGAGTTGTGGAGCGCGACTCGGCAGCCCAGGCCACTCCGCCTCGAACATGATCATTGCCGGGCCAATAATCATCAATGCATGGGCCACGTTTCCGCCCGGACCCGGGCGGGGCACGCGCTCCATTGCGCCAAACGTGTTCTTGCAAAAATCAATCTCAGCCGCAACGTCGAGGCAAAACAGCCTCGGTATTACGACTGAGGCGCCCTCGGGTATCCCTTGAACGCCAGCTGTCATGTGGCCTCCGCCTGAATTGCGGTCACGCCAGTCGCTTGGGAACTGCGATTCCATTTAAGGCACCGCTCCGAGGATAGACCCGAGGCCAATGATAATCCCCAATCGCAGGCGCCATAGGCAAATTCCAATCAGCGAACGCACTCGGTCAACTCCTAAGAAGTCGGTACCCGGAAAGCCGACCGACTACCAGGACTCGAGGGTGCGGGGACGGCGAGTTCAAACGTGCTAGAATTGAATTCGTCCATGAGCAGAACGTTTGATGTTGGGATTGAATCGCTCGCAGGGCACCTGGCGTTTGCACCTGCGCCTTCGGCAAGGCATGGGCACTTGGGATCTTTTGCTGTAAACGCTTCAAACGGTACGACTGCTTCGGACCCAGACCTTACGAATTCTGCTATCTCCTCGGAATCTTCAGACGGGAAGAAATCCTTTTACCTGGAGACATTTGGCTGCCAGATGAATGCGCACGATTCGGAGAAGGTCTGCGGCGTGCTGCTGGGACGCGGGTATCGGGCGGTGGAGAATCCGGCGCTGGCGGATTTGGTTCTTTACAACACTTGCAGCATACGGGAGAAGGCGGCGCAGAAAGTTTTCGCGCGGCTGGGAGATTGGAAGACGGTTGCCAGCGGAAAAATAATTGGGGTGTTGGGATGTGTGGCGCAGCAAGAAGGAGAGGAAATATTTGAGCGCGCGCCGTGGGTTAGTTTGGTGTGCGGGTCGGCCAGTTACGGGAAGCTGCCTGAGTTGCTGGCACAACTTGAAAAGGGCGGGCGGCGCGTGACGGGGCTGGACCTCGATACCGGCGAAACCTTTGAGACAGAGATTACGCGGCGCGACAATTTAATTCGCGCGTACATCACGATTATTGAAGGGTGTGATTATTCCTGCGCGTACTGCGTGGTGCCGCACACGCGTGGGCCGGAGCGCAGCCGGGCCAGCGAGGCTGTGATTGCTGAAGCGCAGCGGCTGGCGAGCGCGGGTTACACAGAAATTCAACTTTTGGGGCAAACCGTGAATTCCTACCGCGATCCATCGACGCGAAAATGGAGTTTTGTGGATTTGTTGCGGGCCGTGGCATCGGTCGAGGGGATTCGGCGCGTGCGATTTACGACTTCGCATCCGAATGATTTTCACCGCGAGATCGTTCAAGCGATCGACGAGACGCCTGCGCTTTGCGACCATGTGCACTTGCCGGTGCAATCGGGCTCCGACAGAGTGTTGCGCGCTATGCGACGCAGCTACACGCGCGGAGATTATTTACAGAAGATTGAATGGATACGCGCAGCGAAGCGGCCGATCAGCGTGACGAGCGACATTATTGTGGGATTTCCGGGCGAGACCGCGGCGGACTTTGAAGAGTCGGTGACGCTGCTGGATGCGGCGCAATACGACGCGATTTTTTCGTTTACGTATTCGCCGCGGCCGAATACTTCTGCGAAAGATATGCCGGATGCGGTGCCGGAAGAAGAAAAGAGCCGGCGGCTGGCGGTTTTGAACGAACGGCAGCGCCAGATACAGATTGCGAACAACGATAAACTTGTTGACGAAACTTTTGAAGTGCTGGTAGATGGGCGGCACGCAGCGCGCGGGCAGTGGACCGGACGTTCTACCAGCAACCGGCTGATAAATTTCACTTCAACGCGCGAGAATCTTCTGGGAGAATACGTTCCAGTGAGAGTAACGCGCGGCGGGCCGAATAGTTTAGTGGGCGAGCACGTACTCTAGGGCAGTCGGGGAGGCCACCATGGAACTCGAAGTAAAGATACGAGGTCTGATGATGGATCCTGTGACCAACATGCCTGTAGTGGTGTTGAAGGAAACTGCCGGCAACGGCGTGCTGCCGATATGGGTGGGGATTTACGAAGCAAACGCGATTGCGTTGGAAATCGAGAAAGTGCAAACGCCGCGTCCGATGACTCACGACCTGCTGAAAAATGTGCTGACGGGACTCAACGTTCACGTGCAGCGCGTGGTGGTGTGCGATTTGAAGGACGATACGTTCTACGCGCTGATTTGGATGGAGCGCGACGGGCAGACGATGTCGATGGACTCACGGCCCAGCGATGCGTTGGCCCTGGCGTTGCGGCTGGATTGCCCGATTTTTGTCGAAGACGAAGTGCTGAAACATTCCAAGAAGGCCGGCGCGGTTTCGGAGAAGAGTTCGAGCGAAGAATTGCGCAAGTGGCTGGAGAATTTGAACGACGAAGACCTTGGACGTTACAAGATGTAGTTGCGTGACCCTGCGCAGTAAATTCCAGCGATTGGGGTACTAACTTCAATTAGAAAAACGACAGCGGCTTGGGAAGATGTTTTGCCGCCAGGCTGACGCCAATCCCTGCTGACGAATCTTGCAAGGGGTGCTGAATCATGCCGAGCCTGAGGTTCTTGCGCACTACGGCGAGGATTCCGAAAAGCGCGCCGTACACCGTAACAATCAGCAGGCCTTTGACGCCCTGGTACAGATGCGCTACGCCGAAGATGAGGGCTTGCGCTGCAATGGCGGCGGCGTCGCTCCCCGTGAACGCAAGAAATTGCGTTTGCAAATAGCCGCGGAATACGAACTCCTCGCAGAATCCTGCGGAGATTGACAGCAAGACCCTCACGACCATTTCAATCGGGCTTCTGGGCATGATGACCTGCACTACTTTGTTCATTTCAGAACTCGGGCCGAGAGCCAGGCCCGCCAGAAGGAGAAAGGCGGCCACGATCAACCAGAATACGAGTGCGGCGCCCATGTCGCGCCAAACGTCGCGGGCGCTCACCCATCTTCCGCCGATTACTTCGCTGAGCCTTCGTCCGGTCGGGCGGACGCCGAGGAACCAGACATACGCGAACAAAATCCACTCAAAGCAGATCATGAAGGCGTAGAGGACGACGCGTTGGGTGATTTTGTGGTTTTCGATGTGATTGCGCGATTGGAAATAGGCGGTGGCCAGGACAAAAAGAATCAGGATGATGGTGTGCCAGAGGGGAGCGAGGAGGTTGGGCCGCTGGGAATGCTGGGCGAGCGGGCTGGGGGCGGCCATGCGATTCCTCTCCTGTACACTTTGAGGCGCCAGAGTAACACAGCATGTAGAGCAGGAATGTTGGACAAAAAGCGAGATTCCAGCGTGTAACGCTATTTTTTGCTTGCGCAGGGACTAGGCAAGTGAGTAGAGTTGGGCTACTTGTGGTGTAACCGGTGGTGTAGCTAGGGCCGCGGGCGCCCATATGTAGGCCCCCGGTTGCGCGACAGGCTGAGGGAACGATTGACCTACGTCATCGCGGTCGCCAATCAAAAAGGCGGCGTCGGAAAGACCACGACGTCGATAAATCTAGCCGCCGCCATCGCGTTAAAGAAAAAGAAAACCCTTCTCATCGATCTGGATCCGCAATCGAACGCCACCATCGCATTTTTTGAGTCGTCTGACATTCAAACTTCGATGTATGACCTGTTCGCCGAGCATCCGGCGGAGATGTCCAAGATCGTAAAGCCCACGAAAGACCCCTACCTTTTTGTGGCGCCGGGGAAATTGGCGCTGGCTCGGCTGGAGCAGCAGCTCGCGGGACAGTTTGACGCGCCCTTCAAGCTGAAGGATGCGTTAACTCCGGTGCTGAAAGATTATGAATTCATAGTGCTGGACACGCCTCCGGCGCTGGGCATATTGACGGTCAACGCGCTGGTGGCGTCCACGCATTTGCTCGTTCCGATTCAGGCTGCGTATTTCGCGATCGAGGGAACTGACGATTTGCTGGAAACCTATGCGCGGATTCGGGCGCGTCCTAATCCGGACTTGAAAGTGCTGGGCGTGGTAATCACACTATTTGATAAGCGCACAAATATTTCGCGCGATACACACGAACAGATTCGCGCGGTGTTTGGCGACGCTCTTTTCAAGACGCGGATTAGCAAGAACGTCCGCCTGGAAGAAAGTCCAGCATACAAAGAGACTGTATTTGCGTTCGCGCCGAAATCATCGGGCGCGGAAGAATACAAAAAGCTTGCTCAGGAGGTATTGCAACGTGTCCAAGAGGATCGGGTTACCCGTCACTCTCAAGATGCGGCATGACGCGCATTATGTTGAGACGCTGACCAGCTTCAGCGGAGCGTCCATCGGGCGGATGATTCCGCTCGACAAGGTGCGTCCAAATCCGGACCAGCCGCGAAAAGCGTTGGGCGACCTACGCGAACTCACTGATTCGATACGCGCGAAAGGCGTGCTCGAGCCGTTGCTGGTGCGCTTCATTCCTCGCGAAGATACCTACTACATTATTTCCGGTGAACGGCGATACCACGCGTCGAAAGCGGCTGGGTTGCACGAGCTGCCATGCATCGAGAAGATTGCGGATGATGCGGAGACGCTGGAGATTGGTCTGATCGAGAATCTGCAGCGCAAGGATTTGACGCCATTTGAAGAAGCGGATGGCTTGCAGCGTCTGGCGACGCATTTCGATTACACGCACGACGATATCGCGAAGAAGATCGGGCGGGCACGGTCGTCGGTGACAGAGACGATGTCTCTGACCGTGATACCGGACGCGGTTCGCAAAGAATGCATCGAGCGCGGGATATTTTCGAAGTCGTTGTTGCTGCAAGTGTCACGCCAGCCGAACGAGAAAAAGATGCATGAGATGGTTCATCGCATCGCGCAAGGCGGCTTGACGCGCGATGAAGCCCGTAAAGCGCGTAAGCAAGAATCAGGGCCAGATTCGAGGCCGCAACCGTTTCTGTTTGACTATCGCGCGCAGGACGATGCCTTCCACGTGCGCGTACAATTTCGCAAGAGCCATGTGAGCCGCGAAGAGTTGTCGGCCGCTCTTCGCACGATTCTGCGCGAAATCGAGTCTGGGTCTATTTCGTCTTCAGCGGCGTAATTAGTTTGTCTTCGGAATTGTCCTGACTGCGAAACGCAGGAAAGGCAATTCCCGATTTGCTCAAGCGGTTGCTAGTTTTCGCGCCGCCAGGCCCAGCATCAGTCTCGAAATTCCGGTCATCAGCAAGTTCACGCCCACCAATGTTCCGATTGCCCACACGGAGCTCGACGGCCAATGGAAATAGATTAGCCCACCGAGCAGCAGTGTTATCAGGCCGTTCATCAGAAGCCAGCCTGAGCCGGCTTCACCGCGCGCGCGAAAATACGCGACGAGTTCAAATACTGCAGCAATGAGGATGATTACGCCCAACAGCAAAGTCAGCGATCCTAGCCCCAATAGCGGGTGCATCAGGAAGTAAATTCCGCCGACGAAGTACAGAAGTCCGACCAGCACGTGCCACATCACGCGTCCGGCTCCACCCCCGCTGAAGGCCGCAACCAAATGCGCCCCGCCACCAAAAATCAGAAGCCAGCCAACCAGAACTGTGACGGCCAACCCCGCAACTCCGGGCTCAACGATCGCCATGAGCCCGAGAATGATAAACGCCACCGCCATCGCAATGTATAAGCCACTCGCTTTCTTGACGAATTTCTCCGCTCCTTGCAATCCCTGGGTTGGATGGACTGTCGGCATTTCACACCTCCACTTGCCTGCGCCTGCTGTGATCGCCGCTCGCGGGATGGGGGAAACGCTGACCCGGCTCCTTCGAGCGGAACCGGGGCGATTTTACTCCCCAGGCTCCTCGCGCGACCATTGAATCTTTTTCGAATCAGGCGCGTTGAATTCGCGCGAGAGATCGCTCTAATTAGCTCTTTTTTAGGAGGAAGATCATTTGTTCTGCGGTATTGTCTAGCGGCGTCTTGGCGAACGAGCCGTATTCTGCTACTGGTTCCAGCCGCGCAAGGCGGAAGAGCGCTTTCAGCTGAGGATAGCTGTAGTAAGAAAGCTTGAACGGTTCCGATTCCTGGTGCACTAGCTTGTCACCTTTATAAGTTCTAAAAATGAAGGTGAAGCTGAAAACCTGGTTGATCTTGTCCACGGAATCTTTTCTGAAATACCGGCGAACGACGGAATTTGAATTTGCCTGCCACTCCAGATCCACTATTTCCTGGCCTACGCCTGCCGATATCAATTCCATTTTCGGATAAAAGAGGTCGAAGGCGAGGATTCCATTCTTCTGCAAATGAAATGCGGCGGTGGCGAGAGCCCTTAGTTGATCTTGCAGGGTGTACATATGCTGTAAAGGCCGGAAGGGAATAATGACCAGCGGGAATTTCTCGCGCAAACGGAAGTCGCGCATGTCTCCTTCGTGAAGAGTTATACGGCGACGAATCTCGGCCGGCTCGTTGTCAATGTGCGATTTCAGCACTCGGAGCATAGGGAGGGAATTGTCCACGCCGTCGATGTCGATGTTTTCGCGCGCGATGGGAAGCAAGACGCGGCCCGTCCCGCAGGCAATCTCCAGAACGGGGCCACCAGAAGCTTTGGCCAAATCGAGATAAAACGGCAGATCCACCAAATCTTGTTTGGTCGCATAAGCGGCGTCGTAGTATTTGGCTGTAACGTTGTAGGATTCGAGGGCTACTTCTTTCTCGCTTCCGCTGCCGCCTCGGTTGCGACTTGTCTTTGTTGCACGCTGCATCATATTCTTCCCTCGCTCGCTATGGTCTTCACTCCCAGCAAACTGTTGCTCACGGTCGATTTGGCCGGGACGCTTTTATTTGCAATTGAAGGGGCGCTGGCAGCGGTGGCGGCGAACCTCGACCTGTTCGGCGTGATGGTGCTCGCATTTGCTACGGCGCTGGTGGGCGGAATCATACGCGACGTGTTGATTGGCGCTGTACCGCCCGCATCTCTTCGCGATTGGCGCTATCCGGCCGCAGCGTTTGCCGGTGGCGCAATCGTTTTCTTTCTGCATCCGCTGATTCGGCAAGTTCCCGCTTCAGTTATTATCACGCTAGACGCCGCGGCGTTGGCGCTGTTTGCGGTGGCCGGCACGGAGAAGGCGTTAGTGTACAAGATGCATCCTCTTGTTGCCGCTTTGCTCGGAACGATCACGGGCGTGGGCGGCGGAACAGTGCGCGATGTTTTGCTGGCGCAGGTTCCTGCGGTTTTGCGGGCAGATATATACGCTAGCGCGGCGCTTGCTGGAGCAATAGTTATGATCGTGGCGACGAAACTGCGGCTCCCTCCAACACTAGCGGCAATCCTGGGAGGGTTTGTTTGTTTTTCACTGCGGGTAATTAGTGTGTGGCAGCACTGGAGCTTGCCGCAAGCTGTTGGCAGCTGAAAAGCGGAGGTGGCATTCTCCGATCGCCTTCGCCGATTGATTGGCAATGCCATCTCCTTTGCGAAGTGAGAAGTGTTTGCTGATATTCTGTCGGTGATGGATCATCTCACGCCGCGACAAATCTCGGTCCTCGAATGCTTGCATAAGCGCGACTTTCAGATTGTAGCTTTCCCTATGTACGCAAATTACGTCGGGGTGCGCAGAGGCAATTGCGCCGCGTTGCTGGCTCCGGTCGTGGGCGGATCGTTCAACGTCCACGGCCAGCCGGCGTGTCTTGTGGGCGGGAACTTCAGCGTGCGTCTAAAGCAGCAGGGTCGCGAATGGTTTGTATGGAAAAAAGAAAAGCTTGAAGTGACGCAAGCGCGGCTCGATGAGCTCCTGGCGTTCTCAACAGAACTTGCAGAGCTGCTTTTACCCTACCCCTGAAAACTTCTCGACGCCATTTATAGACGCTTTCGCCGGGCTCGACTTTCAAACAGTCTGGCGCTAGCCTTTCTGTATGGACATCGATTGGATTCGCGAATACTGCCTGGCGCTCCCGCACACAACTGAGAAAGTTCAATGGGGAAATGATCTGGTTTTCAAGATTGGCGAGAAGATGTACGCGGTCGTCGCGCTCGAACCCGGCGATCGATGGCTTGGATTTAAATGCACACCTGGGGATTTTACTGCACTGATTGAACGACCTGGAATTATTCCTGCGCCATACCTGGCCCGGGCGCATTGGGTTTCTCTCGAGACAAGCGACGCGCTTCCGCGCACGGAAGTCGAGCGCTTACTAAGGCAGGCTTATTCAGTGATCTTCGCGAAGTTGCCGAAGAAAGTGCAGGTCGGTTTGTTGGTCCAGAAGGAATCGAAAGGGCTGACTCCTCGTCGCACGAGCGCGCAGCATACACCGCGGCGTCGACAAACCTCAGCGCGCGGCCCCTCCGGCAAAGGTAGGTAACGGTTGCAAGAGGATTGCAACCGATCACGGAGTAAAAATCCCTCATTCAGTTGAAAGTTGAACACCGCTCAGTCACACTATGTGAATGACCGATTCTTACGACGTCCTATGCATCGGCGCTGGGCCTACCGGGCTGGCGAGCGCGATTGAAGCTAAGCGTGCAGGACTGCGTCCGCTTGTGATCGACAAGGGATGTCTTTGTAATTCACTGTTTCACTATCCGATTAATTTGCTGTTTTTCACCACACCGGAGCGCATGGAAATCGGCGATCTACCTATGACTATTTCCGGGGGAAAACCAACTCGCGGAGAGGCGCTCAAATATTATCGTCGCGCGGTTGAACACTACGGGATCGACGTTCGCCAATACCAGCGCGTGAAAAACGTCAGGGGGCTGGATGGCGCTTTTGTAGTTCACGCGGTGGATGAGGATGGAGTTGAGCTTGAATATCACGCTCGCAAAATTATTCTTGCAACTGGTTATTACGACCTGCCGAATGTCCTCGGTATCCCTGGCGAGGATCTGCCGCGCGTCAGCCACTATTTCAGCGAAGCGCATCCCTACTGGAACCAGGACGTGGTCGTCATGGGCGGAAGAAATTCTGCTGCGGAGGCGGCTCTTGATTTATTTCGTTCCGGCGCGCGCGTTACTCTGATTCATCGCGGACCGGAAATGGGCAAGAGTCTGAAGTATTGGGTGAGGCCCGACATCGAGAATCGTATACGCGCGGGAGAAATTCGCGCGATGTTCAACACCGAGGTGACGCGTATCGAGCCGGAAAAGGTCTGGATTAAAAACGCAGACGGGGAACACAGTGTCCCGGCCGAGCAGGTATTCGCTTTGACCGGCTATCATCCAGATTTCGAATTCCTGAAAGAACAAGGAGTCCATTTAGATCCCGATTCGCGGAAGCCGGAAATCAATCCCGAGACTTTGGAGAGCAACGTCCCGGGGATTTATCTGGCGGGAGTAATCGTTGGAGGGAAACATACCGCGGAGATTTTTATCGAGAACGGACGTTTTCACGGTCGTCAGATCATCGCCGCTATCACGGGGAAGGGGAAATTGAAGGAGAAACCGCCGGTTTCTCCTCCGGGTGAGTAGAAACAATCTCGTCGTTCTAGCGCTCCGTATGTTCTTCGCAATTGTCGCCCTCGGGATCGATTCTGACATTCCGCTGATCAATTGCCGCTCGAACTTGCTGCGGAATTCGAAAGAGATGGCGCCTTACCAAATTGCCTCTGATTCAACACTCTGCTAAAGTCAATGCGATGCCATCAATGGTGAAAGAAGTGGGCGAGACGTTCGTCACGCTCTACAAGGGTTTCAGCGTGACGTTGCGCACCATGTTTCGTAAGCCCACGACGGAGTCCTATCCGGACGTCCCGGCGAGCGTTCAACCGCGTTATCGCGGAATCCACGTTTTGCAACGGGACGAAAATGGCCTTGAAAAATGCGTTGGATGCTTTTTGTGCTCGGCGGCGTGTCCTGCGAACTGCATTTACATCGAAGCTGCGGAAAATACTGACGCCGACCGCATCTCGGCAGGCGAGCGTTACGCAAAAGTTTACAACATCGATTACTCGCGATGTATTTTTTGCGGCTATTGCGTAGAAGCGTGTCCGACGGATGCGATCACGCATGGCCACAACATCGAACTAGCTCCCTCCGATATAAACGCCCTCATCTACCGAAAAGAGCAACTCCTGGAACCTTGGCCGCCGCAAAAGTCGACCTCCTAGTCCTCCCGAGTATACCGAGCCCGAATGGGGCGGCGTGACAAAAACCAAACCTGGATTTCGTTCGGGATATTCGCATTCGAGCAGAGACATTCGCGCCGATGCTCTTTATAATCTGCTCGGAGTCAACTATCCGATTATGAAACGCAAGATCGCCGTGGTCACAACTTCTCGCGCGGACTACAGCCATTTGTACTGGCCGCTGCGAGATCTTTCCGCGCATCCGGACGTGGTGTTGAAAATGATTGCGTTCGGCGCGCACCTTTCGCCTGAGTTTGGCGCTACCATTCAAGAAATCGAGCGTGACGGTTTTGAAATCGCCGAGCGGATTGAATGCTTGCTTAGCTCCGATACCGATGTGGGCATGGCAAAGACAATCGGCGTCGCCACGCTCAGTCTTGCTGACGCGCTTGGTCGCATGCGTCCGGATTTGGTTCTGCTCATCGCCGACCGTTACGAAATGCTCGCGCCCGCTTCGGTGGCCTTGACTCTGCGCATCCCCATCGTGCACATCGAAGGCGGCGAGATCAGCGAAGGGGCAATCGATGACGCGGTTCGGAATGCGCTTACGATGATGAGCCACATTCATTTCACTTCAACGCACGCTGCGCGTGAGCGAGTGATATCGATGGGTGAAGAGCCCTGGCGAGTTCATCGGGCAGGAGCGCCATCGCTCGATCACTTGCGCAGACAAACGCTTTATACTCGCGAGCAGCTTGAGGAGCGGCTTGGCGTCACGCTGAAGCATCCGACAACTCTTGTTGCATATCATCCGGTTACGATTGCGCGCGATACTGTACGGGAAACCGGTGCCTTATTCGGCGCTTTGCAAATGGTTTCCGATCAGATTCTGTTCTGCTACCCGAACGCCGACTCGGGCAGCCGCAATTTAATTGAGCGCGCGCGCTCGTTCGCGGCATCTCGCGAAGGCGCTCAGATATTTGTCAATCTCGACGCGCTAACCTATTGGAGCTTGCTGAGACGGGTTGATGTTCTTCTCGGAAATTCGAGCAGCGGAATTATGGAGTCAGCTTCTTTCGCGCTGCCCACGGTGAACATTGGACTTCGCCAGCAGGGCAGAGAACGTGCGCGCAACGTGATTGACGCTGCGCCGGACACTGCTTCAATACTCGCCGCGATCGCTAAAGCCAAAAGTGTTGCATTCCGCCGCGGTCTTGAAGGCATGACCAATCCGTACGGCGAAGGGCTCGCGTCGGAAAAAATCGTGGGGGTATTGACTGCTGTCCCGCTCGGCGAAGAATTGCTAATGAAGCGTCACGCTGCGCTCCACAAAGAATCCGGGGCAGCCAAATCTGCGGGTGCCTGCTCTTGACTTTCTAGCGCCGCACTTCAGTACGGCCTCGTGGTTTGATTCGCATAAATACTAGATGCCGCCGGTCGGAAGCCCGGCGCTAGGAAAGCGTTAACAAAGCATTATCCGTACGATTGAAAATCATCCCAGAATTGCGGCCAGGATTCCCGCGGCGCTCCGCACACGAAAATATCGGGATGGTCCTCGCTTTCCTCATTCTTGATTCCGTAGGGATTGCCGTTATGTCCCGCGAGCCGGCAGGACTGAAACATTTTGTCCACATAATCGCGCGGCAGCCCCACGATGATCAGAGTTTTCGGTGGCGGATTACCGTAACCGCGAAACCACGCCGAGTTTGTGCTGCTGATCGTCTCGGGCAGGCCGTAAGCCGGGCCTAGCAGGTCGATGGACCCGGTTTCCCCATAATTGCCCACCACGATTCCGTAATTGCTTCGCTCGTCCGCCGAAAGGGCATCGCGAACTTTCGCCACCGCCGCCACCAAATCAGTCCATCCGATTTCCTCCCGCAAATCGCCGTTATTCCGCAATGCGAAATTATCCTTCGAAATCACCGGATTAATGGGGAGGATGAACGCGCACGCCAGCACTCCGCCAACTGCCAGCGCCGCGAACGTAACTGCCTCCACCACGCGCGACCACACGCGCGAAAGAGAAGCGATCCATCGCTGCCACAGCACGCTGCCCCCGGCAAACAGCATCGGGTATGCCGGCGCCAAATAGTAGCCGCGTCCTTTGGCAAAAAAGAAAAACGCAAACTCCGTCACATAGAGCCAGGCCAGGAGCCTGTAACGTTTTCCATCTTGTGCGGCGAAAAAATAATAAAGCCCTGCGATCCATAGCGGCGCGATAAAAGGATTTGTGCTGATCATAAACTGGTCGCGCACAAAGCCCTCCGCGCGGCCTTGACGCACATCGCGCGCATGAATATGGCGCAAGAAATGCAACGAGATGAAATCGTGGCGAATCTGCCAGCTCAGGTTCGGAAGAAAAAGTAGGATTGCCAACGCGGCGCCGCCCCATAGCCACGGGCTTTTCAGATAACGCCGCGCGGGCGTGAGCAAAGTTCCCGCTACAATTCCAGCGACGAAAAACCCCATGGTGTATTTCGTCATCATGCCCAGGCCGATTCCAACGCCAACGCCGATCCACCAGCGCGGATTGCCCGACTTGAGCAACCGAATCAGAAAATAAGCAATCAGCACGCACCACAAATAGTCGAATGACGAATATTGGAATTCAGTTCCTTCGAACAGCGGCAAAGGAGACACGGCGACCGTCAACGCAGCAACCACTTGTGCCAGGCGCCTGGCTCCCAGTTCGCGCGTCATCAATCCGGTGACGACCAGCGCAATCGCTTGCGCCAACACCGAAAACATTCGAAGTCCGACCAGCGAAATACCGAAGATCTCCAACCCGATTCGTTCGATGAATGGCGTCACCGGTGGATACGCCACGAATCCCCAGTCCATATGCCGCGCGTCGTCCAGCACCTGAAATTCGTCGCGATGGAAGCCATATCTACCATTCGTGGCGATGTGGAGAATCACCATGCCGAGAGCGATTGCACACAACGTGAAAACGTCCCCGCTCGCCGAATTTCGGGTATCGCGAGTCAACGCCGCGTGTTGTTGCTCTGCGAAGTGTGGCCCAGTGCCGCGCAGGTCGTCGTCCATCGTATTTCTTCCCGTTTTCTTGAAGGTTAGATCTGCAAATCGCCGACAAACGTTAACACACGCGCGGTTATACGCTTGTCATCTGCGGAAAGTGCAATGCGCGGGAGTCGGGAACTTACGCGGAGTCTGAATGCTCTTGCACAGTTACGGCCCAAGTAGGTCACCGAAGACAGGTTCGAAGATAGCCGTATCCGCGCGGCGCCCGCCTGCCGAAGGAGGCCGCCCGGTAAAGCGGCGCCTCGATTTCGCAAGCTATCGTCGACTAACTTACGGGCCCGGGCCCGGGTCCGCTGATCTTGTTGACGAAAGCGATGGCCGGACGCCCTAGCTCAGCCTTCGGCGTCTTTTTCTTCGGTTTTTTCACTTCGCGTCGACCTTTATCTTTGTTTCCCATTTACCCAGCATGCCACAAATTCGAAATCGCTGCGACAACTCTTGTAAAACTTCACCTACCCTTTATGCGCAATTGCGCCCCACGCCCTATAATCCTTTCCTGCATGCATTTACAAGATAATCCTGACGCAACTTCCGTCTTCCAGCAGGGTTTAGCGATATGTAACAAGAACGCGCTCAGGTTATTTTACAGCGATGAAAGGGAACCTTTTGAAACCTAAGTCCGTTCAGGCGAATCTCATGAGTAGGAGGCATACAGTGATAACGATTCCAGCTCTAACTAAGCGCGAAGTTACATCCTGCGCTAATCGTTCAGAATTTTCCAAGCCTCGTTTAGCGCGGCAATTTCTGGCATTTCTTTTGGCTATAGGATTATTGTTTGCCACTTTGCCGCAGAACGTAGTTGCCGCGCAGGAAAGCCAGGATCAAGACCAACCTGCGCAAGATCAAGCACCTCAACCACCTGACGCTGCGCCTGCATATACTCCGCAGACGCCGGATCAGTTGGACCAGCTCGTGGCGCCCATCGCTTTGTATCCGGACTCGCTCGTGGCGCAGGTTCTAGCCGCGGCCACTTTCCCGGCACAAATCGTTGAAGCGGATCGCTGGATTCAGGCGAATCCGGATCTGAAGGGTGACGCGCTAGCCCAAGCTGTCGATAAGCAAGCTTGGGATCCCAGCGTGAAAGCACTCTGCGCTTTCCCGACTGTCCTGGGTAATATGGACAAAAATATTTCCTGGACCTCGTCGCTGGGCGACGCTTACTACAATCAGCAGCAAAACGTGATGGACGCTATTCAGCGCATGCGCCGAAAAGCGGAAGCAGCCGGCAATTTGAAATCGACGCCGCAGCAGGTTGTACAGGATCAAGACAATAATGTTGTGATTCAACCTGCGCAACCTGATGTGGTCTATGTTCCGGCCTACGACCCCTGGGCCGTTTACGGATATCCGATAGCGCCCTGGCCCTATTGGTACAACTATCCCGGCATATGGTTTGGCGGCCCGTACTTGTCCTTTGGACTTGGCTTCGGCATCGGCTGGTTCGGTGGTTTCGGATGGGGATGGGGACATTGGGGATTCGACTGGCACAACCATTATGCGATCTACAACCATAACCGCTACTACTCACATTCCAATACATTTTACAATCGCAACAATTACTACCGCGGGGGCGGTGAGCGCGGCGTTGCAAATAACGTGAACCGCGGAGTCGCGCGAGGCGGAGAATTAAACCGCAGCGGTGCAGGCAGCCAACCGTTCAACGGGGACAACCACGCAGCGCGGGGTTTTGGCGAATCGCGCGGTCAATCGAACGTGCGCTCCGGCGCTTTCAGCGGCTACAACCATGGCGGAGAAGCTCGCAGCTATTCGTCACGCGGGCAGTCTAGCTTTGGTGGCTTCCACGGAGGCGGCGGATTCCACGGTGGTGGCGGTGGCGGCGGACATCATCGCTAATTTCAATTCCACGGTTGCGGTAGTGCTCACGCGCTACCGCAGCCATTTATAGCCCCTTCGAAATTCATAAATGGAGAAAGAACATATGCGTCATACGAAGTTGAACCTGCGAAATGTTCAGTTAGCCAGTTATTTCCCGGCTGCGGCAGCCGCCTTCCTTCTGTTCGCGTGCTTTGCCCCACGCGTAATGGCCCAGCAGCAGGGCCAAAAAACGTTTTCATCCGCGGATCAAGCCTCGCACGCCCTCGTCGTCGCGTTGAAAACTAGCGACAACAAGGCGCTCTTACAAATCCTGGGCCCTGAAGGAAAAGAGATCATTTCATCCGGCGATCCTGCCGAAGACGAAGCCACCCGCGCGAATTTTGTGAGTAAATTTGAACAAATGCATCGGATAGTGGTCGAGCCCAACGGCACCACCACGCTTTATATCGGCGCGGAAAATTGGCCTACGCCGATCCCGCTGGTAAATAAGAGCGGCAGTTGGTATTTCGACACCGGCGCAGGTAAGGAAGAAATCTTGTACCGCCGCATCGGACAGAACGAAATGTCGACGATTCGCGTTTGCCAGGAGCTGGTGGCGGCCCAGAAGGAATATTTCTCGAAAGAGAATAACGAGTACGCCCAGCGGTTCGTCAGCAATGAAGGAAAACACGACGGACTGTATTGGCTCGGCACCGGCAATGAATTTGAAAGCCCGATCGGCCCGCTCGTCGCCAACGCCGGCAGCCCCGGCGACTTGGCAAAGAACCTTCAAACCGGCCCGGTCCCGTTCCGCGGTTATTACTTGCGCATTCTCACTCGCCAGGGAAAGCATGCTCCCGGTGGCGCGCAGGATTATGTGGTGAACGGAAAGATGACGCGCGGTTTTGCGTTCGTCGCCTATCCTGCCGAGTATCGCAATTCCGGCGTGATGACGTTCGTTGTCAGCCAGGACGGAGTCGTTTACGAGAAGGACTTAGGCCAGCGCACGGAAACTTTGGCTAAGGACATGAAGGGATTCGACCCCGATTCCAGTTGGCAAAAAGCGGAACAGCCGCCGCCAGCCCAAACCGCCAGCGACCAACAAGCTCACTAACGTTGAAGCGGATCTGAGCGGCGGGGTCACACTCGCCGCTCAGCAAATCCCCAAACCACATCTCGACCCGCTTTCGGCGATTTTGCCGGCGCATTGCTTCGCACCGGCGCCGCGAGGTATACATAGCTCGCACTTCTATTCAGCGCGGAAGGATCCCCAATGAACTGCTATTTCGTAGTCGAGTGTGAAGTAACCGACGATAGTTGGGTGACGGGCTACCTAAAGAATGTAACGCCGATGGTCGAGCGCCGCGGTGGTCGCTACCTGGCGCGCACTAAGGATGTGAAAAGGTTAGAAGGCCAGCGAAAACTTCTTCCGCTCTTCATCATCGTCGAGTGGCCGTCCAAAGAAGTCGCCGAAGAATTTTATGATAGCGCGGAGTACAAGCCTTACCGTCACAACCGTATCGCCGGCGCAAAGAATGAATTCCTGCTGGTAGCCGGTGAAGACATCGCTTTGCCCGAGCTGCCCACCGATTAAGTTGGCTGGAAAATGTCCTGCGGGTTGCAGCGTCTTTCTGGGGTGACGTTCGCCTGCCGAGGCGGTCATCCTGCGCCCTCGCCAAAATCCAGAGAAAGTTCGGCAACCTTGGTGGCCGCAGTATTCCTGGAGGAAATTGTTCTGGTTCACTACCGGTTACTTTGTCCTTATGATTGCAACCGTGGTGATCTAGGACATGCGCGGCGGTATCTGGCTAATTTTTCCTCTCGCCTGGTCGATGGAGGACTTGTGCAAAGGCTTTTGACATGTCTGCTGGATGGTTCACTTCCGCGAATATTTCATCCGGCTTGCTGACGAGTATTCTGATTTGGATGAACTTTTACTTTATTGCCCGCTAGCCCCCGGCCGATGGACCTATCGCCGCCAACGCCCTGTAGCCCGCAATTATGATCGGTTTGGCCGCCGCTCGCTTTCTGTCCTTTTACATTCCGCTAATCAAGGCAAGGGGAGTGCGAAAAAGGGAAAAGGCGAAGACCGTAAGATCCGCATTATTTATCTAAGGTAATTCTCTAAAATAAATCCTTCGGCTAATCTTCTTTGCTAATGATGTGTCCAGGGAAGCTGGTTCTTATGCGAGAGGGCCAACAAATCCATCGAAATGGCCACAGCGCAGTGCACGCAAACTCCGCCCCAAATCGATTTATATTTCAACGCGAGCCAGCCTAGAACGAATCCCGCCACGACCGAAGCGGCGGCTTCCGGCGCCGGCTTAGTGAAATGCAGCATCATGTAGGGCATCACCGAGACAGGCACGGCTAGCACTCCCATGTATCGCGCCAATCCCCCCACCAGAAATCCTCGGAAGAAAAATTCCAGCGCGATGAATTGTCCCGCGTACATTCCTTCCCACATCAGAAAATCTTTCCATGAACGTCCCGCCGCCGGATACATCGGATAGTAATTGTAGAAATTCGGCGTTTGCGAAACCAGCCAGATCACCGGAAATACCGCGACGAACAGCCCCACATACATCCAGAAATGCTTTGCGAACCCGCTAAACGAAAGGTTGCAATCGCGGAGCCCCTTGGTTCGCATACAAAGCATCGCAATTACGGGGATCATCACAAAGCCGATGAGGATCCACATCAGCCACCACGCTTTCACACGCAGCACCCAGTAGGGGTCAGGCTCGTAAGGGCTCGGCGGATATAAACGCGCGTAGGTCCCTTCCGCGCCCACAAATTCCAGCAAGAAAAGTGACAAACAAGCCGTGGCGCAAATCAGGAAGGCCGCGCGCACGTCCGCTTTCGTGATCAATTCGTGAATCGACCGCGCAGCCTTCCACGGTTTCGTACTCCCCGGTACTGCCCCGCCTCCCGCAACCGAATCGCAGAGGCCGCCGGGGGCTCCCGCGGAGTGCCGATCGCGTCCCTTGCGTGAGGCGACGGAGAATCTCGCGTGGTTGTAGCGTCGGCGGCCCACTGGCCCGCGCCGTTTTTGAGGTTGCGAGCATCGTTCAAAGTTCATGCGTATTCTCACAAGCCAACATGCCGCGCCTTCTTAGTGCGCACTCGCCACGTTCGCACGGAGCAGACTTCGTCGGCTCGTCCGATCAAGAACGCGGCAAAGCACAACGCAAGAATCGAATGGCTCAGCGACGCTCCGAAGAATTGCCAGAGCGGCGCGTGTGCTCCCGGATAATCCGACGAAAAAAGCATCGCAAGCATCAATGCCAGCCCGCCAACACTTGCCGGACGCACCAGAATTCCCAGCACAAGTTCCAGCCCGATGCACAATTCGCTGTAAGCCACTGCGAAGGCGATCGGCGTCGCATATGGCAAGACAAAATTGCGCAGCATCGGATCCATGAAGGGATAAACGCCGCCATCCAAAAACTTGTTAATCCAGGACTGGAATCCGCCGCCGCGCGTAAATTGGGTTCCCAAAACTTTGTACTCGCCGAAGATCAGAAAGAACAGCCCCACGCTGATCCGCAGAACAGCTAACGCGTAGGCGTTGCGATCGTTTTGTAGAGTTGGGCTCATGCTTCGAGTGTCGAGGGTGTTCGGAGCCCGCTCATGGAGCGGTCCCAAACAGCGCTCCCATCCCTGAAGTCACTGCCATCGCTAACGCGCCCCAAAACACAACACGCAGCGCGCCCGACCAAGGTGTGGCTCCCAACAGCGCCAAGAATAGCAGTGAAGTCCCGGCTACAAACGGGATCAAGGCTCCGCGCAGCATTACGGCTGCAACCAACCCCGGCAGGTCCGCTCCCACGGCGAAACTCGCCGCAGATGCCATTGCACCCAGAATCGAATGCGTCCCGTGTGATGCAGTTCCTTCATGCCGTACGCCATTTTCAGTTTTCGCTAGCTTCGCTTCTAATTATCTGCGCCGACTCATTCCGAGATTTACCACTTGTATTTCGGGGGCGTGACTCCTTTTAGGCGAAGATAGACTTCCGCTTGGCCGCGGTGGTGCGCCATGTGAATCATCACGCCCAACATCACATCGCGCGTGGAAAATCTGCGGTCACCGTCGCCATGCATTTGGTCTAGTTGTGCGTCCGTCAGCGAGTCAAAGACTTTCGTGCAGTAATCGAACGAACCGCCAAGACTCAGAATAGCGGCAACTTTGTCGATCGGAGTGTCTTTCGCGGGTTCCACATACGGCGATTTCGCATCCGCAATAAACGCGCAGTACCCATAATTCGCTTGCGCGATGTGCGCCATCAACTCGCCAAAGCTCATTTCATCAGGGTTGGGTTTGAAGGAATACTGTTCCGCCGGCATTGCGTCCGCCACTGCAATAGCCAGCGTCCTCGCGGTAGCCCAGTGAGTCTCGAAGCTTCTCACAAACGCGCTCGGTGACGCGCCGGCAGTCTTTGGTGCGGTCGGGGACGCTTCCGTCGTTTGTGGTTTGCCAGTGGACTGCGCTTCAGAAACTCCAGACAACATCGCCGCGCATATCAACGCGAAACTAAAAACGCAAAGTACCTTCGGCATGGAACTCCCTTGCACATTGGTCTCAATAATTCCGAACGAGTGTAACCGATTCAAAAGCGCTCAACACCCGCAAAAAACTTTGGGAATTGTTTAGGCGTTTGGCTGATCACTTGAAGGAGCCGAGGGCCCAGATCGAAGTGGAAGTTCCATTACGATGGCAGTTTCGTCAGGTTCAAAATAAAAATGCGGCGAGCTCCCACGAATCTGAAAGCCCATCTTCAAGTTCAGCTCGATCATCGCCACATTGCTCGCACGGGTGTTCGTAACGATCACTTGAAACCCCTGCTGCTTCGCAAACTCAATCTGCCATTGCTTCTGCTTTGCTCCATAGCCGCGACGCCGAAACTCCGGCAGCACGCCGGTGGTCATTATATGCAGGCAGCCGGGACGTGGTTCGATGTCAAAGTCCGTATCGCGGAGAAACGCCGAGCAACCCACCGTCGTCCCATCTACAATCATCCAGTAAGATTCGAATTCAGCCCATTCCTCCGCGGAGAACAGGTCCGCAGGGAATGCGCTAAAGATCCTCCGATCAATTTCGAAGAGCTGCTCAAGCTCATCCGGAACGATGACCTTCCTGAACTCAATCTTCTCGTGCCATTCGCTCATATGCTATTTGTCCACAGCTTATAACGCGGAATGATATCACCCCGACACTTGGCATGTTCGGAAGCCGCTCGGAAGCGAGTGAGTTACGACGCTTCGCGATCTCCGGCACATTGATGTTCGGATTTTTGCTCGTGAACTGGTTACAATGCCCCCGTGAGATCGAGGTTACTCTGTCTTCAGCTTGTTAGTTTCTCGATGTGCCTGGTAGCGCTCGACGCAAAGAGCGCTTCGCCTAAGATTCCCTCAGAATTGGTCGAGACCTGGGATTACGAGTCATTCACTACTCTGAAGAACGGAAAGCCGTTTGGAACGGTTCATTTTCAGCCGGGACAGTGGACGGTTGCATTTAATCAGGATGGGACTTGGCTAATGAAACCACCGTCAAACGTTAATCCAAGCGGTCTAAGCGGAACTTACGAAGTCCGCTGGCATGATTTGGATATGAAATTGTCTAACGGAAAGCCGTACAACTTATTCCACTTCAAAATTGATCACGACGGAAAGGTTCTCACCTTAGAGGACCGCAAAACCTCCATTATTGCCAACCGGGAGTAAATACGTGGGGAGCCGCATTCCAGAATTGCGTTGACATTTGCGCTACTGGATGTTTTTGTACTTATAGATGAGGCTGAGAGCTGGTTTCTTTTATTCCGCGGCAATCCTGATTTGTTTCGGCGCGCTTTATTTGCTCACGAAAGCGTTTGACCTGTTGAACAAGCCTAGCGACACCGCTGTTTTCGGCGGCATTCTAATTGTTGTCGCGCTGATTGCGCTGGTTCCTTCCGCATTGCACTGGATCTGGCATCATCACGTAACGCCGCACGCCTACCCTGTGCGCACACGAAAAGAGGAAAAAGATGCAAATTGAAATGAATCACCTGATTCACTTTCGCAAATGGATTGCGCTCGCTGTCCCGGTTCTGATCGTCGCCTTGTTCTTTGCCGGATGCGCCACCAGAATCGGCCCCGGCCGCGTGGGAATTAAAGTGGACCTCGCCGGAACGCAGCGCGGCGTGGAAGACCTGCCTATACGCACCGGCTGGGTCTTCTACAATTTTCTTTCGTCCACCATCGTCGAGTATCCCACCTCGATCCAAACCGCGAAATGGACCAGGGACCTGAACGAAGGCGCGCCCACCAACGAGGAGATGTCGTTCAACACCAAAGACGGCCTCACCGTGTACGGCGATCTTTCCGTTTCCTACCATCTGGAAGCGTCCAAAGTTCCTGCGTTCTACGTGAAATTCCGCAACGACAATATCGACCAGTTTACCCACGGCTTTCTGCGCAACGTGGCCCGCGACGCCATCAACCGCACCGGCTCGCAGTACACCGTGCAGGAAATCATGGGTGAAAAGAAATCCGAGCTCGAGATCGATTCGCGCAAAGATTTGCAACAGCAGGTTACTGACATCGGCGTAGTCATCGACCAATTCGGTTTCATCGGCTCGCCGCGTCCTCCCGAATCTGTGATCGCCGCCATCAACGCAAAAGTTCAGGCGCAGCAAATCGCGGTGCAAAAGCAAAACGAGCTGGTGCAGTCGCAAGCCGACGCTGCTAAGCTCGTCGCCGCCGCCGAAGGCCAGGCCAAAGCGCAAATCGCCATCGCGAATGGCGAAGCCGAATCCAATCGCCTGCGCGCCGCGTCCATCAGCGAAAATATTATCAAGTGGCAGCAGCTAGCCGTCACCGACCGCTGGATCGCAAAGTGGGACGGCCAGATGCCCTCCGTCCAAGCCGGCGGCAACATGCCCGGCATGCTCCTGGACATCAAGCCGCAACCCACAAAATAAGCGGCGTTAGCTCCGAGCTTTCAACGCATGCGCGATTTTGTAGGGGGCGCAGGCAATCAGACTCATCGGTTAATTGTTCGCCTTTGAGGGTGTTTCCGATGTTCCGCCTGAGAATTGTGTGTCTTGTATTGGTTTGCTGCGTGTCATGCGGTCGGCGACAATTGCACGACGTATTCGTTCTGCATATACTTCGCGATCCTGCTGCTCAATTTGCCGGAAGACTAAGGCAGGCCGATCTGCAGTTCGGACGTACAAGTGCTCGGCTTGCGAGCGGTAAGTATGTGATCGTCGCGACCAACGAAGGCAATTCCTACGCTGATCTTTTGGGCCGCATCGCAAAGGTTCCCCCGAGCCTGTTGATTGTGGATCCACGAGAGCCGCTTTCGGCTGAAGTTGTGTCCCAGCTACGACCAGAACCACCGAAATTGATATGCGGAGGAGCGGCGTACATTCCCGATAAGGCTTCCGGGGAAGAGCGTGAAGCCGCGGAATTGTACTTGCGATTCCTGGAAGGGCATTGCGAAGCTCACTGAGTGTAACGGCATGAAGCGAAGGCAATAAGTCTGCGTCTCGAGCTGCAGGCCAGAACAGGGCCGCTTTTTTACAATTCTAGCAAAGAGTATGCGGTTCCTATTGGTTCGGCGAAGAAGGCACTGGCTCTGACCAGTGGCAGTCTCGAAATTGCCAGCGGCCATCGCGATATTGCACGACTCCGGTAAAGTATCCGTTTTCCTCTACTCGTCGGCCGTCAGCCCACACCTGAATCTCGTGATACGGAGCAGCTACCACTGCAATGTCAGGCGCCAGTGGATCGAGTCGCAAATCGTCGCCCCATTTGAGCTCAATCTGTTTGATGGACTTGGCGACCTGTTGAATTCCCGTAGTAGCCTTCGAGCCATTTGCAAAAGCCATCTGGCCATTGACAACCATGAAGAATGCCGGCGTGTCGGCAAAATATTTGTGCCACGATGAAGGGCCGTCTTGTGTGACGTCGTGCGCCACGTCGCTCATAAAATGTCGCACGTCGCGATCGATTTCAATGAAGTCTATGCGCACAATACCGGGTGTTTTATGGTGTGTGTGGCACCCCGCAAGCTCGAAACTTGCTAGCAGGAGCGCACGCGCCCATCTAGACATGAATAAGTTTTTCATTGAATGACCTCCTTCTTGCGAGCCCGTTCACGACAATCCACAAATCAATGCCAGTCACGCCCGCTTCGAGAGCAAGTGTGTGGAATGTACCACAGCGAGTGTCGTCAAGAAGGTCTGACTTAACTTAACGAAATTGCGTCAGTAAAAGGTTGCTATAGCGGCTTAAGCTGAGCCGAGCTGAGGGTACAGGCTGGCGTATCCGGCCTTGGTAGCGCCGGCATCCTTCCGGCTCTTTTGATGCTCCAGCGAGAAAACTGCCGGCAAGATGCCGGCGCTACCAACAGCAAACTCCGCAGCCTACGGCGGGCAGCTTTTATATTCGCAAACGAAATACGCGCAATCGCAGCCGAAACATTGCTAGAATATTCGAGAGAAAATTAACTGGAGGCATTATGGCGAAGACTGTAGAAGTGGAAATCACCTTCACCGACCGCACATCCGGCCCCGGCACGTCCGCGGGCAAATCGGTTGTTACCGCCGGTAGCTTGGCAACTGGAATCGGACGCGGTGTCCGCGAAATCATGAAGAAGATGGACCGCAAGCAGCGTTTTGACGCGGCCAAGCACGGCATCAACGTCTCCGCAAAACTCACAGACGAAGCCGAAGAAAAAGACGCCACCGCCGCCAGCGCATAACAAATTCACAGCGCCGCGCTTGCGCCAAGCTTCACCGATCCTCCGTATTGGATTTTGTGTTTCGGCGGAGCTTTGATATTGCAAGAAGGACGATCGAAAGCGATACCGTCAATGCGGCGCAAGCAACAATGAAAAGTGCGTCCACGCCCGACTCGCTGATCGGTCGCGCGGTAAATGTGCCTGCGATGCCAGTCCACCAATAGGCGAAGAGCCCAACGTCCATCATTGTGTGTCCGATCATTCCCGGAATGAGGGACTTCGAGGACCAAGCTAGTAGGCCCAGAAGTAAACCGGCACCAAACACAATCGGGATCATCGCAACGAGCGCCCACGATTTCGAGAGGTGTACCGCCGTGAACAAAAATGATGAAATCGCGATGGCAACGGGCGATCCATACCGCAGTTCGATCGGCTGCTGCATGTAGCCTCGAAAGCCAGTCTCTTCGCAAATTCCCGCCGAGGCAGCGGAGATCACCACGGCGAGCCATCGCAAATGCAGCGTGGGAATAAAAGAAAAATCGTAGCCGTGCCGGAATGCCCTCGTGGGGAAAGGCACAAAGCGGAACAGCAATACCAGAGAGGCATGGATCGTGACGGCGAAGAAAAACGCTGCGACTAGCCCCCAAGTCCATTGTGCCTGCGATAGCGTTTTCCTGCGAAATGCCGCAACGCGAGCGGCTTGCCATTTGTGTGGAGGCCCTCCACCGCAAGCCCACCAAACATAAAGCGCGAGGAAGATTGCTTCCATCATCGCCGCAGCCGGTACGCCAAGGTTCAACAGTAAAAGTAGCCATACGTTCGCTGCGACCGTGGCAATCAAGAGTCCGGTGACTATCGCCCGCAATGTGACGAGCGACTTCAACCGCCGGGGACTGCCCGCGCGCTCGTCAAACGCCGCTGTTAAGTGTATTCGGGCATTTTTCATTGCCTGAGTTCCATGGGTATAAGGTGTTGACCTTCGCGATTGGTTTTCCGGTGTCGTCAGGCCTCATGGTTTCAGCATTAGAAAATCGCGTTGGCTGCGTCTAATAGGAATACGGGATATCCCACATAAAGTTTCATTTCAGGCGCGATACTTGGCTCGTGTCTGCCCGAGCCAAACGTTGCTACAATGCGAGGCATGCGCATGTTTATTCTCACAGTGATGGCCGGGGTGTTGTGCGCCGTCACCGAACCGATTCCACGCCTGGCCGTTTCAAGCAGGGAACCGCGCGCGATGACGCTCGCTTCCAGCGCGGCTGAGGACGTGAGCTGGTCCGTGCAGACTAGCGGCATGGACACCAACCTTCGCGGCATCTCAGCCACGAGCTCCGTTGATAAAAATGGCGCCGAACATATCACTGCATGGGCCAGCGGCTCCAACGGCGTCATCCTCTTTTCGAGCGACCTCGGCAAAAGTTGGAGGCGCCTACACGTAGCTGAAGGCGACTCGCTCGATTTCCGCAGCATCGTGGCCTTCGACGCGAACCGCGCCTACGTAATGTCCAGCGGCAACGGCGATAAGTCGCGCATCTACGAAACAAAAGACGGCGGCGAAACCTGGAAGCTAGAATTCGCCGGCAAGAATCCCTCACTTTTTCTCGACGCGCTGGTCTGCAGCTCGCAGTGCTACGCGCTGAGCGATCCCGTTGATGGCAAGTTCCTGTTGCTCTCCGACCGCAACAAGGGAACCTGGACCGAACTCCCCGTTGATGGCATGCCCGCCGCGTTGCCAGGCGAGGGCGGGTTTGCCGCCAGCGGAACTTCGCTTGCGATCAGCGATGACAGAGGCTTATATTTCGGGACCGGCGGAGGCAAATCAGCGCGCGTCTTTCATTCGCCCGACTTTGGCAAAACCTGGACGGTCACGGATACGCCAATCGCCAGCGGCAATGCGTCGTCCGGAATATTTTCAATCTTGTCCACCCCTTGGTATGTAATCGTTGTTGGCGGCGATTACAAAGACCCGAACCGCACGTATAGAGCGGCCGCGTATTCGCTGGACGGAGGAAAGACCTGGCAACTTGCCGCGCAACAGCCGGGCGGCTATCGTTCAGCCGTAGCGGCCTTGTACGGCTCGGCGCTCGCCGTCGGCCCCAACGGCGAAGACATCTCCGGCGATTTCGGCGCTCACTGGAAACACATCGGCTCGCTGGATCTGAACGCGGCTTTCGTTTTGGACATTTACAACGGCTGGGCCGTGGGCGCAAAAGGCACCATCGCCCGCCTCATCAATCACAAACAATATTCAGTTCAGAACAATATGCGCCAGGAAAGTGAAGGCTTGCGATCTGCTTCCTCGCGGTGAAAGGAAGCGGCGGCAAGACCGCCGCGCTCCAAGGTAAGACGGGGGTTTTTGGAGTGGGGAGCTTGCACCCGCTTTGGGGTTAGGTCCCGGGATCCGCTTCGGGGAGATGGCCGCAGTACGCACGGATGGGATGTTTCCGAGTTCCGAGAAGTTTCAGCCTCTACAATTTGCCCATCAAATACAAAATCAGCAGAATTAACAAGATCAGTCCGACGCCCCCGGTAGGGTAATAGCCCCAACCTTTGCTGTGCGGCCAGGTCGGCAAACTCCCCACCAGCGCAATGATCAGCACAATTGTCAAAACGAAGAACATGTGTCCTCCTATTGCCTTACATTGTCATCCCGAGCGAGGCCGTTTTGCGGCCGAGACATGCCCGTGTCCAACGATCCGCTTTTCTCTCTCAAAATCAGCAGAATTCTCAAATCGACCAACGTGTGCAAAACCATCGGAAAGAACAAACTCCCTGTCGTGACAAATAAAACCCCGAAAAGAGCGCCAAGGACCGCCGTCTGTACGATCCCAATGATCCCCTGATACACATGCGCAATCCCAAACACGCAAGCCGACCCAACGAGCGCCTCAGTCAGCCCGACGTGAACCGGCAGCTCGCGAAAGTATTGAATCAGAAATCCCCGGTAGAGAATCTCCTCGCAAACGCCCGCCGTAACAGCAACCAAAACAAACCAGCGCCGCTCCTCGGCAGTTCCCGGCAGGGTAAAATTCAGCCGTTCAAGACTTTCCGCCACACGCGCGCGTGTCGTTTCGCTCCGCATCATAACAATGATAGGCACGAGCAACGCAAGGACAGCTGCGCCCGTAAATCCTATGACGAAGGCCGTCCCCAGCAGCCAGGAGGCTTCGCCAGCGTCGCGATGAATCGTAAGCACAGCGCGCCATCCAAATACAATGCGCGCAAGCGCCGAAAAACCCCCTAACCAAACAATCGTTTTCTTGTATGAACGAATCTTCGCACGCGGATCTGTGCTGCTCTTCAGCCGTTTGGTCTCGAAGCGAACCCAGATGGGCACCGCGACAATCAGAAAAATTGCGATCAGGTGTTTAGCGATGATTTCGATTGTCGGCATAAATCGGACGACGCGGCGTGAACCCGCGCGCCTAATGGACAATTCATATTACTGCGAAGCGCAGGTGCAGGTGGGACTTTCCAGTTGGAGTTGAACCTCTGGTGGCGCACGAAGGCTGACATGCCGGGCGTTCAGCCTAGGTGTGCATCAATAGGATAGAAAACAGGCCGCGAAGTTTAGTTACTGGCTACCGCTTTAGCCGGCACAGAGCAGAACTGATCGAACGCCTTCGTCAAATCCGCCGCAATTGCCGACGGGTCGCGTCCCTCAATATTCGTGCGCTCCAGCATGAAAACAACTTTCCCATCGCGCATCAAGGTGATTGACGGAGACGACGCCCCATATCCCGTGAAATAGCCGCGCGCCCGCTCGGTCGCTTCCGAATCCTGCCCCGCAAACACGGTGTACAAAAGTTCCGGCCGTGGCGTCCTGGAAATTGCTCGAGCGATCGCCGGACGCGCTCGCCCCGCCGCGCATCCACATACCGAATTCACCACCACCAGCGCCGTGCGCTTTTCTTCTTTCAACGCGGCATCCACTTCCTGGCCTGTTCGCAATTCGTTAAATCCAATACTTCGCAGCTCCTCTCTCATCGGTCGAAGCAAATCCTCAGGGTACATCGCCATTGCCACTACTCCTTTGCCAATTTGCAAGCTTGCATTTTAATCGCGTGAACATGCGCCCTGCCGCGCAAATCACTGGCGGATGCGCACAGGACGAACCCATCCATTCTACCGCGTTTCGCGCGCAGTGAACGCCACATCGCAAACATTGTTCAAGCGCAGCGCATGTCGTCGCGCGTCTGTCGGGATATACTCGCAACGAAATCTAAAGCCCAGCTACCGGGATATAAGCATGAAATCAGAATCTAAGACTTTACTGTGGGGCACCATCATCGTCGTCGTTCTCGTCGGCGTAGAATGGATTCTGGTTACCAGATTTCCGCACTTGCACTTGCCGATCCGTAACGAATTAATGAAGTTCAGCCTATCGACAGGTGTTTTTATTGTGGTGCTTATCTTTGCCTATCAAGTCCTCTTGCATCGCGCGGGGTATTAGCTTCTTCTTAGCGCTCTTTTGGTTGTGCACGCCGGGTCTTATGCTCTTTTGCTTTCAGGAGGGATTGAGGACCCTCTTCGTGATGACATTCTCATCGGAACTATAGCTGGACTCGAATTTATCGGCTTTGCGCTAGTCGTATACAGGGTTTACCATGTTGGGCCCAATATTAAGTGGTTGTAGTCCAGATCGATTTAATGAGCCTGGCAGACCACACTCAGGAGCTCAATCTTTCGATTGCCGGAAGAAGTACTTAAAGAGGGACAAGCCGCCAGTAAGAGGCAGCAGAAAAACCTGTTTGATAATTCCCGTACGGCGCTCAATGCGATCGTGAACCTGATCCGCCTCAACTTTCTTGCCGGCTACCACAGCGGCAATGTACTTCACAAAATCCACGCCGCACTTTTCGCAAGACCCGCCCTTGCGCTGTTCGTGTTTGCACGCCGGGCACTCAAACCGCAGCGTCGCATGGCATCGTGGACAAAACCGCGCCACCTCGCGCGCGTCCGCCGCGCACTTGGGACACTTAATCATGCGCTGCGGAATCGGCGTTGCGTTAAGCGACATTCCGCTTCGCACGCCGGAGCTAGGCGCAGCTCCCGCGCGAACGCCCGCGCTAACCGGCGTAGCCGCGCGCTTCTCGACACTCGCGGCGTCTCCCGCTTTAGCAGCCGTATCGCCGGGTTTAGCGGACGTAAAATTCCCACTCATGCCCATAGTTTATCTGGATAGCGCACCGATAAAATTGCGCTTCGCAGACAACGTAGCTCGCCGTTAACTGTCCTTATGTACAGGTGCACAAACGCCTGCAAATATCAGCCACGACCGCGTATTTAGGTTTGAATATAGCGCCGGGGTCTTCAGCCCGGGCATCTTTCTTCGCTCGTTCCTTTATCTGTGATTCCAAACGAAGAATCGCTGATCTCTAATTTGTGGTAGTTTGCATGGAGAGAAATGGAGATCGAGGTTCACACGAGAGGCGGGGATCTGCTGTCAGCCTTAAAACTTGTGTCGCGGGTTCCGCTTTACCGGAATGAAGGAAATTTAAACCGTTTGCTAGTCCCGTTCGACACGCCCAGCACCTTCTTCCGCCCGTTTCCATTCGCCTCGCATCCAGGACGCCGCGTCGGGTGGCCGGGCCGCGGAATAAATTTTGGTTGCAGATGAACAGGCAGCGGCGCCAGCAATCGCACCACATGCCCCAGCCGTTCCTGCTTGAAAGGTTTTGCCATGCAAACAACCGCGCCCACCGAATGTGCCGTGGAATAGTCACTGGGATAAGCCGAGCGGGTAACCAGCACCACCGGAATATTCCGCAGTCGCGAACTCGACTTCACATGCGCGCAAATATCAAATCCCGGCAATCCTTCGCCTTCCACTTCGGCGATCACCAGCGCCGGCGTGAACATATCCAGCACATCGCGCGCTTCCGCACTCGTGCCCACCGCGATTACTTCGTATCCATCATTTTTAAAATATGCTTTCAATGAATCCCGCAACGCCGCGTCCGCGTCCACCGCCAGCACCAGCGGCCGTTTCGTATCCGGCGCCGACGCAGGAGTCGGAACATTGATGGCCGCGTCCGCCAGTTTGCGTCCGCAAGAATCGACGAGGTCTTCGCCTACGCCAATGCCCAGCGCAATTGCCACACGCCGCTGTCCGTCAGAACCTTCGTGAACGCGCACCACGCGGCCAGGTTGCTCCGCCTGAATCGCGTCCACCGCTTTGCTGTAAGGAAATGTGACCATCACATCCATGCCGCCCGAATAACAATCGAGCGACGTGACGAAAAGCAACCCTAGCCGCGAAACGTCCACGGTGGTGGAGATTTCATCTGGGCCGCCATTCGTGATGTCAACGCCTCGCACGCGCACAGGAGATGAAATCAGCGCGCGACGACGGCGCCGACGATCTAAGCCCGTTTGCCCATTAGAAGATGGGGTCTCTTGAACAGAAGATTGAACGGTCTTCTCAACTTGCGCAGTTCCCGACACGGCCGTCGGAATGGCCGCGCATTCCGATGAGGTCGCAGCGCTTTCCTCTACCACAAGCTCGCTGCAGTCGCCGCAGCTTTCCGCAAGATCGCGCAGTGAGTATTCCGTCACGCAAGCCTCCGCCACTTTCTCGATTTCTTCCAGCAACTTGGTGTCTTCTTGTTGCCGCGCGTCCGGCTTCACCCTGGCGTGCGCTTCCGCCTGAATGCTGTGCAAGAGACTGGCTAGCGGCCCAGCCGCGTTTGCAGCCGCAAGCGCCGCATCCGTGTTCGGCCGTCCTACGATCACTGCGTCACACATGGCATCGAGCATGCGACCGTTGCTATCGAAACCTGTTGTGTTGCCAGCATTGGCAGCATTGGCTGCCTCGCGCAACCCACGCTCGATCTCAGCCGCCAGCGCGGAAGAAATATGGTCAAGCTCGTTTGCATTGTGCCTATTGGAATTGTTCGCGTCGCTCATACCTGTGTGGACCCCTTGGTATAACTTTGTCCGTTGTTAAATGTAGCAATCCGAGGGATCACGCGCACTAGCGTGGAAGTCACATTCTCGCAGTACTCATCAGGTGAAATCAGTAGTACTACCGTTCTCCCGCTTAACTAAAAGGAACCTCAAGGGATAGGGAACTGCCCTCGCGGAAAGTACTACAAAGACGCACCGAAGTTCGCCGACCCAGCAAGCCCAGAAATAGCTCAGGATGAATTATAAACTGTAGTGCGCAGTGGCAGCTGGAAGAGACCATTGCGGCTATGCGAACACTGATCCGCGCCAACCACCTTTAGGACGATAACGTACAAACGACCCTCCGCGCCGTTCTGGCTCTCTATCTCGCCCATCCGGTGGAGTAGTATTGATGAAGTCTTCTTCGGCGCCGAAATCCTCCCGCGATAATCCCCACAACCGATAGAGTTAATTTGCGGCCTGCCCAAAATAAAAGGGGACATCCGTTAGCGACGCAAATCGCGCCGCCCCTATTGATGTCCCCGTTTGCCGTTTCGCTAAAAACGTCCTAGTGGTGTTCGACGATGGCAATCGCTTCATCTACGTGATGATGCGCGTGTTGCAGATGTTCCAGAATCCGCGCCTGCAAACCTCGCGTGTTCGGATTGTCCTCTTCCTTGGAACAATCACTAATCGCGCGGTTGAGAACCTCGCGGGCCTTGTGCAAACGTCCCGCCCAGGGCCAGTGAGGATCTACTGCAGCGTGATCGTCCAAGCCTTTCCCGTCGTCAATAGCAGCGACTTTCAATTCGCGGATCGCTTCATCGATGTCATGAATGGAGTCGCGTTCCTGCGCCCCAAGCTCTCCGCCGTTCGGACGTTGCAAAAGCGCTCGCGCGAATCGCAAATCCGAAAGTGCATGCAAGTAATGCGGATGGTGTCCTTGCGCCAGCAATTGTTGCGAAGCTACCGGCAGTAGAAGCGCCAATGCGGCCGCGACAAGTGAAATTTTAACCAGTGTTTTCATTCGTGATTTCCTCGCAATCGATTTTTACGCCAAAGGACACACGCAAGGCGCGTCCCATGATCGATTTAACACGAGTTTCGCAGCTAAGTTCCGGGCAGTTTCCCCTCGCGTCGTCTCAGAGATAACACCCATTTTGAAAACGCACTCGCCCAAGCTTTCGTTTCATTTTTGCCTCTTTGCTTTTTCTTTTTGAGTCTGGGAAGCCAATCCGGGCTGCAGGGAACATTGCGAGGGACTTGCCGTCAGCAAGGTTTAAATCTAACGCCTGTCTGCCAGCGTTGTCCGGGACATAGCGTTTGCCTTCGTTCTCTTCTGAGTCGCACCGGACGCAATTGGAGGGACGCCGCTCTGGTAATACGGCGCCGCCGTTACGAGCGCGCGTTTATAACGCCGCCCAAGGCTGCCGGGTCTTGTAGGGGCTCAGCGTGCTGCGCCGCCGCAGATGCTGGCAGAACCGCTTGATCTCACCAATTAACCCGTTCCACCCCGTACACAAATGGGTAACCTGCGCATCTAATGCGATAATTGAGAAGTGAGAGGCTAGCCCACGGAATTCTGCGGCACACGCTCTCGCTAGAGGATCAAATGTGCCACCTTCGGACGCAGCTCGGTTTTGTGATTCTTTTGGGTTTCTTCGCAGCAATCGCTGTTGCGCTCGCGCCGTCCGTCCCCGCACAAGAAGCTGCAAAAACGTCGCGGCCGCAATCCGCACCGCCAGCAGGCAACCAACAAGCTTCCAAGACGGTAACCTGCACAGTTGACACGTCGACGAAAACCTTCTCTGCCCCCATCGCCAATGCCCTCCATCTTTACCGCACTGGAAAATTTGACGAAGCAGCGGCCGCCTACAACGCCATCATCTCCGCAGGCGGCCCCGACCCGGTCCTCGCTTACACTGGACTTGCGCGTGTCTATCTCCGCCAGGAAAAAGTGAGCGAAGCATTGGCCGCAGCCAACAGTGCCGTAGCTTTAACTCCCGGAAAAACTCCCGCGATCACGGCGCTAGGCGAAGTGTATTTCCGCCAGGGAAAATTGAAGCAAGCCGAAGAAGCTTTCCTGAATCCGCTTCGCGCCTGCGATGTGGACGCGCGCTCTTACCTCGGCCTCTCTCGTCTCTATCGCGCCACTTCAAATTATGCACGCGCTAAAAGCTCCATCGACCAAGCCTACAAACTCGATCCCGACGATCCCGACATACAGCGCTCTTACATGTACTCGCTCAGCCGCTTCGAAGTGGTTGCATTTCTCCGCGCCTATCTAAGCCGTGAGACTGACGACGATGCAGAGCACCGCCAAAACCTCCAGCGCCAACTGGAGCTCCTCGAAGATGAGGGCCAGCAAAAAGCGCCCTGCCGCATCACTTCCAATGTAACCGCCACGCAAACCAATATGGAAACGTTGCTCGAAGGCCCCAACCGGATGCGCGGTTACGGCTTGAAAGTGAAAGTAAACAACGCCTCCGCAAAATTGATGCTCGACACGGGCGCCAGCGGCATCACCATCGACAAGAAAATCGCGGAGAAAGCCGGTGTAAAGAAAATCGCTGATTCCTACTTGCGTGGTATTGGAGATAAGCCGGTCGCCGGTGGCTACACCGCCCTCGCCGAAACGATCCAAATCGGCGACCTGCAATTCGAAAACTGCTATGTGGAGGTTGTGAATCGCAACAACGTCCTCGAGGACGACGGTTTGATCGGCGCCGACGTCTTCGCCAGCTATCTCGTTGACATCGATTTCCCCAACTCAAAATTTAAGCTCAGCCAGTTGCCGCCTTATCCCGACGCAACGCCAAAAGAAGCTGCACAACAAGCCACGCTCGAATCGCAGCCTTCCCATGACGTCCAGCGCCACGATCGTCACATTGCTCCGGACATGAAGGACTACACGCCCGTCTTCCGCTTCGGCCACATGATTCTGATTTCCACGCAGGTGAACGATTCGCCGCCCATGCTTTTCGCCATCGATACGGGCAGCTTCGACAATACGATCACCCCGCAAGCCGCCAAACAAGTCACCAAGATCACTAGGGACACGGATGCGCGAGTAAAAGGACTGAGCGGTGAAGTGAAAAATGTTTACGTGGCCGACAAAGCCAACCTGAAATTCGCCCATTTCAAACAGGATCGCCAGGACCTGGTCACCTTCAGCCTCGATGGCATCAGCAACTCCCTGGGCACGGAAGTTTCCGGCCTGCTAGGCTTCCGCATGCTCTATCTGCTCGACATAAAAATCGATTACCGCGACGGCCTGGTCGACTTCACTTACAACGAACCTGGCACCAAACCCAAACACTGATCCCCGATCGTTGAAGCAGGGGTCGCCGTTGATGGCGCTAGCGCGTCGGGGCGCGCGCTGGTGTCGCGACCGCACCAGCCTCGCGGATCGTTCGCCATCTCCTTTGCTTTCGTAGCGCCGGGCTTTCAGCCCAGCATCTTGCTTTTGCTTTTTCTTTTGAACTTTTTTGTTTTTGCTTTTACGTAGTCATCCCGACAGAGGCCACTTTCCGGCCGACGAGGGACCTGCTGTGGCTTTAGATTTAAAGGTAGCGCCGGGGTCTTCAGCCCGGCGCCCTTCTTTTCCCTTCCACAACCGAAATGTCCGGAAAGCTTTCCGCCTACGAAAGTCCTGAAAGATATGCCCTCGACGCAAAAGCCTTTTCTCCCACGAACTGACCTCCCATAATCCGCACCATGCATCCCCGGTCCGCATCACTGGCGTCAAGGATTTGCACGCGCGTCCCGCAATTCACCAGCAGAAGTTTTTCAGCGGCGACAAGAAGAGAAATTCCCAGATCGTCCTTAGCCGTTTGGCAAGCGCACATTTCACCAAGAATTTCCTCGCTGATGGGGAGCAGCACGTAATTTCGGCCGCCTTCGTCGCAGATGGTCGCAATCTGTCCCACCCATTCAGGGTGAGGAGAAGCAGTAGCGAGTGGCTTTTGTTGAGGAGAAGGAGCAAGTGTCGCCCCGGGGGCGTGCGGCTGAATTCTTTCCACCACAGCGATAAAACGGTAACCGCGCCGAGGAAGCGTCTCAATGAACCTTGGCTTTTTGTGCGAATCGCAAAGCGCCCGTCGAAGCGTCTGTATCGCTGCGTTCACGCCGTGCTCGAAATCGACGAACGTGTCCGCGGGCCACAGGCGTTCCTGCAATTCCTTTCGAGTGAGCAATTCGCCGGGCCGTTCAAGCAGCAATGCGAGAATCTGAAATGGTCGCGGAGGCAGACGCACCTTCAAACCGTGCTTGCGAACTTCTCCGGTGTGGAGATCAACCTGATAGGCGTCGAAGCGGACACGACCTTCGGATGGAACCTCGTCGCGCATAGTAGAAGCTGGGAAATGGATAGTACCCTGCGTCCGGCCGGAACTCAACCCCTCGCACTCGTGAACCTCTGTAAGGCCAGTATCATCAGTCATTTATACCTTTACCTTTCCTTTACCAATAAATTGCCCTCGGTGCATTGAACGATTTAAGGTTTGGGAGGACACTGCGCGTGCAATGAGAAACCAAATGAAAAATTCGAATTTAGAGATTTTAGGGGAAAAGGAGACGATCATGAAAATCACGAGCGTGGTGAAAGTTTCGATGTTTGCAGCGGCGCTGGGATTTGCAGTCTTGTTTCCGGCGACGGCGCGCGCACAATCCGACGTGATGCCTGACTCCTTCGCATTTTCAGCTGAGGAGTCCACCATAACGCAGCCAGCCGATGCGAAATTCGCGAGGGCCGATTTTGAAGGTAAAGTTTCGCTGCCGTACGACGTGAAGTGCGAAGGCAAGAATCTGAAAGCCGGACAGTATTCGCTTTCAGTCAGGTCAGAAGGAATCAGCCACGTGGTCATTCTTCATGGCCGCGGCGAGAACGTGAATTTGCATGTTAGCGAAACACCCGCCGATGCTCCAGCGAATGTCCGCGCGAATCAGCCGTCGAATCAAGCCACGAGCCAAAGCGCGTTGCTAGTTGGAAAGTCGAGTGAAGGTCGCAAGGTCGAAGCCGTATACGTGAAAGAGCTGAACAGGACGCTGTACCTGAATACTACTTCGCAGGGAAGCCACACCCACATCGAACGCCTGCCCATCTCGTAGTTCGCTAAAATCGCAGCGCCCCGTAGGCACCAGCCACGGGGCGTTCGTGTCTATAGGCGCCGGATTAATCCAACAAATTCCTACAATATTAGGACGGCAGGCCCGGTCTATTTCTTGTGTGTGGAAATAGGAGTGAGGCGCTTCAGCAACTAATTCGCGAGCTTCTTGAGCATAATCTTGCCTTGCTGGTCGCTTAGGATTCCTTTGCGCATGAGAGCCACAACGATTTCGTTCACGACGTAGAAAAGATCTTTCCCCGGGGTTTGCGCCACGGATTCCAAATCGTCTTCCTCCGGCATTTGATATTTGGGAGATGCGCCGCTCAGCTCGCCAATCCATTTATCAAGCAGCTCCGTTTGTTCGGGGGCGACGATTGTAAACTTAAGCCCCATTCCCATCCCGCACAAGGTATTGGTGACCTCCGCTTGCGCCAGGAACGGCGTTTTGTTTTTCATAATGCGCATTTTCACCAGGTCACCCGACGGAAAGGGACTGATCATTTCGGCATAACAGCCAGTACGGCTTAGATCGCTGATGCGCGCGCTCATTTTGGTGCGCGTTTGGGATTCAACGATCTCTGCGATAGCGCTCAAAGGATACCGCGTGGAATTGCGACGCTCGTTGAGAACTCGAGTAGTGGAAACTGTCGGCTTCTTATCCAGATAATTACGCATGGGCAAACCCCTTTTCCATGGCAATTGGCGACCAAGGGTCGGAAACCGTGCCGTCTTCATTACAACTGACCGGGTTGGGAGACCGCGCAACGCCGTCATTAACGGGTCAACACCAACTCAATCTTTCGCCGGAGAACCCAGGCACTCATTGGCGGATAACTCTAATACGCGCTCAAGCCAGAGCGAAATCCGGTAGCCCGCCTTCCACGAATCGTACTTCTTCGGCACCCATACCTCGTACCTGATATCGCCATCCTCTGCCAAAACGCTGCTGATAAAGCCGATTTCTTTGGTGTCGCGGTTGTATAACAATCGCCCTACGTGGAATTTCGCCACCCTATAGTGGATCGATGCATTTCCCGCCATCTCTTGAACGACCCTGGCAAGTGTGGCCTCCTGGAATTTATTCTCTTGCGCTTTATCAACCGCATAATTACCGTACGACTCGGTTCAAAACGAGACTGTGCAATACCGCACATTTGATAAGAATCGTCCCACTCTGTGACGCGTTAGACACTAGGCCGTCTTCTACCCGACGAGGCCGGCGGGCAGCGATCTGCCGTTTCCCGTGGCGTTGATGTTGACGTTGACGTCGCGCTCGTACCGCCGGGCTTCAGCTCGGCATCTTGCCTTTGCTATTTCTTTTGAACCGGGTTGCTTTTAAGTTGTGATCCCGACCGAGGCCGCATTCCGGCCGACGTCTGCAGGCTTTATAACATCGCTCTCTCCTCGCTCCATCTGGTGTAATCTTGATTTGCGCCTTTGTGGCGCACTAGGATGCAGGTGATTGCATGAATAGCTTCGCACAACAAGCTGGCTCGCTTTCCCTTTTCGCCAAGTGCGTCGCCGCGATTGTCGGAATCATCGTCATTTACGTCATCTTCAGCGTCCTCGAACGAACTCTTCCTCGCCACTTTGGACGCGCCGACGCCCGCTATAGGGTTCGCAAATTCATAGCCTTTTTTGGATACGTCTGCGTCGTTCTTTTTCTCGGCCTCCTCTTCGAAGACCGCCTCGGCCGCCTCAGTTTTGCAATTGGCGTGGTCGGTGCGGGAGTTGCCGTCGCGCTGCAAGACGTGGTCGCCAGCATTGCCGGCGCCTTCTCCATCGGTTTTTCAAAACTCTACACGGTAGGCGACAGAATTCAGATCGGCGATACGCGCGGCGACGTGATCGACATCGGCCTCCTGCGCACCACCTTGATGGAAACAGGGAACTGGGTCAGCAAGGATTTGTACAATGGCCGCATCGTCCGCATCCCCAATAGCACAGTTCTGAAGGGCACCGTCTTCAACTACTCGCAGGGCTTCCAATTCCTATGGGACGAAATTAAACTCCTTTTCACCACCACCAGCGATTGCCACTACGCTCGCGAAATGCTGATGCGCGTAGCCAGAGAATCCATCGGCGAGTACCTGATCGAAGCGCAAGTCTCCTGGAAGGTGGTCAGTGACAATTTTAAGATTTTGAAGCCGCCGCTGGAACCCATCGTCACGCTCAACGTGAACAACGGCTCGCTGGAATTCGGTCTGAGCTACGTCGTCGATTACACCAAGAGAACTGCAAAGCAAGACGAGCTCTTCTCAAAAATTGTAGAAGAAGTCGCCAACAGCAACGGCCGCCTGCAATGGTCCTCCTGCACAGCAACAACCACGGTAAACGTCGGGCCGGCTAGCGCGCCAACATCTCAGCCCGCCAGCGCGTCATTGTCGAATGCTCCCGACGCGCCAGTCTCACATGTCCCAGGCGCGCCCGCACCGCAGCCGATTGCCGCCGCGAACGTCGTCCCGATGCAACCCACAACAACACCCGCCGCCAGCGCATCGACATCGCAACCGCCGCCCGCATCCAAGCCGCCCGCACCACTTTCATCTCGCGCCACAGGCCACTCGGCAAACTCCGACTAGTACGCTTTACGCTGTTGTCTTCGTAGCGCCGGGCTTCAGCCCGGCATCTTGCCCTTGATTTTGCTTTACGCTGTCATCCCGCGCGCTCTTGCTATCCCCGGTTTTAAAAAGCGCGAGACGAAATGGGCCCGCTCAGGTCGAACCTAGGGGCTCCTGGGTCGACGGTTGGTCGAACCCGGCCGGGCTTCAGCTTTCCGCTAGGCTTGCGCAGAATGATTTGCGAACGATGCCCGCATCCCGGCATCCCCGCCCGGAATTGTGGGAGGCGGCGAACTCAACACGATTCGGCTAGCAACAGGCCCGCCGCCTCTGGCTCTAAACTGCCCAGTCGTTCGCCCTAGTTGCCGCCGCCATCCGTCCCAGCCGTTCCGCTCACTGAGATTTTATGCACCTCTCCAGCGCTCTCCGTAACGGTCAACGTTGCGCTAACCGTCCCCACGACCGTCGGAATAAACGTGACCGTAACGGTGCAACTAGCTCCGGCTCCCAGCGTCGCGGAGCAATTATTGGTCTGCGTAAATGTGCTCGATCCCGTCAGCGCCAGGTGGCTGATTCCGACCGGCACGCCGTTGGTATTCGTGATAGTCAAATCCTGACTCGGGTTGTCTCCTACTACGTAGCCGTTATTGAAGTCGATCGAGCTCGGCGAGAACACCAGCCACCCAGTTGCAGCAGCCGTGCCCGTCCCCGTCAGCCCCACCGTTACCACACCGCTCGAGAGCGTGAAGCTCAACGTGCCGGTCCGCGTGCCCGCAGCAGTTGGCGTAAACGAAATGCTGAGCGTGCAACTCTTCCCAGCTCCAAGCTTCGTCGGACAGCTTCCGGTCTTGGCGAAATCGCCGCTGATCGCTACGCTTAGCGAAACTGCCGTAGCGCCTGTGTTGCTCAACACCATCGATTCTCCGGCGCTCTTCGTATGCAATTTCTGTGTCGGGAACACCAGGCTTTCCGGCATCGCTGTAACACTAGGCGCCGCGCTCGCCCCGCTACCGGTCAAGCTAACCGTTTGCGTGCCCGCATTGTCGGCGACGATGATATTTCCCGTCCGCGCACCGCTGGTGCTGGGTGTGAACGTCACGGCAATCTGACAGCTTGTCAGTTGCATGAGCGCCGCTCCGCAATTGTTCGTTTGCGTGAAATCGCCACTGGCTATAATGCCCGCACCGCTGAACGTTAGTGGCCCGGTGCCGCTGTTGCTGAGCAGCACATACTGTGCGGCGCTGACCGTGCTCACCACCTGTGGTTGGAACGCGACCGTCGCTGGCGCAATCCCCGCAACCGGCGCAGTCCCAAATCCTGCTAGCGTCACCGACTGCGTTCCGGTGAACGCGTTATCGGTGATCGTCACCGTGCCAGCCTCCGCTCCTGTTTTGGTCGGAGCATAGCTGACCGAAATAGTGCAAGTCGATCC
>JABDEK010000032.1 GCA_013287135.1 Acidobacteriota bacterium | reverse complement strand
TGATTTTCGCGCCTACGCGGCGTATCGCAGCTAGTTTGTTATGGCGCAGCCCAACACCATAACGCCTGCGCATCGATTAATTTGACTTCGGGGGGATGTGCAACACGCGAAAACCGGTGTAAGCCGGATGGGCCGCTTGATATTGCGCTTTTGAATCTATGGGACGATCGGCGCTTCCGCCAAGAGTTTTTCCGGATCCATTTGCGGCTATCACCCATTCCGCAACGTTGCCGCCGAGATCGAAAAGCGGCTCTTCTCCTTGCTCGCCTGCGGGAGCAAAACTGCCCACCTCGCGGAGCAACGGTGCATCTCCCGGCAATTTTTTAATATCCTCTTCCAATTTTTGCGCGTCCTCGGGATTCAACAAATATCCCGCCCAGTAGTCGAGCGTGTTTTCGCCCGGACGATCTTTATACAGAGTGCCCGCTTCATTTTCTTTCGGCAGGCGATACGTTTCCGCAGTCAGTTCGCTCAGCCATTTGCAGTAGGCTTGTGCCTGTTCGAATGTGATTTCGTTCGCGGGATAGTTCTCTGTACCGGCATCGAATTTATAGTCCTTCTCGAATGCGGCGAATTGCACGCGGGTGATTTCGAAGCGGCCGATTTCAATGTCGCCGCGCTTTACAGTTTCAGGAAGCAAAACATCCGGTGCGGGATTTTCAGGGATCGAAGGCGGACGAAACGCCACGCCGTAGAGCGCGCCAGCTTTCTGAACGGAACGCCGTTCCAACGCGACGTCCAGAGGCGAACCCTTTTTCAGCGCTTCGTTTTCCGGCGGATTAATCTTGAACAAATATTTGTCGAACCAAGCGGTTTCTTCGTTCAATTTACGAAGCTGATGAGTGAGCTTGTTCGGGCTGTGCGCCTCACCAGGAAACAGCACAAGTTTCACCGGAGCTTTTCCGATGGAGTAGAGCGCGCGGTAGTGCGACCAGCCTTGTTCGGTAGGGACTTGCCGGTCGATGGTGCCGAAGAAGATCAACGTGGGAGTCTTCACGCGGTCCATTTTGAACAGCGGAGATTTCTGGATGTACAGCTCGGGATCTTCCAGTGGCGTCTTGCCGAAATAATAATGGTCGAAAGATTCGCCGAAGTCCACGTTGGCCCAGTCGCTGATCCACTCCACGTCGCCCGCGCCGACCACCGCTGCTTTATAGCGATCGGGATTTGTTATGGTGAGCTGAATCGAAAGAATTGACCCGTTGGACCAGCCCGCCGCGCCAATCTTATCCGGATCGACCAAGCCTCTTCCGATTAAATAGTCCACGCCGTGCTCGATATCCGGAACTTCCAGGTCGTAATATTTTCCGCAGCAGATGGATTCTCCCCACTTCAATCCGTAGTCCGCGCTTCCGTGGTAATTCGTTTTCAGCACGAAAGCGCCACGCTCGGTGAGCAGATTCGGAGCATAGGTGATGCGCTCGCTCCAATTGTCGCGGTCGGCGAGATTGGGGCCTCCGTGCGTGGCGACGATCAGCGGATACGATTGTCCGCGCTGATAGTCGACGGGGTAGTAGAGGATGCCCTCCACTTCGTCGTCATTCGTGCCGTTCCAATGCAGGATCTCGGTTTTGGCGATGGTTTTATTTTTGAGTTGTGGATTCAAGTCGGTAAATTGCACGGGCGCAGAAATCTTGGTTCCATCGAGCCGCGCGCGATACCACTGCGTGGGCAGACTCGCAGTGGAGTACTGATAAACAAGCGTGCGGCTGTCGTCTCCAAGTTCAAAATCAAAATAATTTCTGGGTGTATCGCCGGTAATCGATTTGCGCGACCAGGTTGCGCCATGGCGCGTATAGCGCACGGGTTTGGTGTAAACGCCATCCGCGAGTAACGCGATAAAGCCGTCCTTGGTGGGGCGCAGCGAACCATCCAGCGAGCGGTCCCAGTCCAGATTTACTTCTGAGGTGGTCGCAGAGCCGAGATCGTAGAAATAGACTTTTTTCACCGTGGCGGTTAGAAATTGTTTGTCCGTGGAGTATGGCGCGACGACGTAAAAACCCGAGCTATCGAGCGTCCACTCGAAATCGTCTGGCTGGATCCTTGTATCGGTGAAGATTTGGGTCTTTTTGCTGCTGGCAAGATCGATGAGATAAGTTGCCGGTGGAGTTTTCTGATCCCAAGCGAAGCTTAATTCACGTCGAGCGACAGCCACGGTTTTCGTTTTGTCACGGGAAACTTGGAAATCCAAAATCCAATCGTTGTTGTCGGTCAGGCGCGTTATTTTCTTGTCTTTCACCGAAAGCTTGAACAGGCGGACCGGCGCTTTGTGCGCGGCGTCATCCACCACGTCTGAGTCATCCTTGCGCTGTTTGGTTTCGCGCTCGAAAAGAGAAGGCTGTTCCTCGGCGCTATAGACGATGGTGTCGTCATTCAGCCATTCGAAACGTTGCACAGGACGCTCAAAATCGGTGGCCGGCCAGGGTTCGCCGCCATCGACACTGAGTAGCCAGATCTGCATAGGAGCCGCGTTTGGCTTGGGTTTTGGAAGCGGATGATTGCTTAGAAATGCGATGGTTTGGCCCGAAGGCGACCAGCGCGGTTGCGAGACCGTGTTTGCGCCACGTGTTAGCTCGATTTCTTTTTTCTCAGTAAGGCTCGAAAGATACAGGTTGCTGCCGCGCTCGTCTTTTTCTTTGTCCGCGGTGCTTTTCACCCAAACCACCCATTTGTTGTCGGGCGAAATCAGAAATTCCGAGGCCAGCTCCTGAAATATAACGTCTTCAGGCTTCCAAGAATATTTCTTGGCGGCCGTGGCAGATTCTTGCACTTGCACGTTGGAAGCCTGTGGTCCTGGCAGATCTCCGGCGGCCGATAGAATGGCCAATGCGAGGGCGCCTGGCGCCAGCCAGCGGGATGCGCATTTTATAATCATGAAGCCCCCTGATCTCACTTTCGCCCAGAAAACTTTGTTTGTGGCTTAGAAAGCTAACACAGAGTGAAAGCCTGCAGATAATCTCGCTAAATGTTTCATGCCGAGATTCAGAGCGACCTAGCCAAGACGCTATTCGTTGCGGGCATAGAACTGGAAGCAAACTCCGGAAGGAACAATGGTGTGAAATTCACGCCGACCCCACGACTTCACTTCGAGTGGGCCGACGCGAGCGCTGCTACCGCGGAACTCCTGGTAAAGCGCATCGAGATCCGAGACGCCGATGCTGTAACTGGAATTTTCTACCCACTCCCGATTGTTATTCTCCACCAAGTTGAAAGAAACGGAATCCCGGCTGATTCCCGCGCCGGTGTCCGATTCCCATAAGACGGAGAATCCCAACTGTTCCTTATAGAACTTGAGCGCGTCGGCCAGGCTGCCGCCGGTCGGAATCATCGGAGTGACGGAGCGAAAAATGCTTGGTTTATTTGGCATTGCGCCATAGTAACGCGGGTCTTGGCGAAATTCATCGGCGGGAACGCGTCCAAATTAGGCCACGATTGGCATTTTGGCTCGTTGACGGAGATGGCGAGTAGCCCGTATAATTGGGGTTTGTCGCTAGCTTCGGGAGGCAGCATGTACGCCGTAATTCGCAGTGGGGGAAAACAGTATCGCGTGGAGCCGGGCAAGACCATCCGCGTGGAGACGCTGGAAGGAAAGCTGGGCGGCAAGGTCACCTTTGACGACGTGTTGTCGGTGCACACGGGCGAGAAGAAGTTTGTCTCCGCCGACGATATTTCGAAAGTGAAAGTAGTAGGCAAGATTGTGGAACAAGGCCGCGGCCCGAAATTGAAGACGCTTAAGTATAAAACGGGCGGGCAATACAATATTCTGCGCGGCCACCGGCAAAACTACACTGCCGTTCAGGTTAGCGACATCCAAATTCCGTAGGGGAAATTCATGGCGCATAAAAAAGGCGGCGGGTCATCCACTAATGGACGCGACTCGCACGGACAGCGGCTCGGGATTAAACGGTTTGGCGGCCAGCTCGTGACCGGCGGCAGCATTTTGATTCGCCAACGCGGCACGCACTACAAGCCCGGAAAGAATGTTGCGCTGGCGAAGGACGACAGCTTGTTCGCACTGATTGACGGCATCGTCCTGTTTGAAGATAAGGGCGGACACGGGCGCTACATCAGCGTTCTCACAGTGGACGAAGCGGATGCGCGGCAGGCTGAGAAAAAAGCCGCTGCGGCGCCTGCCAATTAATCTCTACACTCTTCGTACGCGTTCCAAGGCACCGGAACGCGTATTTTTGTTTATGGACTCAGCATCGGCGTAAGCTCTCTTAGCATCTCTTCCAGCAGGTGATTTGTGTTTGCAGATGAAGCCAAAATTTCGATAAAAGCCGGCGGCGGTGGCAATGGCTGCGTCGCGTTTCGCAGGGAGAAGTATGTCCCGCGCGGCGGGCCTTCCGGCGGCGATGGCGGGCATGGCGGCGATATTTATATCGAAGCAAATCCGCATGACAACACGCTGCTGCGCTATCGCTACAATCGCGAATTTCAGGCGAAACGCGGTGGCCACGGCGAAGGCTCGAACTGCCACGGCGCTTCGGGCGAGGAAACTGTGTTGAAAGTCCCGGTAGGCACGGTGGTTTTTGACGCAGACAGCGGTGAGCAGCTTTTTGATTTCACCGAAACCGGTCAACGCTGGAAAGCGGCGAAGGGTGGGCGCGGCGGCCGCGGAAACGGCAATCCGCATTTTGTGCGTCCGTGGCACCAGGCGCCGCGCGAACATGAAGACGGCCAGCCGGGCGAAGAGCGGCATCTGCGGCTCGAGTTAAAATTGCTCGCCGATGTAGGGCTTGTTGGATTCCCCAATGCGGGGAAGTCCACGTTGATTTCTCGGATTTCGGCGGCGCGTCCGAAAATTGCAGCGTATCCGTTCACTACGCTGGAACCACACCTTGGCGTTGTTTCGGCAGATCCGGACGCCGCGCCGGGGCAGGGACGTACGTTTGTTGTGGCCGACGTGCCAGGATTGATCGAGGGCGCGCACGAAGGCGCTGGCCTAGGCACACGATTTTTGAAGCACATTGAGCGGACGCGATTGATCGCGCATCTGGTGGATACCAGCGACGCGAACGATCGCGATCCTGTACACGACTTTGAAGTGATCGAGCACGAACTTGCTTCGTTCAGTCCGGCTCTGGCCGACAAGCCGATGATTGTGGTGGCTACGAAACTGGATGCCACTACGAATCGCGAGCATTTGGACGAATTGCGCGCGTTTGCAAAAAAACGTGGGCTTGAATTTCATGCTATTTCGTCCGCGAGCGGTGAGGGAATTGTGGAACTCGTGCGTGCCATGGCTGACGCATTGGATAGGATTCCGAAACCATGCATGCCGGTGGAACCGGAGCCTCAGATCGCACCGTCTCGCGAGCGTGATGAGGAAGAAGCTCGCGCTGCTGCCGCCCACGATGACGATTCAACTTCGTCGCCCGGAGCGAAAAGTTGAGTCCACACTCGCTGCACAAGGCGCATGGGGCGCCGCATCGCCGTTCGGTCGCCCTTTTCGGCGGCACGTTCGATCCGATTCACTCGGGGCACATCGCCGTAGCGCAGGCTGCGCAGAAGCGGTTCCACTTGGACTCCATTTATTTCATTCCGTCGTCGCGGCCACCGCATAAGACCAAGCTTGCATTAACGCCGTTTCTGCATCGCTACGCCATGGTCGCCCTGGGCTGCACCGATCACGCGGGGTTTCATCCGTCCACGGCCGAAGCGCCGCCGGAGGGAGCCGCGACCCACGTGTTTTATACCGTCGATACCGTGCGGCGATTTCACCGCGAGCATCCCGAGGATCGTCTGTTTTTTATTTTGGGCGCGGACCAGTTTCTTGAAATTCCTACGTGGAAGAATTACGAGGGGCTGATGGATAGTTGCAATTTTATTATCGCGAGTCGTCCGGGATTTCGTTTGGACGCGCTGCGGCTGGTGATTCCTCCTGAAAAGCTAGGACGCACGGCGTCAAACGACCCGAATACGATTGTGCTGCGCAAATCTGTGGTTCACCTGCTCACGACCGTGTCGAGTCACATTTCGTCCACCGAAATCCGGCATCGCCTCGAAAGCGGGCAGACCATTCATGGGCTTGTGCCGGCGCGCGTAGAGGAATACATTTTGGAACAGGCCCTGTACCGGTGACAACTAACTCCCTTCGTCTCGAAATTCGCGCGGCCGTGGAAGCGGCTCAAGACAAGCAGGCCGTGGACATCACGGTCCTCAACCTTTCTGGCGCCGGCGCGTTCGCCGAATACTTCTTGCTGTGCTCCGGGCAAAGTCAGCCCCAGATTCAAGCTATTGGCGAAGCCATTGAAGAGAGACTTCACCGCGAAGGGCGCCGCGTGGCGCATCGCGAAGGGAAATCCAGCGCCGAATGGGTTCTTCTGGATTACGGCGACTTTGTGGTGCACATCTTCAGCGAACGCGCTCGCCAGTATTACGATTTGGAAAGGTTGTGGCGTTCCGCTGAGCGCGTCACTTTTCCAGCGCCGACCGCGCATCCTCCATCCCAAAGCAATGCTGAAGGTGACGCAACGCAGCAATGACCGCGCCGAATATCACGTGGATAGCGGAAGATCCCGTATCGCGGCACGTACTTGAAGTTGCGGAAAAGCTTGCGGACACTTCCACCACGCTTTTAATCACCGGCGAAAGCGGCACGGGAAAAGATCAGCTCGCGCGTTGGATTCACGAGCGCGGGCCACGCCGGGATGCTCCTCTACTTAAAATTGATTGCGCCAGCCTGCCCGCCGAACTTGTGGAATCCGAACTTTTTGGGCATGAACGCGGCGCGTTCACAGGCGCGGTCGCGCGTAAGCCGGGACGTCTTGAACTAGCGCAAGAGGGGACCATCGTTCTCGACGAAGTTGCTGCGCTGGCGCCGGGAATGCAAGCCAAGCTGTTGCGCGTTCTGGAAGAGCGCACGTTCGAACGGCTGGGCGGCACCGAAACACTGCGCATGGAAGCGCGGCTGATGGCGCTGACAAACACGGACATGGCCAAGGCGGTGGAAAGCGGCCGCTTCCGCAACGATCTTTTTTTCCGGCTGAATGTTCTGGCGATTTATGTTCCGCCGCTCCGCGAACGCCGAGCCGATATCGTTTCGCTCGCCAAGCATTTTCTGCAACGTCTGGCGCCGGTGCACGGTCGAGCGGAAGCTTCGTTCGATGCCGACTCCTTAGCTATGTTGCAGGCGTACGCCTGGCCGGGAAATGTGCGAGAACTGAAAAACACGGTGGAACACGCGCTGGTGTTCGGCGAAAAACCTTCACTTTCTCCTAGGGATTTTCCGGAAATCGTGCGAACGGCCGGAAACGAGCGCGGAATTACTGGGATGCTCCGCTCACTCGAAGACCTGGAACGCGAGGCCATCAAATTGACCTTGGAAGCCACGCACTACAAAATTGGACAGGCGGCGGACATGCTCGGAATCAGCCGCAAAACTCTTCTGGAAAAACGCAAGAAGTACGGCCTCATCTGAAATTGCGCGATCCTAAGCGGTAACATCGAATGAGAATTCGCTTGGTGATGCTCGGGAAGACGCGGCGCGGAGAAGCTCAAGCTCTTCTGGACGACTACATTCGCCGCATAAGACATTATGCGGAAACAGAAGTGGTGGCGCTGCGTGATGGCAGTTCTCCTGCATCCCGAAAATTGAAAATAGATTCGAGCGCGACTGTGGTTTTGCTGGATGCGGGCGGCAAACAATTCACGTCGATCCAATTTGCGCGGTGGCTGGGCGACCTTCGCGACCGTGGCGCGCGGGAGCTGGTTTTCCTCTGCGGCGACGCGGAGGGTTTTCCTGAAGATGTCCGAAACATGACCCGGCAAAAAATCTCGCTTTCCACTCTGACCATGCCGCACGAGTTCGCGCGCGTGGTCTTGGCCGAACAAATCTATCGCGCTTTCGCCATCCTTTTCGGCCACCCCTATCCGAAGTAAGCGTCTTCTGCAACAATACGGCCACCATGCCAATAAAGATTTCACATGACTCAGCTGCTCCCGCAGCTTCGGTGGAAATTATGATCGCCGAGCCTCTGCCGGATTATGATTTGCTCGAAGTGGAAGCGCCGATTCCGCGTGATGTGGACCCGATGCTCGCGTCGCAAGGATTCAAGGATTTGCTCGACGAAGCGCGGACATTTCTGGATGCGGAGCTTGCAGGAGGCGGTTTGGAAATAGCACAGCTTACCGGCGCAATTTGCCACCATCAAAATATCCATCGGCCCGGAATTTGGGTGGTACTTCGAGAACATGGTGCCGCAAGAAACCAGCCCATGTCCGATTCAGCGCGCAAGCGCGTAGCCGAAATTGCCTCTAAGCTGCTCAACCATTTGCAACTGTCCTGATTTGTCAGCGAGCTAGCTTGCTATCGGAACAAATCAAGCGGTAGGGAACCTAACGGCGAAATCCCCGCAAAATGCAGCGCCGCGGCCTTCTGCGCGGCAGTGTTTTGGAAAAAACGATAGACACTTAATGCGCTCCAACACTTGCGATTAGGCAGGAAGTTTTTGTGAGCTGGGGTAGTGATGTTGCTCTCGGCCAACTTCCCCATCATATTTCTTGGTTGTTTTGAAAAGTTCATAGCGGCCGTCACCGGCAAAAACTCTTACGCGCTCACGAAGCGCCTGCATCTCTTCAGGTTTCATGGGTTGAAAACCTTTAGCAATCGCCAGATTCTGCTCCAACACGCCGAGCGAATCCATGCCGCTGATGGTAGTTGCAACCGGCAGGCTCATAGCGTAACGCAGCGCATCCGATGGCGTCGCCGCGCCGTGCGAAACAATTTCTCCCGAGCCGCCCATACTCTTCATACCAAGCACAGCGATACCGCGACGGTTCGCTTCCGGCATTACCTGGGTTTCAAAGCTGCGGAAAGTCGCATCCAAACAGTTCAGTGGCATTTGGACAGTATCAAACGGGAAGTCCTGCGTCAGCATCCGCAGATGAATTGCAGGGTCTTTGTGACCCGTAAATCCGACGAATCGAACTTTCCCTTGTTGTTTCGCGGCTAACAACGCTTCCGCCGCGCCGCCCGGCGCGAAAATCAAGTCGGGGTCATTGTAATAAATCACTTCGTGAATCTGCCACAAATCCAGGTGATCGGTCTGTAGCCGCCGCAGAGACTCTTCGAGTTGTTGCGTGGCCACGTCTTTTCCGCGACCGTGTGTGCAGACTTTGGTCATTACAAACGCTTGTTCGCGCTTGCCTTTCAATGCCACGCCGAGGCGTTCTTCACTAAGCCCGTCATGATAATCCCAACAGTTATCGAAAAAATTGATGCCGGCATCCAGTGCGCGCGCCACAAGCTCATTCGCTTCTTGCTGATCTTTGGTGGAACCCAAGTGGTAACCGCCCACTCCGAGCGCGGACACTTGTACGCCAGTCTTCCCGAGCTGCCGCTGCGGAATCTGATCGGGCCCGCCCGTTTGTGGCGGTTGCCCTGCTAATCCCAAGCTGGGGTTTACTAGAGCCGAACCTGTCAACACGGCTGCCCCCTTTACAAAAGTTCGGCGAGTGACTCCTTTCTCATCGGACATGCAAAATCCTCCAAGCTTTTTACCTACTTCGGAATTGCAGGGAACGGATGTCCAGTGTTCGCCGCCTGGACCATTTCCTTCACTTCTTCTGATTGCATATCCAGAGGATAGTCGTGGGCCAGGCGCGCCTCGGGATTGTCGAATTTGAGCGAAACTTTGTACAACTCGAATCGACCATCGCCGGAAACCGCTCGAGTACGGTCGCGAAGCGCTTGCATTTCTTGGGGCGTCATCGGCTGAAAGCCCTGCGCAACTCTCAAGTTTTGGCGCAGCACATTCAATTTTTCCATTCCCGTGATCGTAGTGGTTACCGGCAGGCTCATCGCATAGCGCAGAGCTTCTTCCGCGCTAACCGCACCTTGTTGGATCGCTTCTCCATGGCCGTTCAACGGCTTCATTCCCAGTGGGGCAATACCGCGGCGAATCAGTTCCGGCAAAACCTGAATTTCGAAACTGTGAAAATTCGCGTCGAAAGCATTCAGGGGCATCTGCACGGAATCGAACGGAAAATCCGTTTGTAGCATTCTTAGATGAATGGTGGGGTGTTTATGACCGGTAAAGCCGACGAAACGAACTTTGCCTTGCTGTTTGGCTTTCTGCAGCGCTTCAGCGGCGCCTCCCGGACGCATAAAAAGTTCTGGATCGTTGTCGAAGGCTACGCCGTGAATCTGCCAAAGGTCCAGGTGATCAGTCTGCAGTCTGTTGAGCGATTGCTCGAGCATCTGCATGGCCAGGGAAGCGTCCCGCCCGTGCGTGCACACTTTCGTCATCAGGAAAAGTTTGTCCCGGCGGCCCCTCAGCGCCTTGCCCATCCAATCTTCGCTTTTTCCGCGATGGTATTCCCAACAGTTGTCGAAAAACGTGATCCCGTTATCCACGGCTTCGTGAACGATCCGTATGGCAGTCTGCTCGTCCTCCGCATCTCCCAGGTGGTGTCCGCCCAATCCCAACGCGGAAACCTGCACATCGTGCTTGCCGAATTTTCGCAGAGGAATCGACCCGCTCGCAGCCGCCTGAGCCGAGGCTTCTTGAGTTTGCCGCCGTACTGTGTGTGGTTGCATAGTCACCGTCTCATTTGCTGGCTTTTTTGAGGAGATATCGGTGTGACCGTTTAGCATCCCACCGTGCCTCAGTAATGTCCATTCAGCTATACGGGCTTTACCCGAGTTCCCGCCGGTTCTAACTGTAGCCCTAGGAAAATCCATTAACATCCGCGACTAACACCGCGAGGTAGCCTCTGCAACTCTCCGGTATAGGAAATTCACATAAAATAATGTGCAAGCCAGCCTCGACCACGACATAAAATCTAACAATGGCGCGAGGGTGGGAAAGCAAAGCCGTCGAAGGTCAGGTCCAGGAGTTTGAATCCAAAGAAAGCCGCACCCAGAAACTACAATTAACCCGCGAACAGCTGGAAATCCGTCGCAAGATCGAAATACTGCTGCTCTCTCGTGCGCGCGTGGAAAAGGAACTGCAATCCAGCGAGAATCCACGCTATCGCGAACAACTGAATAGCGCATTGAAAGATCTAGACGCACAACTCGCCAAACTGAACAGTAAAGAATAGCTTCGCGCCCGAATAACTCGCCCCTATTTTCGATTCAGTGGATTAATGCGCGAAGTCTAGCTGGGGGCGGGTATATCGACTCGAGCGTTGCAACGCAAGTTGCCTGGCCCGGTGCAAGTGAGGGTTATGGCGCCGGCTCCGGTCGTTTTGGCAGTGTCTCCCTTTTTCAAAATTCCATTGAATCCAGGCGCTGAGATACGGCACGCGGGCTCCGGCCGCGCGTTAGGTGTTTCAGAAAACGCCGCAAGGCAAGTGATAGTCACCGGTCCATCAGCATCAAATTTGTCAGGATGCGCTCCCGAAGCGTCGCTGGTTGCTTGCATCGAATGGACTTTCGCTCGATTTCTTGGTCTTTGCGCATCAGTTTTATACGTAAACGTGAAGACGGCAAGAGTCAGCACGGCAAAAAACGAAATGCGATACCACGTCTTCATCGCACCCTCCAATTAGGCCGTGAAATGTACACCCATCAACAACGCATAGCAATAATTTAGGAGTCTGGATGTTGTGGAAGAAAAGGTTCGCCTACATGCAGTCGACCAAGAAGAAACTAATCGTGCGGACGCGCGGGATCGGTGTCATCGATGAAAACTACGCCCACGCCGTTCTGCGTTTTCTCTCGTCCAGCGTCAAAATGAACTACCGTTCCACGCAACGACAGACTGCTGGAGGTCGCCGGGTCCCCGGCCGCTTCTATCACTACGCGAACTTCCGACTGCAATTTCGGCCGGTTATTCAAACACAAATAAGCCCCTTGCAAACTTATATCGCGTACGGTGGCCTTCTCTTCGAAGTTCTTGCCGTCTTCGGACTGTCCGCTCACGATCGCGGTGAAACGCAAGCGCCTCCGCTGTCCCACGCGAGTCTCGCGCATCTCCACATTCACGCCGCGCTCGCTCATTGTGATGGACATTCCTTCCGTAGCCGCCCATGTAGCGGGGAATTCCTGCCGTGCCGCTGAAAGGAAACCATCCACAACCTTGTCCAGAGAATCCGGATCGTGGTGAAAGAGAATCAGGTTCCGCACTTTGGCATCGCGCGCAATCTTCACTCCTTCCAGCCAACTCGAATGGCCCCAACCCTTTCGTTCCGAGGCCAGCTGCTCCGGAGAATATTGCGAGTCGTATATCAAGACATCCGCTCCCTGCGCGAGTTGCCGCAGGTTCTGATCATTTTGCGGGATGCCAGGCTCATTGTCCGTGGCGTAAACTACCGAGCCACCCGCGGTGTCAATGCGATAGCCCAAGCACCCCTGCGGATGATTGAGCCAGCCGCAACAAATTTGCGTTCCATTCACCGTCCATTTATCGCCGCCGTTAATTTCGTGAAACTCGCGTCCCGCCGTCATCATATTTACATCCACTGGAAAATAAGGGCTGGCCAGTTGCGCTTCCAGCACCTGACGCAGGCTGTCCGGACCCAGATATTTCGATTGAAAACTGTAAAAGTGAAACCTGTTCTGGCTTTGGAAAAAAGGATTGAAGAAAGGAATGCCTTGTATGTGGTCCCAGTGGTAATGCGTCACCAGAATATGTGCTTCGATGCCGTTGCCGCCGTGTGAGCGCGTCCAACGATTGCCCAGCATGCGCATACCGGTGCCGCAATCCAGAATAAAGTGAGTGCCATCCGGTGCGGTCAATTCCAGACAAGGCGTGTTGCCCCCGTAGCGCCAAGTATCGCGCTCCAGCGTCGGCGTTGAGCCGCGCACTCCCCAAAAGACCAGCTTGGCAACGTGGTGGGTCATCGCCGGCGCAAATTCGTAGCGCCCCGCTTCCGCTCCATTACGATTTCATAAGCTTGGAAACTGTTGCAATGGTAGGCGGTGGCGGCGAGTGAAGTCAATCCAGTTTCGGCGCAGACGTTCATTCCCCGAGAGTCCACTGCCAATCGGTGCTGTTGAGTCACAAATGTAAGCGGGGGGCTGTGCGCAAAGACGACCGGCTAGTAGAATTCAAACGTGCACGTCCATTCCCATAGCCATGATCATACTACCCACGAGCATGGCCACAGCCACGGCTTGGGCGGGCATTCCCATGTTCACTTGCCGATGGAGGGCATGACCGGCATCCTGGGTGTCGCCGTTGTTGCAACATTCGTACTGGTCGCGGTTGAACTGATCGCTGGATACGCGGGCCATTCGATCGCGCTGATTAGCGATGCCGTCCACAACCTAACTGACGTTCCAACGCTGGTCATTTCCTGGCTTGCCATGCGCTGGGCCAAACGTCCTCCCACGGCTGAAAAGACCTACGGTTATCACCGCAGCGGGATTTTAGCCGCGTTTGTGAATGCGATGCTGCTCACCATCCTCTCGCTATTTTTGATTTACGAATCTGTCGCACGATTGCGACATCCTGTTGAAGTTCAAAGCGGCATCATGCTGTGGGTTTCTTTATTTGCGCTGGTCATCAACGGCGGCATCACCTTGGCTGTTCATAGCGGCCGACGCGACCTCAACATTCGCGGCGTATGGATCCATAACCTCGGCGACGCTCTTTCCAACCTGGCCATCGTCGCCGGCGCGCTCTGCATTCGCTGGACCGGCGCCATTTGGATCGACCCCGTAATCGGCATTGGCATTGGCGCGATGGTTCTTTGGTCGGGAACCGGAATTCTTCGCGAAAGCAGCCACATTCTTTTGGAAGGCTTGCCGCGAGAAATGCGTCTCGACACCGTCGCCACCGCCGTGCTGCGCGTCGAAGGCGTTCAGGAAGTCCACGATATCCATATATGGACCTTAGGTACAGATTTGACAGCGTTGTCGTGCCACGTCCGCATACCCGACATGCACATGGAAGATAGTGAAAAGATCCTAGACCAAGTGCGCGAAGTCCTGGCGCACGATTTCAAAATTACGCACACCACTATCCAGTTTGAACGCGCCGGGCTGCCCGCTGAAGCAGGCCCTTACATGCCTGCGCCTGCCAGCCGTTCAGACGCGTAATATTCTTGAAGTTTCTTAGTAAAAACCGGGCGTCGTTTAAAGAGGCGATTGCAGAGGTGTACCGCGTTCCTGATTGACCCGCAAGGTGGAATCGGAATCCAGTTCGTTCGCGGCGATGGTATAACGGCTGCCCGCTGGACTGATGTAAACAATCGTGTCGTTTGAGCGTGTGAACGCCACGGCTTCAATCCATCTGCCATCATTGAGCACCAAAGTGAATTGCCCTTCATCCGGAACAGAGACAGAGGGTTCCTCTCGCGATTCGGACCGCGATGCAGCGGAATCATCTCCGCCAGATTGTGTACCGTTCGCAGGACCTTGTTGCATCGACGCGTTAAGCCCTTGCGAGCCATTGTCGCCCGAATCGGCGGACCGCCCTCCGCTCGTTTGATCGGTGTTGGCCTGATCAACCATGGACTGGTCCGCAGCCTGATCGCCGTCGGCCGGAACCCAATATGTACCGCCGTCAAAAATCCAATAGTAGCCGGTCGCCGGGACCCTATTTACTGGATTTCCCGGTCGGTGCGGTCCTGTGCGCTTGAATTGCGAACTGCTTATAAGACCTGGGGAGCTGTGGCTGGCCGAAAGCCGCGAAGATTGTCGGCTTCCGGTCGATACGATATTGGCGGCGTGTGTCGCGTTTGCTTGCGAATAAACCGGTCGAGCCGCTGGTGCGGTGGAGACGCTGGCCGACCGCGCCCCGCGCTGAGCTTGCGCAGGTGCGGCGAAGAATCCCAGGCCTAAGGCGAGTACCGCGATAACAGGCGCGAATTGAAGGCTAGATTTCATAGTCGCTTCGCCCGCTGTACATAAGACGCGCTATCGGAACGCTTGGTTGCGCCAAAGATTGTATACCTGGGCGCCAACCAAAGGTTCATTTCGGTTGGATCCGAAAGCGTATGTTTTATCAGAGTTAAGGGAACAAACCAGCTTCTTTCGGTGTCCATACGGATGTTTGTCCTGATGGGGCATCGCGTGCAGCCTGCGGCGAGGTTTCCTTTTCCCTTTTCGCTGGATATGCTATAAACATTCGTCCAAAGGACGCCCGGATTATGGCACAGCCGACTGCGGTTAATTTGCCGGCGAAGCAAGCTGAATCGCCGGCTGAAGCAAGCCCGTTAAAAGAACAGCCGGAAATCGCATCCGCGTTTTGCCCAAGCTGTTCGGCTCGGTTGGCGCAGCGAAGTTGCAAGCTGATTTGCCCAACTTGCGGTTATTATATGTCCTGCTCAGATTTTTACTGAAAACGGACTTATCGCTCTAAAAGGGATTTAAGACTTCCAGGAGGCGCGAACGTGGCATTGAGGATGACGGATCAGGAAGTGAATGGAGTTACTGTACTGGAGATTGAAGGGCGCATTGTGTTGGGCGAAGAAAGCAACGCGTTTCGCGAGAAGGTGAAGAGCCTGCTAGCCGCGGGAAAGAAGAAGATTGTGTTGAATCTCGCGAACGTCGGCTATATCGATAGCGCCGGCCTGGGCACGCTCGTAGCGACCTTTCACAGCGCCCGCTCGCAAGGCGCTACTCTAAAACTGGCCAACCTTGGCTCGAAGTTCAAGGAAGTGTTGCAGGTCACCAAGCTTATGACCGTGTTCGATACCTACGACAGCGAGGCGCTTGCCGTCCAGAGCTTCGCCAAGTAAATCGCTTCTAAATTTTCAGACCGCGGCTCCGCTCAAATGCTTGGGCCGCGGTTTTTATTTTGATATCCGTCGTGGAGTTCACACTCGCCATTTTCGGACACAGTTACTGTTCGATCTGACCTTCTACCTGATAAATCGAGATCCCGCTCAGAAGCTTGGGGTAAAAGTCCGTGGATTTTTGTGGCAGAACATCGTCGCCCAAAGCAATTTCCACAACTTGCTGCACGCGCACCGGGTTCAGCAAACATGCCAACTGCGCTTCGCCTCGATCTACCGCCGCAATTGCGTTATCTATTTCACGCTCGTAAACGACGTTCTTCTCCGCGGTAACCGCTTCAGCTGTTATGCCCAATCCTTTTTCCAGAATCAATCGATGCAGTAGCACTACATCCAGTCCGCGTTGCGCTTCAGTGAGATCCGGCAGCAGCGTCTCCAGATTTGCGTCGCGGCGCAGCAGAAATAAAAAGAACGCGCCGGCTTGGCCTTCAATCTTTCCAGGGTAAATCCCGATCGCTCTGCGTCCGTGGTTCTGCCTTCCCAAATCTTTCCGAAAATCTGCGTAACTTGTCTCGCGCTCTCCCGGATTCAGGAAGGGATACGAATACCAATCAAAGAATGGCGCCAATGCTTTGCGGAACCGCTCGAAATCAAAATTAGCCACATTGCGAATCAAGCGGTGCGTGGGAAGAATGGTCAATCCACGGGAGTGTGAATTTATGAACGTCATCATTGCAAATTCATACGCAGCCTGTGGGCCGGTTTTCCCGGACTTCGCGCGGCACTCGTTGCGAAAATTCAGCGCTGTTTCATACCGGTGATGGCCGTCCGCGATGATGATATTCTTATCCGCCATGGCCGTCTGAATCCGCCGAATGAACGCTGTGTGGTCAACCGGCCACAGCCGGTGCGTCACACCGAATTCATCGCGTAACTCCAGCTGTGTAGGCGTGCGCGCAATCTCTTCCAGATACGTATCGATCGTTCTGGCGCGATCGTCGTACAGCATAAAGAGCTGGCCCGTCTGGACGTGCGTATGCCGCAGCAATTCCATGCGGTCCGCCTTGGGAGCCGTCAACGTGCGCTCGTGTGGGAAAACAATCTTTGCGCTGTAATCTTGCAGCCGACCCAGCGCTATGAAGCCAATTCGCACTTTTCGTGTGTGCATGCCAGGAACCATATACTCCTGCGAGTACACATAAATAGCGTGAGTCTGATCCTGTATCAGAATCTTTTGCGCGATCCATTCGTTCAGTTTCTTTTCTGCACGCGTGTAAACGTTGTTTTCGGCGGTATCGTCAGGAAAGGTCTTGCCTTTCTCTATTGCAATCAAATTGTACGGGCTGGCGGCGTAGTAGCGCTCCTGCATCGCAGGAGTGATTTTGTCGTAGGGCTGGGTAAGAACTTCGTCCAGCTTCACCTTGTTCGTGTCGTAGCGTAGCGCGCGAAAGGGATGAATTTCGGCCATGTGTACTCTCGAAGCGGAACGAGCGCCGCGGAAACGAAACATTGTAGCAGCCGCCGCCGTCGAGTTGTAGCGTTCCTGCCTGGGCCTGCTAAGGCCCTAGAGTGGCCGCAAAGTGACAATTATCCTCACCCGACATAAAATCCGAGCTACTCGCAAAACAGACCTTCAAGGGAGCTGATCTGAATGCCCCACGCGGACAACCGGTTCGCCGCTGTGCGCGCCCTGATCTTTGATCTCGACGGCACTTTGATCGATTCGAAACTCGATCTGGCTCTCTCAATCAACGCCACGCTGGAGAATATGGGACGCTCGTCATTGCCGCACGAAAAGATTTTTGGAATGGTCGGAAGCGGCGCGTCCGTGCTTGTTCAGCGTGCCTTAGGATTGAAAGATGTGACGGACGCAGAAGTCGAAACAGGTCTCGCCTATTTTCTGAGCTATTACCGCAGCCATATGCTGGACAACACCGTGGCCTACCCGGGCGTTCGCGAAGGCCTCGCGCTCCTGGAGAATTATCCTATGGCGGTTCTGACCAACAAGCCTGTTAACTTTAGCCGCGCAATCCTGGACGGCTTGGGCCTTTCGCGATATTTCCGTTTTGTTTACGGAGGGAACAGCTTTGAAAAAAAGAAGCCGCATCCGATGGGCATTGAGACCCTATTGCGCGAACTTGGCTCGCAGCCGCAGGAAGCTATGATTATCGGAGATTCCGAAATCGATATCCAAACCGCGCGAAACTCCGGCATCTGGGCTTGCGGCGTTACCTATGGCCTCGGAACCGAGAGCTTGAAAAAAGTTCCGCCGGATCTGATGCTCGATAGCCTCACCGAGCTCCCCGCGTACATCGATGGTCAGGCGGACTGAGTAAGCCCTGTATCATCCGCCCTGTTTTTTTCCGTAGGCGCCTTTGTACCATTCCCAGGTGCGCTGTAAGCCTTCCTCGAAGTGTACCAATGGCTGGTAGCCCAACACTTTCTCCGCCAGCGAGATATCTGCTTGCGAGTCGCGTATGTCTCCGGTGCGCGGCGGATCATACTTCGCCTGAATTTTCTTTCCGCTGAGCTTCTCTAGCAATTTTAGAACTTGGTTCAGGGTTATACGCGCTCCCGTTCCGCCGTTGAAGACCATTCCAGACGCGCCTCGCGCCTCGCACGCGCGCAATGTTTCATCCACGATATTTTCAATAAACGTAAAATCGCGGGACTGCTCTCCGTCGCCGAACACCACAGGTTGCTGCCCCTCGATTACGGCCAGCATAAAACGCGAGAGCACGCCGGAATATTGCGAGCTGGGGTCCTGTCGCGGCCCGAACACGTTAAAATAGCGAACGCACGCATTCTCCAGCCCGTAAACACGCCCAAACACCTTTGCATAAAGCTCGCCAACATATTTCGTAATTCCGTAGGGAGAAATAGGATCCGCCGGCATCGTTTCAGTCTTGGGAAGCGTGGGCGTCTCTCCATACGCAGACGAAGACGCGGCAAAAACAATTCGGCGCACCTTGGCGTCTCGCGCAGCCACCAGCACGTTGAGCGTCCCATCGATATTCACAAAATTTGTCCCGATAGGATCCTGCACCGACCGCGGAACAGAAGTTCGCGCAGCCAAATGGATCACGTAATCGGCGCCGTGGCATGCCGACTGTACCGCCGCCAAGTCCGTGATGCTGCCCACGCGAAGATCAATCTTGCTGCGAACATCTGCTAGGTTGGATTCCTTCCCCGCGGAAAGATCGTCCAGCACTACCACTTTGTGGCCGCGCCGGACCAGCTCGTCCACCATATTGGAGCCTATAAATCCCGCACCGCCCGTAACCAGATAACGCATTCCGCAAGTCTCCTTACCTGACCACAATCAGCTGTGAAATGATATTTCCGCTACGCTTTACTATAGCCCGGCGCTTCGCGGCCGGGCACAATTATTCGTCTTATTTTTTGCTGTTCGGCAACTTCACAACTGGATCAGTGCGTCTGAAGCTCACGAGCGCCATGCGCAAACGTTTCGCGGGACATTTGTCGCTCATGACCACCGTCGCGAACATAGCGGCCGCCCTGTCGTTGCAAATCTACGCCCTTGACGCTCAGCTTCCTCGGGGGGTAGCAGCTCCCAGTAAAATTGCACTCGATAACCGCGCCGCCGAAACACCGATGCCTTTCCGCATCGGCGAAACGTTGAATTATGATGTGGCCTGGTCCGCCTTCGCCAGCGCCGCAAAAATACAATTGTGCGTCACTGAACATCGCGAAATTCTCGGCTCCAGAACGTGGCACTTCCGAGCATCCGCCCATACCTTAAGCCCGCTCAGGTCCCTTCTCCCCATCGACGATCAAATCGATTCCTACACCGACACCGCGACGTTCGAGAGCCGCCAATATGAAATGTATCTCTACGAAATGGGAAAGAAGGAGAATCAAATATTACATTTTTCCGTAGCAGGCCGACCGCAGACGATCCCTTCTCCAGCCGTCGTGGTAACGCCCGGCACGCTAGATCCGCTTGGAGCCCTATACATGCTACGACAGGTCGATTGGCGGCGCACACCGGAATTTCGCGCTCCCGTCTTTGACGGCGAAGACCTGGTCGAGATGCGCGCACACCTCGAAGCCGCAAAAGAACTCGTGGCCGTGAATGCCGGAAACTTTTCAGCCACACGGATTCTCGTTCAAGAATATCAACACGGGGTAGAAGTAAAAGGGGAAATCCTCTCCCTATGGTTCGCAAACGACGCAGCTCGCACGCCCATATTGCTCGAAGCTGAGATTCCTTTCGGCAGCGTGCGTATCGAGCTTAGTTCTGCACCATACTAGAGGAAAATTTCGAGGGTACTGCAAACGATTAGTTTTCCGGGACGACCCAATCTTCTGGTGGAAAATCAATCTGCCAAAACGACGACGAAGGGTTCAGGAACTCAACTCCCATCTGGGCTTTCCCGGCCTGCATGTTGCCGAAATACACCACGCGGCATTCCTGCGTTTGCTGCGTGGCGTTATTTGAAACAGTCACTTTCTGATCCACCACCACTTGTGCCGACAACGAAATCAGCGCGCCATGCGCATTCACCACCAGCGTTCGCGTCTCTTCGCAGAAGTCCTGATTCTTGGCATCTTTTCCCTGCACCAGTATCGGGATGCTCAACAGCACGCGCATGCTGCGACGCCGGCCAGGATCTGTGGCCCAAGTTTGACGCTCTTTTTGAGAAGTCAGCGTAGAACTCATAATGACCCACCTTAGCCTGTGCCAGCGTTGCGAGCAATGGGACTATGGGACAGGTGCGTAAATTCAGTAAACAAGAGCCGGTGCGCGGATAAACATCGAAGGAGCCAGCAATGACGCACCGGGTTAAGCAACAGAAAACAACATAGTTGCGATCAGCAGTTGACGATCTTTTCGCGATGTTCCTTCACGTGCCTCGTGGCATTCCGCGTATCAACCACCAGCTTCGCGTTTTTCACGATTTCGTCAACCTTATAACTGGAGTGGTCCGTCGCAATCAGCACGCAATCATATTTCGCTATTTGCTCCGGTGTTAAATCCACCGACCGCATATGCGAAAAATCGTAGTGTCGCATTTTATGCAGCGCCGGAAAATACGGGTCGTTGTAGTCCAGTTTGGCTCCGCTGGCGGTCAGCAATTCCAGCAGCTTCAACGAAGGAGACTCGCGTAAGTCGTCCACGTCTTTCTTATAAGCCACTCCTAGCAGCAAAACTTTCGAGCCTTTCAAACTTTTCTCGCGTTCATTAAGCGCTCTTACCAACGCATCCACCACGTGATACGGCATGGCCGTATTGATCTCGCCCGCTAGCTCGATAAAACGCGTGGCGAAATCGTACTCCCGCGCCTTCCACGAGAGATAGTACGGATCAACAGGGATGCAATGGCCCCCCAGGCCCGGTCCGGGATAAAAAGGCATAAAACCAAACGGCTTGGTCGCCGCGCTGTCGATTACTTCCCATATATCCAGGTCCATGCGCAACGAAAGCTGTTTCAGCTCGTTCACCAATGCGATATTTACGCAGCGAAAAATATTCTCCAGCAACTTCACCATTTCAGCGGCGCGCGTGGAGCTGACTGGAACTACTTTGGATACGATTTGCGCGTAAAGACCCGCAGCCGCGCGACCGCTGGGAGGATTGATGCCTCCCACAATTTTGGGGATCTGCGCCAAACCATACTGCTTGTTTCCCGGATCTTCGCGCTCCGGAGAAAACGCCAAATAAAAATCCGTCGCAACGTTCTCCGTTGCTTCGCCCCTTGCAATCGAGCAGCGCAATCCGCCCTTTTCGAGAATCGGCAGCACCAGCTCTTCGGTTGTTCCGGGATAAGTGGTGCTTTCCAGAACGATCAGTTGATTGCGCTGCAGATTTGGCGCGATGGACTGCGCGGTTTTTTCCACGTAACTCAAGTCCGGCTCGCGGCGCTCATCCAGCGGTGTGGGAACGCAAATCAGCACCGCATCCATTTCGCGCAATCGCGTAAAATCCGTGGTCGCATCAAAACGCTTGCCCTTCACGTGATGATTGATTTTGTCTGCTGGTATGTGCTGGATATAGGACTGCCCGGCGTTAAGCTTCGTTATTTTTTCCTGGTCGGTATCAAATCCCGTAACTTTGTGGCCCACATCTGCAAACCGTAGCGCCAACGGAAGGCCTACGTAGCCGCACCCAATAATCCCGATTTTCAGGTCTTTCCCCGCAAAAAATTCCGGCTTACGCTCTACGGCCATTCTGTTGCCTCTCTTGGGAAGCGATTACGACGCGGCTGCAGCGTCAGGGAACCGCAATTTGGATTCAAAACACTATAGCAAGAATCCGAATGGCCACAAAGATTGCGCCCGCAGTGGCGTGCAAAGACTGCAATCGGCTCGCACCTCCTCGCTTTGAAGCGAGCGTAGCTCCGCAGCAACCAGCAGCTTGGTAAACAAACTGGATTCGATCGAGGATCAGCGGTGAAGAAGGTGCTAATACGCGTTGTGGCCAACCATTGCGGAAAAAATCGTTCACGCGATAACGGGAAGGTCGAAAGAAAAGCTCCAATTCTGCAGGTAGTACAAATCGTTTTCCAAACGCTTCTGTATGGACGCGTCGCCTGGCCATCCACTCACTTGCGCCCAGCCGGTAATTCCCGCCTTCCGCAGTGGCGGTTGTTGTACCGCGTTATATCGTTCAGAAATTTCTTCCACGCCTCTGTTTGCAAGCTTGGCCAATGTCGTTATCACTCGTTAAGTGATTCGCGCCGCTTTCTTCCTAGTTCGTTGTTATCCTTTGTCCCCTGCGTTATTCTCGTTTTCAATGGTTGACATCCATACCCACATACTTTTCGGTCTCGATGACGGCGCCGAATCGCTCGATATGTCCGTAGCTATGGCTGAAATGGCGATTGAAGACGGCATTACCCATATCGTCGGCACACCGCACGCGCATCCCAATCACGACTTCATTCCCGAATTGGTGAAAGAGCGCCGTGATGAACTTCAATCTCGCTTCGAAGGCCGTCTCACTTTCGCCACCGGATGCGACTTTCACCTCAGCTTCGAAAATTTGCAGAGCATACGCCTCTACCCCGAGCGCTACACCGTGAACCAGAAAAACTACTTGCTAGTGGAGTTCGCGGACTTCTCCATCCCTCCTTCCATGGACCAGGCGCTGCACGATCTCCAGCTCGCGGGGCTCCAGCCGATCATCACTCATCCCGAAAGAAATCCGCTAATTCGGGTGAAGGCCGATCGCTTATTCCGCTGGATACGGCAGGGTTGCTACGTGCAGGTAACCGCGCAGTCGTTGCTGGGAAAATTTGGCAGGTCGGCGAAAGAATCCGCCGAGGAATGGCTCGATGCCGGCGCAGTCCACTTTCTTGCGAGTGACGCGCACAACGTCACGACGCGCCCCCCAATTCTAAGCTCCGCCTTCAGCTATTTGCGGAAGGCCCACGGCGAGGAAGTCGCCCGGGCGCTGCTGGTAGAAAATCCGCTGGCAGCGTTCGAGGGCCGCCCACTCCCGTTCGTGCCGCAGCTGGCCGAAGACGCCGGCCTCAGTCCCGGCGCCACCCCCGTCCGCAAGAAAAAACGCTTCTGGATCTTCTGACTCCTCTGTGATTTTCAACATGAAGTGTGTGGGTTTCGCGTGAATCCAAAATATAGAAAGCGACGTAACTGCCTGAAAACAAAGGAGAGGGAAAATTCTACCCGGGGGCCACAACCACCTGCGGAGGCGCACGGTTAAATACCGTGGTTGGTCGTTCACAAGCCACTTGCCTTGAGCAGTGGCCCCTGGATGATATACTCGGCGGTTTACAACCATGACAAAAACTAAGGTAGCTAGGGCCCATGAGAATTGAAGCGTTCAACGAACGCCTTCGCGACTCCATCCTGGTCGTTGACGGCGCCATGGGCTCGCTGCTTTACGAATCCATCGGCCCGCAGCGCTGCGTGGACGAGCTCAATAGCCTCGTGCCGGACGCCGTCTTCAGCGTCCACCAACGCTATCTCGACGCCGGCGCCCACATCATCGAGACCAATACTTTCGGCGCCAACCGCCACAAGCTCGGCCTTTTCGGCATGGCCGAACGTGTGGCGGAACTGAATCATCGCGGAGTAAAAATCGCTCGCGAAGCCCGCGAAGCCGCCAAGCACGAAGTTTTGATTGCTGGCTCCATTGGCCCGCTCGGAATCGTCCAGCACGTTCGCGAACTTCCTGACGAAGAAATCTTCGCCATCTTCAAAGAGCAGGCCGGCGCCCTCGAAGAGCGTGGCGTGGACCTCTTCATGCTGGAAACTTTCAGCGATGTGGAAGAATTGCTCGCCGCCATTGACGCTATTCGCTCCTTCTCGCGCCTCCCCATCGTCGCGCAGATGACCTACTCCGACGAAGGCACCACTTTCGGCGGCACTCGCCCGCAAGACTCCTGGGCAAAACTGAAAGACAAAAATATTCAAGCCATCGGCGCGAACTGCACCATCGGCCCGCAGCTTTTGCTTCCCGTGCTGCGCGAACTGGCTTCCTGCGCCGCCTTGCCGCTGTGCGTCATGCCTAACGCAGGTTTTCCCAAGCGTGTCGGCGACCGCATCGTTTATCCGCGCTCCTCGCCGGAATATTTCGCGCTCTTTGCCCAGGAAGCTGCTGAGTTGGGCGCGCGCCTGATTGGCGGCTGCTGTGGCACCACTCCCGAACACATCCACGCCATCGCCCAAGCAGTGAAGAAAATTCACCTCGACAAAGCGAGCGGCGCGAAACCGATGAAGGCCCGTTCCATAGAAATTTTCGAGCCAGCCGAGAGATTTCGCCGAGTCGCAACCCGCGAGCCCGATAGCAAGCTCTGGAAAAAAATCCAGGCTGAAAAGTTCGTCGTCTCCGTGGAAATCGACCCGCCCAAAGGCGTCACCGTCGAACGCATCGTGGAACAAACTGGCCGCGTGATGGCCTCCGGCCAGGTGGATTCAATCGACATCAATAGCGGAACTCTCGCGCGCGTAGGCATGGACGCCATGGTGCTCGCCGGCGCTCTGGAAGCCCACGGTTTCGAAACCATCCCGCACCTCACCACCCGCGACTCGAACATCATTGGTCTTCAAGCAATGTTGCTCGGCGCATGGGCCGTGGGGGGCGTGCGCAACGTCCTCGCCATCACCGGAGACCCGCCATCGCTCGGCGATCACCCCGAAACCAGCGGCGTCTATGAAGTGGACTCCATCGGCTTGGTAAAAGTTCTTGCGCGGCTCAATCAAGGGACCGACTGGGCCGGAAAAAGCTTGGGCGGTGCCACAAATTACACCATCGGCGTCGCAGTGAACCCGGTTGCAGAAGACATCGACGAGGAGTTGCGGCGCTTCCAGGAAAAAATTGAAGCCGGCGCGCATTTCGCTATGACGCAGCCAATCTTCGACCCCCAGCACTGGAACACTTTCCTAAAGCGCCTCGGCGGCAAATCGCCCGTGCCGGTAATCGTCGGACTGTGGCCGCTCACCAGTTACAAGCAAGCCTTGCGCCTGAACAACGAAGTCCCCGGAATCGTGATCCCCGAGCCCACTCTGCGCGAAATGGAAAAAGCTGGAGACGCTGCCCGCGACCGCGGCTTCGTCCTCGCTCGCCGAATGCTCGACTGGGCCCGCACAGCAAGAACCGAGGGCATCGCCGGCGCCTACCTGATCCCTCCGTTCAAACGCTACGAAGAAATCCTGGAAATCTTCTGATGCTCACTAAAATCTCGGAGCCAGCCACCATGCGACGGAATCTCCTAGCATTTTTCGCTATAACAATTCTCACCGTCTTGTTCACCGCGTCCGCCTCGGGACAGAGTCAGAAACCACCGATTCAGATCACCGCCGACCTTTCCGACGCACCACGCAAGCTCTTTCACGCCGAAGTGGATTTGCCAGTGACCGAGGGGCCGCTCACTGTTATCACTCCCAAATGGATTCCCGGCGATCATCGGCCTACCGGACCCGTGGATGGCATTACGGGCGTGGTGTTCACCGCCAAGGGCCAGACGCTCCCGTGGCGCCGCGACGATGTGGATCTCTACGAGTTTCACCTGACGATCCCAGCGGGGGTGAGCACTCTGCATGCCCATCTCGATGCCATCGTTCTCACGAATGTTTCGCCGAAGTTGGCATATCTGGAATGGGACAAGCTAATGCTCTACCCGGCTAATGTGCCTGTGCGCGACATTCCAATACAGCCTTCCGTGATTGTCCCGGCGGGTTGGGGCATCGGCACAGCGCTTACTCCCATCGGCCGCGGCGCAAATCCTGTTCCGGCTTGGGGCGGCGCCACGCACTTTGCCGTCACCAACGTTGAGCAACTGGAAGATTCTCCAATCCTCACGGGCCAATACTTTCAAGAATTTGCTTTGGCTCCGGAAATTTCTCCCAAGCACTACATGGACGTGGCGTCCGACATTGCCGAGGATTCCAACCTTCGTCCAGAGGCGTTGGCTGAGATTACGAATCTCGTACGTGAAGCGGATGCGTTGTATCGTTCGCACCATTACAACCAATACCATTTCCTGTTGAGTCTATCCGACACCGCGGGCGGTGTGGGCCTCGAGCATGGCCAGTCCTCGGAAAACGGCATCGGCGAGAAAGCTTTCTCGGATGAAGACCACCAGTTGGGTGACGCCGATCTACTCGCGCATGAATTTACGCACTCATGGAATGGCAAGTATCGCCGGCCGATTGGGTTGTACCAGACTGATTTCGCCACGGCGCAGCAAGGCGCGCTGCTGTGGGTTTATGAAGGCATGACGCAATACCTGGGCAACGTGCTTGCCGCGCGCTCCGGACTCAGGTCTCAGACGGAGTACCGCGACGTTTTGGCATCATCCGCTGCGAATCTTGACTACACGCCCGGCCGTGAATGGCGCTCGACCGAAGATACGGCGGTTGCAGCCAGTATTCTCCGGGATGGAAATCCGGCCTGGTCCAGTTGGAAGCGTGGACAAGACTATTACGACGAAGGCTAGCTGGTCTGGCTTGACGCGGATACCCAGATTCGCAAGATGACGAACAATCAGAAATCGCTCGATGACTTCCAAAGAATTTTTCTGGGCAAAGGCGGAAACACCGGGCCGCTTATCGTTCCTTATACTTTTGACGAACTCGTTCGCGATCTGAACGAGGTGGCGCCGTACGACTGGGGGACTTTTCTCCACGACCGCGTGGATAAAATTAATCCCCATGCCGATCTTGCCGGCATCGAGCGCGGCGGCTACAAATTAGTGTACACGGACAAACCAAATGCTTCTGAGCTTGTTATTACCGCCAATGCCGGCCCGGACGCTACGGTGGTCAACGCTTGGTACTCTATTGGGCTCCGGGTCGGCGCGGAAAATACTATTAAAGATGTTCGCTGGAATGGACCCGCTGATAACGCAAAAATCGTTCCGGGATCGAAGATCATCGCGGTCAACGGGCAGGTCTTTTCCCCCGATGTCCTACGAGCCGCGATTCGCGAGGCGAAAGGCAAGTCCGAGCCGATCCGCCTGATCGTCCAGTTAGATAATTTTGTTTCCATCGCCGACATCGATTACCACGATGGCGAACGTTATCCCGTCCTCCAGCGCATCGAAGGAACCCCCGCATCTCTAGATGACATCACCAGGCCCCTAGCATCGCCTCCACCAGCGCAACCCAAGTCGCCCGGCGACAACCACCCAACTGCGAGGTAGCAAGACAGCATACGAATCCTCCTCGAAGTGACCAGCTAAATCCTAACAGCCTATCCATCGTTGGCAAAGAGCGCCTTGCTCGGGATGAAGACGTAAACAAAAAGCGAAAAATCAAAGCGAAGACGCCCTCAGGAAACAAGAGCGAGCGAAAACCCACCGGCATTCTTAAGGCTCTGAGCTTGCGGATTGGAGTTGGACGGCGACCAGGCGGACTTCGCTCGAGAAAGGTGCGGGGGTGGCGCGCGAGTAAGAGACGTAAATGGTTTGGCCGTTGTTAGCGTCGTATTCGGCGTGGGCCAGCGCGTCGTAAACGTTGCCGTTGCCGGGCGTGGGCTGCATGGCGACGAAAGCTAAGGTCTCGCGGGACCACGGGCCTTCGGGATTCGCGGATGTGCGCATCACGACATTTTGGGAAAAGGGCGGACTGTAAAGCGCGACATAGCACTGCAGGAACGCGTTCCAGGAAATGCTCAAAATGTTGGCGTTATTAAAGACGGTGACGGCGTCGCCAATCTGCGCGGACCAATTGCCGGCGCCCGCGTAGAAGCTCCACGCGCTGCGAACTTGCGCGTTGGCTGGCGAGACTCTGCCCAGCTTGCAGCCGGAGGTGTAGTCGCAACCATACACATACAGCATTCCGTTGCTGATAAATGCAGCGGAGCCGAAGCCCGGCTCGTTCTGAGTGAAGAGCAAGTCCGGATGGTCGGGCACGATTGGCGGATTTAGGGTGGGGCGCTGAGGCTGCTGCTGGATGTCCTGCCAAGTGGCGACGGACGTTCCGATGCCTTGGAAATTAAAATTTCCAGGCATCGCGCTCACTACCATATAAAAGATCAAAGCGGTGTTGTCGACAGGGTTGACGACGATGGCGGAGGGCCAGAGTGCCCAGCGAGTTCCGCAAGGCGGCGTTTGGCAATTAGTGCCGTTGTGGGCCTGGTTGAACGCTTGCTCAGCGGGAGTCTCGGGCAAAATCATGGTGGGCGCGCCGACGGAATCCAGCCGTTCCCGGAAACCGGGGATGCCATCTTGCGCGTTGAGGTCAGTGGTAAATGACCAGGTGTCACTGAGCAGCGTGCGGTCCTCGTAATTTGGCTTGGCGAGAAATGTGTCATCGTACAGCCACACGGAATAGCCTTGAAATAGAGCGCTGTAGCCGCCATCTCGTCCAAGAATGTCTGGATTGGTGGGGATCGGTCCGAGATCGGTGGCTTGAACGACGGACAGGGCGGGAGCAGGTCCCGAAGACGGCGAGGACGAAAAAAGTCCGCAGCCCTGCATAGCGATTGCTAAAAGCGACGCGAGGAGGATGGCGGAGTTGGTTAGCCTCATTGAGCCGCTCCTTCCTTCTGGATGCTATCGGGGGCTGTCCTTCAATAATTCCGCGGACGCACAGTAATTGACTACTTAGTTGCGAAGTACGGCGAAAAAGATGCAAGTCAGGCTTAGCGCGGTGGGGCGGGTTGGGCGCTGGCGTGGGTGGGTGCCTTTCCTGCGTCAGGGTAAAGTGAGGAAGGCTTTGGCTGCGGCGCGGGCGGAGATGTTTGCGTGATGGGTTGAGTGGGTTTGGACGGCTTGGGAGTCGGAGTGGCGCCGTGGGTTTCGGTCAGGCCTTGCTCGGCCGCGTCGGCGGGGGGGGCAGTGTCGGCGACGTCAACTTGAACTTGTTTGCCGGTGGCGAGCTTTTCGAGCGAAACGACATTTGGAAATTCTTCTGCGGGCGATCCTTGCACGGCTTGTTGCATGAATTCCAGCCAGATGGGAAGCGCGGCGCGTGCGCCTGTTTCTTTTTTGCCGAGCGAGATGCGCTTGTCATCATTGCCGACCCAGACGCCGGCGGTAAGTTGTGGAGTGAAGCCGATGTACCAGGCGTCCGTGAAATCGTTTGTGGTGCCGGTTTTTCCGGCGGAGGGGCGGCCCAATTCTTTGGCGCGCACGCCGGTGCCGAACTGCACGACTTCTTCGAGCATGGCGACCATGGTGCGGGCCACTGCGGGCGGGACCACGTCGGTAACTTTGGGGCGCGGCTCTTCCAGGACAGCGCCGTCGTAAGAAGTGACGCGGCGAATGTAATGCGGCTCAATGTGGATTCCGTCGTCAGGAAAAACCGTGAAGGCGGAAGTGTGTTCCATCAAAGTGAGATCGGAAGCGCCGAGCGCGAGCGGGAGATAGGGCGGCAGCGGACTGGTGATTCCGAATTTGCGCGCCAGCGCGATTACGCTCTGCACGCCGACGTGGTCAAGAAGGCGCACGGCGGGAACGTTGCGTGAATCGGCGAGGGCGCGGCGATAGGTGATGCGGCCTTCGAATTTGTTGTCGTAATTGTGAGGCGAATAATTTTGGCCGCCGCTGCGAAAGGTGACGGGCTCGTCGACGACGGTGTCGAAGGGCGTGATGCCTTGCTCGAGCGCGTCGGCGTACACGTAAACTTTGAACGAGCTGCCGGTCTGCCGCAGAGCTTGCGTGGCGCGATTAAATTTCGATTCGTCAAAACTGTACCCGCCCACCATAGCTTTGATTTCACCGGTGGGATTGTCGATGGCGAGCAAAGCACCTTGGGCCGCGGGTTGCTGTTCGAGTTGAACGCGCACGGTGGCGCCGGAAACCTCTTTAATGGAAACGCAAACGAGATCGCCGAGCTGGAGTAGCTGGGCGGGGGATTTGCGTCCGGTCCAGGAAAAATCGGCGGGCGTGAGCATAGCGTGATATTGGCCGAGTTTTATGGAGGCGAAAGTGGGTTGGATGTTGGTGACTAGGCCGGTAACGTAGTCGCCCTTTTGCAGCGAGCCGCGCCAATCTTCATTTTGATATTTGTCGAGCGAGCCAAGTTTATTCTGCAAAATATTCGGCAAGTTGCCGCGCCAGCCATGGCGTCGATCGTAGGAATGCAGGCCGTCGCGCACGGCTTGATCGGCGGCTTTCTGCATGGCGGCGTTTAGCGAAGTGTAAACGCGCAAGCCTTGTTCGTGGACGGCAGCGGTGCCGTACGTGTGCTCGAGATATTCGCGAACGTCTTCGACGAAGTAAGGAGCGAGATCGGTTCGTCCAGTGAAAATGTGCAGGCCCAGAGGCTCTTTCGACGCAGCTGCGGCTTGCGCGGCGGTGATTTTGCGGTCGTGCGCCATAAGAGAAAGGACTAGATTGCGTCGCGCGAGAGCGCGTTCGGGATGGTTAACCGGAGAATAGATTGGGCCGCGGATGATGGCAGCGAGCGTGGCGGCTTCGGTAAGGGTTAGTTGTCCAACCGGGCGATTGAAATAGTATTCGGAGGCGGCTTCGAAGCCGTAATTTCCGGCACCGAGATAAATCTGATTGCAGTACATGGTAAAAATTTGATCTTTGGTGTAGTGGCGCTCGATTTGAATGGCGAGAATTGTTTCCTGAATTTTTCGACGCAAACTGCGGTCAGAGCGATTGAGGAAGAGGCCGCCGCCGAGTTGCATGGTCAGCGTGCTGGCGCCTTCGGCCATGCGATGGCTGGACACGTCACGATAGGCGGCTTCGACGACGCGCGGAATATCCACGCCCCAGTGCTCGTCAAAGTGCTGATCTTCCGTGGTGAGGATGGCGTCTTTCAGAAGCTTGGGAATTTGTGAATAAGTGAGCAGTATGCGGCGCTGTAAAGCAAAGGTGCCGATGGATTGGCCGTCGTCGGCATAGAGTTCGGTAACGACGTTGGGACGGTAATCTTCCAGGGCGTGAATTTCAGGCAAGTCGCTAGTGTAAACAAAAAGCAATCCGATCGCGGCGCCCAAGCCAATAGAGCACAGCAAAAGGAATGTGAAGGCGAGGCGGCCGAACAGCGTATCGCCGGTGATCTTCATGGTTGCGCGGTAGAACCTTTCCATGTTTCACCATTCTATCGCATCCGCGCGGAGGCTGCGGCGGGCGGAGTTGGCGGAATGTTCTCAATTTGATGCGGGCGGGCAGCGTTCAGAAATATTTGGAAAGGTCTGCTATTCAGTGAATGCGCGCAGGAATCCTAGGGTAGTATTGCGGCGTGGAAGCGAACCCAATTCTTTTTCGCGATTTGACCTACATATTTCTGGCCGCCGTGGCTGGGGGCGTGATCGCCTGGCGGCTGAAACTGCCTTTGATCCTTGGATTCGTGGTGGGCGGGGTTGTCATTAGCCCTTTCACGCCCGGGCCGCATCTTTCCGACCTGCACACCTTCGAAGTATTCGCGGAAGTTGGCGTAGTGCTGCTGATGTTTTCCATTGGTGTGGAATTTTCAATTCCGGACTTGATGCGCGTGAAATGGATTGCGTTGGGAGGCGGAACGCTGGGCATTTTGCTTTCCATCGGCTTGGCTTTAGGAACTGCGAAGCTGATGGGATGGAACATGATGCAAGGTTTTGTGGTGGGCGCCACGATATCGGTGGCCAGCACCATGGTGCTGGCGCGAATGCTGGCCGACCATCACGCCATGGGAAAAACGCACGGGCGAGTGATGATTGGAATCACGCTGGTGGAAGACGTGGCCGTGGTCTTCATGACCGTGATCATTCCTATTTTCAGCGGGCCCGGTGAAGGGCGTTTCGCGCGGGCGGCCTGGACGCTGGGGAAAGCTGTCCTGCTGCTGATTCCGTTGATATTTTTAGCTCTGACGGTGGTGCCCAGAATTCTTCGCGCGGCGGCGCGCACGAAAGATCAAGAACTTTTCCTGCTGTTCGCCATTGCGATTTGCCTGGTTTCCGCCGGAATCGCGCAGGCTCTGGGATTTTCAGTTGCGCTGGGAGCGTTCCTGGCTGGACTTTCCATCAGCGGAGCGAAAGATTTGCATGAAGCGCATACGGTTTTAATCCCACTGCGAGACGCGTTCGTGGCGTTGTTTTTTGTCTCGCTGGGAACGCTGGTGGTGCCGCAGATAATCGTTCACAATTTGCAATTGTTAGGCGTGATGCTTTTTCTGATCGTGTTTGGGAAATTCATTATTTGGACGGGCGTGATGCGGCTGTTTCGTTACTCCATTTGGACCTCCATAGCAGTGGCGGCCGGACTGACGCAGATCGGCGAGTTGTCGTTTATTTTGGTGGAAGTGGCCAGGAAGTCAGGATTGGTGGGCGACGAAGTGTTTACGGCGACTCTGGCCGCGTCGTTGATTTCAATATTTTTGAATGTGTTTATAATGCGCGGGGTTATGAAATGGGTGGATCCAAAGTTACCAGCGGAAAAGTTAGCGACTGCGTAGTTCTTGGAAAAGCTAAAACTGAGCACCCGGGTTACGTTCCTGGTGGCTCCTAAAGCAATTCTTCCGCTTCGCCCAACGTGTCGTAGGATTTGATAAGTTGAGATACCTTGGTCATTTCGATCAGGGTCTTTACTTGCGTGTTCATCCCCACCACAGCCATTCGTTGAGGTTTTTTCTGCGCAGCGACATAGGCGCCAACCAAAGCGCCTAGCCCGGCGGAATCAATGAAGGGGACACCGCTGAAATCGAGAATGACCACTGGGGAATTTTCCGCGCGCACAGCAGACTGAAATCCGAAGATAGTCTGGATATTCAGGGAACCCTTCAGGCGGACAATTTTCTGGCCTTCGCGGTTGCCGGGCGACACCACAATTTGCAGATTTTCATTTGGCATGGCATGGCATCTTAGCGAAACACTTGGCGGGGATTGTTAACGTTGTGTTACAAACTGTCTCGAGCTCGAGATTGCTCCTAAACCCTAGCTAGGAATCGCCTTCCACCCTGTCAGCGCCTCAGACGAGGATTGCGGCTGGTGCATTTATCAATGCGAATCTTAGGGATCAAAGCGTTGCCGCAGATTTGGCGGGACGACAGGGCAAAGGTTATCTTGGCGGCCGAACACGCGGTAGCGGATCCGCGCGACAAAATCGTAAACAACGTCGCGCAAAGCGCGAGGGATCAGGCCCAAGATATTGGCCAAAAGTGGCCAAGCTCCGCCGAGCCGTTGCATGACGTGGAGCGAGGCATTCGAGCGCGTGAGCAGCCCTCCATCGCGCGTGAGGACGACGAAGGAGTCCGGCAGTGTGGCGCGCAGCTCGGGTGCGACAAGAGATTTTATCGTTTCACCTTGCAGCGGCGCGAACCGGAAGGCAGTTCCTGAGCGGTCATGTTTCAGAACGAATTTTACGGTGCGATGGCACAGACCGCAGTGGCCATCATAGAAGATATATCCGGTTTCTGGCGGAACTGGGAGCACAGAAAAGCATAGCACGCCGTCAGGAAACATATGTCTTAGCGATGATTGGAAGAAATAATTTTGTGTTGGGCGGGGATGGGTGTAATTTTCGCGCGGGGGAAGACCAGCTATGTGCTTTTCTGCGGTGGCGAATTTTGTGGGCAGCGGGGCCTTGGCTGCGATTGGAGTGGTAACGTTGACGAAGGTGAAGCACCGGCGCGAATTGCTTTTTGCGTCGCTGCCCACACTGTTTGCGATTCATCAATTCATCGAGGGCTTCGTCTGGCTCGGGCTGGACGGGATACTTCCGCCTACGGTGACGCACGATATGGGTGCTGCGTTCATGTTATATGCGCAGGGACTACTTCCTTTTCTGCTGCCGCTGAGCGTGCTGCTATTTGAGCCTGACGGCGCGGGCCGGCGGCGCATGGTTCCGTTTCTGGTGATTGGCACGGGAACCACGCTTTATATATTGTGGGCGCTGACGGCGTTTCCAACGCAGGTGTATGAGAAGGCAAACAGCATCGTGTACATCAACCGGGCCACGAACAACACGGCGGTTGCGGTGCTTTACATAATCGCGACGTGCGGCTCGCTATTTTTCTCGAAGGTCAGGGCCATGGTGCTGTTTGGCATAGCCAATCTCGCGATTCTGCTGACGGTGATGGCGTTCAAGCGCTACGCGTTTACGTCGTTGTGGTGCGCGTACGCGGCGATTGCAAGCGTGATCATTCTGGCTTATTTCTGGAGGAGCAGCAAAATCCGCCCGCTTATTTACGTGAAGCCTTTGTGGGCGCGAGCCTAGGGATCTGCGTAAGACAACCGGAAACCAGCGGGATTGCCAAGGTTGTCATGGCTATGACGTCTGCAAAACGGGATGAACTCAAACGGCAATTTGAGTTTCACGTTCAATTCGCCGGCGGATTAGCGTTTATCTGCGATCTTTTTTGGTTTTTCCCGCATTCTTCGTTAGATGCCACGCGTCACACCACGAACAACGATAGGCGCCCAGGCCTTTTGGTGCGTTAGCGGATGCGATTTGGTGGGCGGCTGTGGCCAGGGCTTCGCCTTCGGTTGCGTACATGCGCTTGCCACTGACGGGGCATTTTGATTCGTTGTCAAACACACTTTTTCCTGACCGCTTGCTTGCCGCGATCTGGCGATTCAAACTTTACAACTTTTCGTTGTGTGCGAGGAACGACATTTCTATGATCGCAAGCAAACCAGCAAAGCTATCGAATTCGCTGCGAATCAGGGTTCATTTGCGGCACTTTCTATATGACCTCCGCATGAGCTTTTGTGATTTAATTGTCGCCATGGAACAGGTTGAATTTAGTCCGCGGCCGGTGGTTGGCGCGATCGTTGTGGTGAGCGGCCTGGCGGTATCATTCCTGCTGTGGCTGCTTTACGTGCATCAGGCCTCGGCCGATTTTGCAGGGCGCTGGATGTTTTTGCCGGCCCTCAACGCTCTTTTGAACGGATTGTGCGCGATTGCGCTGTGTGTAGGATTGTATTTCATTAAGCATCACAACATGGCTGCGCATCGCAAGAGCATGCTGCTGGCGTTCGCGTTCTCTTCCGTTTTTCTGGTCAGCTATATTGTGAATCACGCCTTGCACGGCGACACGATTTTTCCGGGCCACGGCCCGGTGCGCACCCTGTACCTTTCGATCCTAGCCAGCCACATAATCCTTTCCATCCTAGCGTTGCCGATGGTGCTGACGACGTTCTTTTTCTCGTTGACGGGCCGCTTCGCGATGCATCGCCGAATCGCACGCGTGACTTTTCCTCTTTGGCTCTACGTTTCAATCACCGGCGTGGTCGTTTTTGTGTTCCTCAAGGCATACGCATACCAAACACGATAAGCGCATCGTTCACAGCTACCCGCCGCTAAGCTCGGTGCCGCTGGACAGGATTTACAGAAGTCACTAAGCTTAAGATTCATTTGCAGAATTACTTCGCACCAGGAGAAACGCGCACATGAAGTGCAACAATATTTTAGAGGCGATGTGCAACACGCCGCTGATCCGGGTGAACCGGATCGGGAAAGATTCTCCTGCCGAAATTTATATTAAAGCGGATTACCTGAATCCGGGCGGGTCGGTGAAAGACCGCATCGGGCTCTCGATGATCGATGAAGCAGAGCGCACGGGAAAGCTGAAACCGGGCGGAACGATCATCGAAGGCACGTCGGGAAATACAGGAATGGGACTTGCGCTGGTGGCTTGCGTGCGCGGGTACAAAGTGGTGTTCACAATTAATGATAAGCAATCGCGGGAAAAGATCGATTTGCTGAAAGCGTTTGGCGCGGAAGTGATTGTATGTCCCACCGCTGTGGAACCGGAGGATCCTCGCAGCTATTATTCCGTGGCGCAAAAACTGGCACGTGAAATTCCCAATTCCTATTACCCGAACCAGTACGAAAATCCGATGAATCCGGAAGCGCACTACAAGACGACAGGTCCGGAAATCTGGAACGATACTGAAGGAAAAATTACGCATTTCGTTTGCGGAATGGGCACCGGCGGCACGATCAGCGGAGTCGGCCAATATCTGAAAGAGAAAAATCCGAACATTAAGATTATCGGCGTGGATCCGATAGGGTCGCTCTACTACGAGTTCGTGAAAACGGGGCATGTGGGTAAGGCCAAGACCTACGTAGTGGAAGGAATCGGCGAAGATTTCTTTCCCGGCACTATGAACTTGAAAATTCTGGACGATGTGGTGCAGGTGAACGACGAAGAATGTTTTGTGTGGGCGCGGCGTCTGGCAAAACAGGAAGGCATTTTCACCGGCGGTTCCGGAGGAGGATGTATCGCGGGCGCGTTACGGGTGGCCAGGGATTTGAAGAAAGGCGATCTGCTGGTGGCATTCTTGCCCGATTCGGGGTCGCGCTATTTGAGCAAGGTTTACAACGATGGATGGATGCGCGAGCACGGTTACGTAGAGGCGGAGGTGACCTTGACCGCCGCAGATGTGATTCGCGGCAAGCGGCAGAACGGCAAAACGCGCGACTTGATCGTGGCGCGTCCGGACCAGACCGTTTTCCACGCGCTGCATACCATGCAGAAGCAGGACATCTCTCAGCTCCCCGTGTTCGAAGAAGAGCATTCGATTGGAACCGTGTTTGAGGACCAAATTCTGAATCTCGCGCTGCAGGGGAAAGATCTGCGCAAGCTAGTGATTCGCGAAGTGATGACAAATCCGCTGCCGCTGGTTCCTGCTGACTCGCCGGTTGAACGAGTAACACACATTTTGAGTCACGATAGTCCCGCCGTTTTCGTAGAAATGCCGGATAAGAAGCTCGAAGTGCTGACCAAGTTTGACCTGATGGATACGATCGCAGAGCTGGTTGGGCAGAAGCGCTAGGCGTTTGTGCTAGCGGCGAAAAGGGTCCCAGCCTTGAGGCTTCAAAGGCTTCTTCGCTCCGTTGGGACCGACCAGGACCACTTTTTTGGCGCCGGTTACTTCTCCGATGGGCGTTAACTGAGAGAACCCGGGAGCTGCCCGCAGTGTCTTCACTTTTCTTCGCGGCACGGTGAACAGGAGTTCGTAGTCTTCGCCTCCGTTCAAGGCCATCTGTAGCGGATCGAGCTTGAACCTTCCTTTATATTTTGACAAACCTGCCGGGAGTGCCAATACGGGAATCGCCGCCGCGTGGATTTCTGCGCCTACTCCGCTGGCTTGGCACAGGCGGGTGAGATCGGTAGAAAGGCCGTCTGAGAGATCAATCATTGCGGAGGCCAAGCGGTGCTTTGCCAGCCAGGCCCCGAGCGCGAGCCTGATTTGAGGACAGAGATGAGGCTGTAGGATAGTAAGCGGGACATCCTCCGTGTGCCTGACACTCTTAGCTGGGGAGCCTTTCCTTGGAATATTCCCGTTCCCGTGGAGCAGGAGTTCCAGGCCGAGCTGGGCGCGGCCGAGGCGCCCGCTAACATATATAATGTCGCCCGCTCGCGCACCCGATCGAGGCACCGCCCGCCGTCGTGCAACTTCGCCGAGTACAGTAACGCTGATCGAGACTGTGTCGCCTTCGGTGGTGTCACCTCCGGCAAGGATCATCTTCATCGAGCGGGCGGCTCGCGCCATGCCTCTTAGGAACTGATGGAGCCAATCCCCAGTGCAGGTTTCAGGGATGGCGAGCGTGAGGAGGAAGTATCGCGGGGTCGCCCCCATCGCCGCGAGGTCGCTTGTAGCGCGAACCAGCGATTTATATCCGACCGAATCGGGCGGGTGCGTTTTGGCGAGGAAGTGAACTCCTTCGAGGAAGGCATCGCAGCTAAGCACCCAATCATTTTTGCCGCTGGAGGAAATGACGGCGGCGTCATCGCCGATGCCGAGGCGAAGCGCGGAGCCACCGCGGGCATGCTTCTCTGCCGCGCCGTAGCGAAACTCCCGCGCAATCCTTTCGACCAGTTTACTTTCCCTATCCATCCTGAACGTCCGTACAGTTGTTTCGCGCTTCCTTAATAAGGTAAGGTGTTCCAAAGTGAAAGCAAGTTTAAAAGCATGTCAGGGGAGAGATCGGCTGGTTTGCGCATCCCGGTGCTCCTATGCAAAATGGAAGATTGGGGTTGACGACGACTGGACAGGTCACTACAATGCACGCGCTTCGAACATATGTGTCCAATTTGCTAACAGCGTTGGCAGACCGCGAACGGGGACTCGCGACCTGAATCCAGCGAAAACAACTAACTAGGAAAATTAAATCGTGAAAGGTAAGTACTACACGTTCTTTATTGCGTCGAGCGCTTCCGGTGGAATGCGCCGGGTACGCGTCCCTTTTTACGTCCTTCATTTCCTCGCCATTTTAGCTGCGGTAGGGGGTATTACCGTTATCGCGGGGATGAGCTCTTACTCACGGATGCTGTGGAAAGCTACGAATTACAACGCCCTACGCCGAAACCAGGACGCCCTGAAGCAACAATATCTCCAGTTGCAGACTCAGGTGAAGGACACCAATCAGCGGCTAGACTCCCTGCAATCGCTGGCCAGCGAAGTGGCCATGGCTTACGGAATTACCCGCTTCCGGCAGACCCCATTTGGTTTCGCGGAAGGGCCACAAGAACCTGAGGAAGAATTCGAGCAGTCCGTGGATGAGTTCAGCTACTTGCAGAAGAACGCGACTGCGGTGGCAATGTCGGGCAATGGCTTGCGCTTATTGCCGGCGGCGCAGTTAAGCAGCCTGGGCGTTATCCCAACGCTGTGGCCGGTGAAGGGTGAAATTACCGGGCACTTTGGTGAGCGGCTGGACCCGTTCAGTGGTGAAGGCGCGTTTCACGCGGGAATGGACATTGCGTCGCACTATGGCGATGACGTTCGCGCCACCGCCGATGGAATCATCAGCGTTGTGGACCGGCGTGCCGGATATGGTCGCCTGGTTGTGATTGACCACGGCTTTGGCGTGAGCACGTGGTACGGGCATCTGTCCGCTTTTAACACGCAGATCGGCATGCACGTGAAGCGTGGAGACGTGATTGGCTACGAAGGGGCGAGCGGACGTTCGACCGGACCGCACCTGCATTACGAAGTTCGGATTTACAACACGCCGGTTAATCCCTGGCGCTACCTCAGTACGGCTTCTACCGTCGCTTCCGGCGATTAACTCTGCGGTTCCTGTTACCTGAGACCTTGTTTATCCCCTGACCGATCCTACTTGATACCTATGTTCCTTAACTAGGTGGAACGCCAACTCCTGTATGAGCGGGCCTGGGAGCACCGAGCATTTCAGGAGTGGTACGCAAAGAAAGGCGCACAAATTTGTCCTGGTGGGTGATTTTGGTTTGGCTTAGTACAGATGCGAGGAAGGCGGCTTGTTGCCGAGTCATCTGACCGCGCATCTTGGGATCGTGCAGGGCCATGGACCCGACCATGCGGAAGGTATCGAGCAAGGTCGAAATCTTAATGGCGTTTGTCATGGAATCGCATTCAGCGTCGAGAGCCACGTTCACGTCGTCGCCGGAGGGTTGCGCGGCGAGAGTTAACCCGCGGATGCTGCGCGCCAATTGATCCAGCTGCGGCGAATTTTTGAAACTCGCGTAAAAGCTGGCTGGCAGGCGATCGGTCCGTGCGATAGCGAAAATTGCCGCGCCAGCGACACTCTTAACGCGGGCCTGCATTGCGGGATCCCGCGCGGGAACTCCGCTGGACGATATGGTGTTGAGCAAATCTGTGGCATTTTTCCCGCCGGCGAGTGCGAGGCGCGTGGAAGAAAGAAATTCCAGTGATATGGGCGGATTGCCCGGAATTTCGTATATCGATTGAGTTCCGCGGGTTGTGAGTTTTCCCATACGCAGCGCGTAGGCTTTAATCCTCTGTTCGTCGAAGCGGCCTTCGACGATAGCGACAACGCGATTTTCGTTGAGGGAATCGTCGGGACCCAAATTGGCCGGCCAGAAAGCAATGGCGGCGTGGTCCAAATCGCGCGTGTAATCAAAGCCAGTATCAGCGACGAATTGCTGGTATTCGCGATCGGCCTCTGGCCCAGGCGAAGTGAGACCCAGGACGGCGGCGAGCGGTGAATTTTGCAACTTTCGCAGCGCGGATGCGTCTACATAACCGACTACCGGAGCATCCAGCGGAAGCTGCGTGAGGATATCGGGCGGCGGGCCGGGATTGTTGGTAACGCCCGGCAGGGCCGGCAGCGGACCGCGCTGGCGGTAATAAAAGATTCCCAGCACGCCCACGATGAGCAAAAGTAGTATTACAATGACGATCCAGGCGCGTTTTGCGGAAGAAGTGGGCACGTTAAAATTATGTCCGTTTCGCGAGATTTAGTGTAATGTTTGTTCCCTTCCAGCGTAATACAATTAGAGGATGTATTGTGTGACCTTCGGGATGCGCGTAATCTACTTTCTTCTACCTAGTCGCCCCGCGAATCGTTCTCGCGAAGGAAGGTCTCTAAAATGAAGGCAAATTGGAAGAAGATATTTGCGGTCACGGTGGCCAGCGCGGCGTTGAGCTTCGCAACCTTTGCACAAGCGCCTGCCAGCACGGATCAAAAACCGGCGGCATCGGCTTCTACGGCGACTCCAAGCGCGGACCAAATTCTGGACAAGTATGTGAACGCGATCGGCGGAGCGGCTGCCTGGCACAAAATAACCTCGCGCGTCGCGAAGGGCACCATCGACATTCCGGCCATGAATATTTCAGGCACCCTGGAATCTCACGAAAAGGCTCCGAGTTCGATGCTGGTGGCAGTGAATATTGCCGGCGCAACCTTTGAGCGAGGTTGCGACGGTACCACAGCGTGGTCGGACGACCCTCAAAACGGGCTTCGAACGGAGAGTGGCGCGGAAGCGGAAGACTCGCTGCGACAAGCCGATTTTTATCATCAAGTGAATATGCGCAAGTACTATTCGAAATGGAACGTCACCGGCACTGAAAAAATCGGTGATCAAGATACTTATGCGGTAGAAGCAACGTCTACGGCAGGCGATTTGGACAAAATGTACTTCGATATCAAGACTGGGTTAATGGCGAGAGCGATTACAACGGTGCACACTCCGCAAGGAGCTGCGGTGATCCAGACGGACCTGTCCGATTACCATGACATCGACGGGATCAAGCTACCTTTTACCGTGCACCAAAGCAGCGCGCAATCGGATTACACCATCAAATTCACCGGCGTTCAGCAGAACGTCCAGCTGGCGGACAGTCAATTTGCAAAGCCCGCGCCTGAGCCAGCACCTTCGCCGGCGGCAAAACCTCCTGCTCAATAGGGCAACCGATCCGTTTTGATGGTACTGTAACTATAGCAATGGCATTGGATTTGCCGGGGTTAGGAACCTGCTTGCAATCTGATTGCCGGTATGATATTTTTGTTCGGTTTGAGCGATGCTGGCGTAGCTCAGTTGGTAGAGCATCTGATTTGTAATCAGAGGGTCGGGGGTTCAACTCCCTCCGCCAGCTGACTTTGACGGCACGGCGAAATTTTTTGCAAGGTTGCGGACGAAGTTCCTCGCGACATAAGCGCTAGGGCTGGTGTCTTCGGACACGAGCCTTTTCTGCATTGCGGAGCGCCCCATATAGAAGTCCGGTGAGGTTGCATTCCGGTAGAGTTCTGAAAGAAGCGCGGGAGAGAAAAGTTGTGTCCCGAGCATTTTACAGGGACGCGCTCGCGGGCGGCTTAGATGTTTTGCGGGACGAACGAGCCAGCGTCCCGAATGGTTCTGCGGGACGGGTGGGTGAGTGGCTAAAACCAGCAGACTGTAAATCTGCCGCTCCTTGCGGGCTACGGAGGTTCGAATCCTCCCCCGTCCACCAGTTTTTTACTGGCGCGGCAGAAAAAGATTTCCAGAATTGAATTAGCGGTAGTGCAGTGCGGGAAAACCGGAAAGCGCCTGGGTAGCTCAGCTGGTAGAGCGCGTCCTTGGTAAGGACGAGGTCACCGGTTCAATCCCGGTCCCAGGCTCCAGAAATCCAGTGCTTTTTGTTTAGCGCTGGTTGCTGTGAATGAGCGGGGGTAACTCAGTGGTAGAGTCTCTGCCTTCCAAGCAGATGGTCGCGGGTTCAAGTCCCGTCCCCCGCTCCATTTTGTG
>JABDEK010000031.1 GCA_013287135.1 Acidobacteriota bacterium | reverse complement strand
TTTTACGAAACACTTTTTCCGTTGGTTCGCAGAATTAATCAGAAGCTTTTGCCGGGAAGGAAACTACGGGTTCTGGCGGGCGATCCCGTTCTTGATTGGAATAGAGTCAAAGATCAATCCGATGTAATGCTGGATCGGGACGCTCGCATTGCCTCGGTAATGCAAAAGGAGGTCCTCTCCAAACACCGCAAAGCGCTTATGCTCTTTGGCACATTTCATCTTTTTCACAGCAACGGCAGCTCACCCATAAAATTAGAATCTGCGGTGCAGCGTTACGAAAAAAATTACCCTGGCGTGACCCTGGTGATTGCGGACCAGATCGTGTTTTACAATCCAACTGATTTCGCGAAGTACAACGGTCGCGAATTAGAAGCGCAAACGACTTCCTGGCCTGTTCCATCGCTCGTACAAAACATCCAAGGCACTTGGCTGGGCGACGTGAACAAGACTTACTTTTCAGATATGGTGGATGCCTATCTCTATCTTGGTCCAGGTGACTTGCTGCTTGTTGAGCCAAGACCTGCCGAAATTCTTTCTAACAAGGCTTATATGGCGGAACTTCGGCGAAGAGCTGCCATCATCGGAGACGATCTGCTAAAAGATCTGGTTAATCCCGACACACTCTCCGACAAAGATTTCAGTCCGTTCTTACTCAAATAGTTCCTAAACCACATGATGTCCGGTAATCCGGTTCCATGGCATAATCCTCGAAAAGATGCACAGAAAAAGACCTCAACACATAGCCGATACGATGTGCCAGATGTTCTGCGGTTGGCGTCTCATTGAGTCCAAGCCGAATCTGTTGAAACTTGGGTCAGGCACGCTTGAAATAGACGCCATCACTGGACAATGCGTTTTTCAAGGCAAGGCTACACGCCAGTTAACTATTGCAGAAGAAATATGTGCCTGGCTGCAACATGACTTGGCGACGAATAATATCCCAATTGCGGCACTCACTGGCGCACACCTCGATGTGAAACTTCCAACAATTGACCGAAGGCAGTGCATCGTCTGGAGCTGACCGAAAAGACAGCTTCTCTCGTTCAAAGGGCAACTACGTGACCGAGGAGTGCCGCCAGGACGAAAGTAAAAACCTCGGCGGATTCTATGTGATCAAGGTCGTAAGAGCCCTCCACCACTCCCGGCGCTATTTCGCGATATCGAATGTGCATCTCCCGCGCGCCGGGTTCAGACATGATTGGGAAAAGGTGCTCCTGAATTTTCGGGAGAATATTCTCATCGCCTGAAAGATATGTGACTGTCGCTGTCTTCGATTTGTCAGGATCAAAATAAAACGTCAGGCCGATTGCATGCTCGTCAGCTATCACCGAAGGGTTTTCGTCTCGCAAAGGGGAAGTCGGGTCTGATGACGTTCCCTTCTTGTCGTAGTGCCGCAAGGCCCAAAATTCGGCGTGGGTATTTACGTATTTCCATTCCGGCAAACTCTCCGGCAAAGCTCTTTCGCCCTGCTTGCCCTTTATTCTTGCCAGCACTTCGCGAAGGTATTCTTCATTCGTCGCTGCCACCGCTATCTTCGGCTTGGGGAACGCCACAAATGTTGTCCAGGTGTCCTCTTCCAGTTTTTCCTGAAACACGACCACTTGTTGCCCCTCAATTTGTTCCGTTCTCAGAACGACACCTGATGATTCCTTCAGGAACGCATCTGCGCTCACATTTATATCTGAAGCGAAGACGGCGATGTCACATCCTTGATATGGTCCTTCGCCAAGTCCAGCCGGAGTGCGGAAATGTCGCGAGCCCTCAAGAGCCAAGACCACTTTTTCGCTCTTAAAGTACTTGCCCATGAGTCCCTTCTTGAAACCGAAAAGCCCAACAGGAGTGCTCTTGAATATTTCTCCTGTCTCGTCAGCATCTCCGTGGACTGGTGGGTTGCGTTCTTCTGGGTTCAAATCGGGCAGAGTAAACGGACCGTTCGCTGCTATCGCTGTTTCCGTGTCAGCGGGAAGCCAGGACAGTGTCCGTTCCACAAGTTGCGAGGGCGCCACCATCTTCATCGGCGAGTCGGGTTGTCGGTGGGCTAAAGCAGGTCGCGAATTGGTAGCATCATTCTCGCTAGAGCAATCTCCGACGCACTTTGTCGAACTACCGACTTCTGGCAGTTGATATAACTGGACGATAGGGCCGGACTTGACCGCCAATAGTTCCCCTTCCGGAGAGAGCGCCAATCCTCCCCAGCCAAAACGCGTGTCACCTTCCGGCGTCTGGAAGTTTGGGCTCGAACTGTAGTGAGGCGTAACGCGGAGCGTCAGGATTGGTTTGTCAGCATCCAGGCCAAACACGCGCGCAATGAGTTTCTCGGGGTCTTTATTCCCGCCCCAGCCCCAGTGCATAGTGGGCACTGCAAACCTCTTGCCATTTCGGGACGCAACCGCGGGGCCATCCATCTGTTCTAAGCCGAGATCGAATTGGTGCAGAATCTTTCCATCTGTCGAAACCACGGAGAGTTTTGGCCTAGGCCCTTGCTGACACATCGCAATCGTTTCTTTGTTGATAAACCTCCAGTAAGTGCAAAACCATTCTTCACCTGAAACCAACGGCTTCGCTTCGGTGTCCGGTGTTCTTATGGAAATCGATCGGTATTTCATTGAACCAATTTCATCACCCCACAGAATTTGGTTCGGTTGCGGAGCAGATTTCCAGGATCTGAGCACGGTCAATCTCTCGGTTTCGAGCAGTTCGAATTGTTCAATCCACTGCCCGCCTACCTTTTGTGCCTCCTCGAGCAACACTGTTTCACCTGAAGGACTCGCGATTCCTTCAACCTTCCCTTGCACGGTGTGTTGGGCGACGGTCTTTAAGTCAGACGAGTACAGTGTCAGCGCATTTCCAATCCCGACAATAAATTGTCCATTCGTGGCAGGGAAGAAAAGAAAACCGTGTGTATCGGTCGGTAAAGGTAACTCGAGTTTCTTGAGGTATTCACCTTTATGGATGTTAAAGAAAATTGTTTCCAGTCGGAAAGTGTCTGACGGCGAGGCTTTGGACTGTTCCGCTGCGCCGTTGGACGTCTGATCGCGAACTACAAAAAATGCGGCGACCACATCCGGTTCGGTGAAAACCACCCCCTGCTTATAGACCCAAGACATGGAACCAGCATCCGCGTTTCCCAGAAGAATCGGTGGCCTGCCCTGATAACCATTTTTTGTTAAATCAACTTCCCATAATGGTTGCGGCGCGCCAGTGAAAGCTGTAACTAGAAGCAGATGGTGGAGAGCACCCGCTAGAATGATTCCAAGAAATCCAATCGTGAACATCGCCCGCACATTTGTGCTCGTGGTTCGCTGCTTGGGCATTCGGCCTCTTATAGAAATCAAGTTAATTGCTTCTTATACAATATTATTGAATTGGAAGGAGATATTTCGCCCGCTAGTGAGTTAGCGGTACATTTCGCGTCCAATTGAAGAAGATAGCCGGATCGGAAAATAGTCGTGAATTCGAATTTCTAACCAGTTAGAGCCTCGTGGATATGCCGTGCACAACCCATGCGCCATTGGTACAATTTCGCGAATGGCGGAAACAATTAGTCCTCGGCACTCTCTCCTCGTTCGCGTCACGCACTGGCTTACCGTGTTATCCTTCCTGGTTTTGCTCGTGACCGGAGTGGAAATTCTCATCTCTCACCCACGATTTTATTGGGGAGAGACCGGCAACGTAAATATGCGCCCCTTATTCACGATCCCGATTCCATCCTCTCGGTCCAGCGTTCCCACCGGGTATGGTTACGTGCTTCCCGATCAGAATGGCTGGAGCCGCTATCTCCATTTCCAATCTGCTTGGATTGTGGTTGGAACCGGTTTACTTTACGTGGCCTTCGGATTCTTCGGAGGACATTTCCGACGGAATTTGCTTCCCGCTCGTTCTGACCTCTCGCCCGAGCGGCTTGGAATTTCCATTGCCCAGCACCTGCGTTTCGAGCGACCGAGTGCGAAAGAAGCCTGGTCGTATAACGTCTTGCAGCGCCTGACGTATCTGGTTGTCATTTTCCTGTGTTTTCCGTTGATCATCTGGACGGGTCTGGCGATGTCACCGGCCTTCGAATCCCTAGCTCCAGCCACGGTTCTGGGTGGCCACCAATCCGCGCGCACCATACACTTCTTCGTGACAGGATTTCTGGTGGTGTTCCTTCTGATTCATGTGCTGATGGTTGTTCTTGCCGGATTCCGAAATCGGATGCGCGCCATGATCAGCGGTCGCGTCACCGAGCCTCAGGAGCAAGTATGAACAAGCTCTCTCGACGTCAAATCATTACCGCCGGGCTCGCGGCCACCGCGGGTGTTTCTGGGCTGGCCGTGGCTGCGAAGCTCGCCGGGCGATATGGACTCATCCCGCCGGATTCGGGAGGCATTTACGGGCCCGGCGAAACACTTACCTATGCTGCGCAGCGGGTATTGACTCGCCACACTCTGGCGCGTGAGTTTTCTCAAAGCCTGATCTCCAAAGATCCATTTGCAAATCCAGTCGATCCCCTGGGCGAAGAATTCCAGCGCTTTCAGAGCATGGCATTTGTGGACTGGCGTCTGGTCGTTGATGGCATGATCGCCCGTCCGGCGTCCTTCTCGGTTGCTGAACTCAAGAGCTTTCCCGCCCGCACCCAAATCACGATGATCGGCTGCGAAGAAGGCTGGACATATATTGCCGAATGGACAGGCGTTCCACTCTCACACATCCTGGAACTGGTGGGGACGCTGCCCCAGGCCCGATACGTTGTGTACCGCTCGATCCAACCCGAGACATGGGATAGCATCGACATGGCTGAGGCGTTGCACCCGCAGACCCTCGTCAGCTACGGTATGAACGGCGGCGAGTTGCCTGTGCCATTCGGAGGACCACTGCGTATGCGCGTTCCCCGCCAACTCGGCTACAAGAACGTCAAATACATCACCCGCCTCACGATCACTGATAACCTCAAACAGTTCGGCAAAGGCTTGGGCTCCGGCGCGTTAGGGGCAGAAGATGGGTACGCATGGTATGCGGGCATCTGACAGCGCAGGCCATCGCATATCCCTGCACTATGTGAGTCACATCCATCCCTTGCCACAAACAATCTCAACTCCTGACGCACAAACCGGAAAAGTGGATCTTGTCCGACTTATCGGGAGTTGACGCTAGACCAAGAGTACTGAGCCGAGAGATTTATCTTTCGTTAGACTGGAATTCCCCGGACGATCAGTTCCATGCTGGCGGACCTAGGTCCGTCGAGTTCAATTTCAATGACGTTCGAGGCCCGCAATTCCACGTCTACGATTGCGGTTCGTTTTTCCGCCCATGAAACCTCGCAGATGTCACTCCCGTTCAGTTTCACTCTGGCCAATCGAACTGGCTGAAAAGGGCCTGATGGCGTGCTCACTTCGAGCTTGTATGGCGGTTGAAAATCCTTGTCCAACTCGAACTGTAGTTTTCGTGGCCATCCTTCGCTCGTGTGAGGTGTCGCATGGAAGACTATTGTACCGATCTCCTGATCAAAGTCTGCCAGAGTGCGACTTGGCGTAAAACCACCCCGCGATAATTCGTCCATCCATTCCCGGTTTAATGCAACCGCAGCCATTACATCTTTCAGGGAGGCTTTCTTTCCGACGGCATTTGCTAGCTTCTCGCTAAGCCAGAGGAGCCGGAGAACATCGTCGGTATAATTCAGGGAAAAACCGAAACTTCCCCCTTCATCCGACTCGGATGCCAACTGATCGAGCATGGCTTTCGGGATGAGCCCTTCATGACCGAAGCGATGTATCGGAAAGGTCTCGTTAACGACGGATATGAGATCTCCTCTGAAATGGCGCGTCACTTCTTCCTGATCCTGAAGGTATAGGCCGCACATAACATCGATGATCCCAGCCTGCTTCTTCTGGTTCTCAGCGCACGCCAAGGATGTTCTTCGGAGAGATTCTGCAAGTTCCTGCGAGAGCAAATCGGTAATAAATGTAATCCGGTGTTGCGCGTAACTCCGCTGGGAGGCATTGAGATGTTTTTTCATCCGGAACTCCTAGAATGAGTACGTAACTTAACATACCGTTTTCTACGGGTTAAGTCGTGATGAGCGCAGCGAAGTGGAGTAACGGTACGAAAGATGTCCGGTTATCGGGCGCGACAAAGCAAGTTCTGACAGATTTAACTCTGTGGCATACTCACGTCCATGAAGTCGAAGCCCTATACTGCGACTCTGATCTTTGCTATGTTGATCATATCGCCAGCGATTAATTTTGCGCAGGCGAACCCAGCCTCGCTTGTCACCCAACGAGAGTCTACCCAAGACCTTCTGGCTCGGCTGAGTCCGCAGCAAAAACAGCAATTTGACGATGCCGGAAGATCGTTCAGAGGACAGCATTACGCTGAGGCACTGGAAACTTATAAGCAATTGCTTAAAGATTTTCCAGGCGACGCGGTCCTCTCGAAATTTGCCAGCGAGGCAGCCATCAATTCCAGGGATGCGAGCTTTGCGATGAATATCACGAAACCACTTACAGAAGCCGATCCCGATGATTGGCAAGCGGTCGCACTCCTCACACGCGCTTGCGCCGAGTCCGGCAACAAATCCTGTCGAGACTCTGGAATCGCGCATATGCTAGATCTACATCGTCGGGGAATCACACCCCCGACCATGCAGCAGTACATAGTGGAACGCGTGAAAGAGGGTGAAAACTTCCTGGTAATTCGGATGTCGCTCGAACCATGGGGGAACTACAAGGTGTACGCCTTGGGTCAGGTGATGAATGGCGAGGACAAGATCTTTCTCCGAGCCACCCTAGAAAGCAATGATGCCGATCAACTCCTGTTTGCCAAAGAACATCCGGAAGATGCTGCGAAGGGAATACGAGAATTCTCTTTAGATGGGTATCAGGAAACCGGAATAAACAGCAACGGGCAACGCACCCAGACCCACTTCACCTACAAGTTTTTTATAGGCCAGCCACCCTACGAATCTATCAGGGAGGAGTTCATTAAGGTCGCAACCGGCAAGGCCGTGCCTCAGAGCAGTCGTACAAATTTAGTCGTCCCATAGCAGTTGATGTTGTCCTCCCCCAGCACGCTGGGGTTCCACCACAATGGGTAACTCCCTCCGGTAATCCGACCAGGAATTAGTGGGAACCATTACGCCGGATCCGCGTGATTCAGCGAATTGGCGATCTCTTCTAGGTAAGTTTGATCTATCGTAAAACCGAACCTTAGTTCAGTTCTACCCGCGAAATTGTTCTGCGCAATGCCCTGCACGGTTACGTGACCCTTACCATCCCCCGTGAAAGTGAGACAGATGTTGGGTTCCAGCGGTTCTAACTTTGCGGTCCCGTGAAGCTGGCGATGGAGCCGACGAATCTCCCCGGCGAAACGAGCAAGTTCACCCCCCATGAGACTCCATTTCAGCCTTCCGGTCCATCCATCACATCGAACTTCGACGTCAGCTTTCATCCAACCCGTCAGTGCCGGTTCGATCACCCGGATCGAAACGTAATCCGCTCCTCTGTTTCCGATTACGATCTCGACGCTTTGAGTCATGTTTGGGGACGCAATTATAACTGCATCGCATTGGTGAAGTCCGATTATCCGACGCGATCCATTCTGCCGAAACAGCGCCAAAACTTGTTTCTCCAAGAATCATCACCAACCCCACGAACGTCCAATCCTCTGAATTGATTTGAACTGAATAACCAAAATCCGCAAGTAGTAAGGTTAAAGCCAGAGCAATCCAACCAACCCCAATCGCTCCAATAATCAGAAGGAAGAACGCCTTCATGCTCCACTTGCCGGAAACGATCCACAGCGCAAGCGACGTTATGGTTACGCACACAATTACGACAGCCGACATTGCTGGCATGTTCACCCAATCTGACCAAAAAGTGAACGGATGTGGCGGATGGTTTTGAGTTGAAGATATCGCTTCGGCAAGTGGAATTATCCACAGAGTTAAAGGATATATTGAAACTATCAAGATGCCAGCGGCGAAATACCGTCGGATATTGGGCGTAAACTTCAGCCAACCACGGTGCCGCGATACCCAAAAACTCACTGTCGTCGCGACAACGAAAGGCATTCCACAAAAGTCCAAAGAAGTTGGGGACAGGAAAACAAATAACCAGAGAGTTGCACAACCAGAACAAAATCCACTTGCCGCAGCCAACAAAACGGTCTTGAGGTGGCCGCTGCACATTTCATGTTTATATGATTTGTTCCCAGCGGTTAGCAAGCCCGAACAACTAACTTTAGTGCTTATTGTCCCCAGTGCAGTTTAAGTCCTTGAGCAAACCTTCTATTTCGTCTTTCTGGGATGAGTCAAGTAGTTGATATTCCGATTTCGCCAAAGCGGGACAAGCTCGGCGTAAATGTAGAGACGCGACGACGTGAAGAGCAAAGGGACTAGGGCTAGGACTTCCTAGACCATAAACATCACGCAGCACTTGGACCGTAGATGGTCCATTTCGAACCAATGCCGTGTCCAGGAGAGCTAACATTTCGCCGTGTTCTTTTTCGATATACGACCTGGTCGATTGGTCGCTTATTAGAGCTAGAACGCTTTCTTGATCTGAGTGGCAGCACCATAAACGTTCCTCATAGTGCAGAATCGATAGCACGCATTCAGTCGTGCAGATACTCTTTTGAAGTGCCTTCGCAACTGCTTCTCGACGTCCCAATTCAATGTGGGGCTGAAGCAGGCTGGCCAAAGTGGCTAGCGCGCTTGGATCATTTTTCTCCCCTGTCAATCTAATGGCTAGGTCCTGTCGATCGTCCACGAATTCCCGATCTGCGATAGCGATCCGAACTAATAGGTCAGTCGCACGTTTCCCATGGTATGCATCTAGTTTTTTAATCGCTTCGTCAGCATCCGCTGTTACTGAAGACGGCGATATTGCGGTTTCAAACAACCGCAACATTTGAGAAGCGCGGAACACGATAAATGCGCTTGTTGCCAACAACACAAGAATCGTCGCTGCCAAGGCAGTCCATCCAAGTTTCATATTGGGATTGAGACCTTATCATCCCCGACCTGCTTGAGGAAATGACTGAAATCCGATTTGGGACTCGTCCGGGATGAGGCCGATGTCTCGACGCTTGATTAACGACTTATCGGGCACTGAGAATGATTCAGACGCTATACTAGCGTCTATGAGAAGAAGTGTTCTGATACTCCGATGTCCTCTGTGCGACGGGTCGGTTGATACGTCCGAGCTTCAACGCCTGCCAGGAACTGCCGGGGGGCTCGAATGTCCTAGGTGCGGGAAAGTGTTCCGATTTCATCAGCCGTATCTCGTATTGAGGACAGTAATCTCCATTTCAATTTCAGTAGGTATCTTATGGATTGCCGGGGTAAGGAATATTCCAATTTTCTTAGTTGGCACATTCATACTGTGGATTCCGATCTCTCTAGTTCTCAACGCCTACTTGATTCTCGTTATTCCGCTCGTGTTGGTCCCCTACAAACCCCGAAACAGAATTCGGTCGAAGACTTTCGTGGAACTCGCGAACGAGAGAAACGCCACAATCGAACTATTTGAGAAAAAACAAAAATGACTAGGATTTGGCTTGTCCGATTATCGGCTTATCAGGCATGAGAGCGGCCCGATTTTGGTACCTGGAACAACATCCGATGGTTTCCGATTCTTTGCACGAAGTCTAGCGTTCCCAATGCCCAATAGAGAGTCGAAACGCCAGAATGCAACAATACCTCTACTTTGTAGCCTGACTAGAAGGATTGGTTTATGCCCTCTCCCAAGGCGTTGACTCCGCATACCTCGGAACGAACCCCAGTAAAGGCAACATCCACACCTCGCTCAGTTCCACGTTTACTTCGCATCGCCGATGCTGCCGATTATTTGTCCTGCACTTTTGGATTTATCGAAACGCTTTATAGGGAGGGCACAATCAAGCCCGTACTTCTGGGCAAACGTCACTTGCTCGATATTCGCGACCTAGACGCTTATATTGAACAGTTAAAAGAGACGGCTTAATCGCCGAACGCCACATTAACTTTATCGCGCATTTTGTCGGAGTCTGCGACCCCTAGATACAGTGTTGTAGTCTCAAGCGAGGAATGTCCGAGATAGTGCTGAATTGTTCGGACGGGAATTCCTGTTTCTGCCCAGCGAGTCGCGCACGTCTTGCGAAGCCTGTGCAGGTAGATGTGCTCGCAGACCGGATCTGTTTTACAGGTAACGGTGACGAGTTTCCGCCACTTGTACTTCCCTTTCATAATCGTTGTAGTGCATTGCCCGCAATTTAAGCCTGCCCTTAAGGCAATCTTTTTGAGCCGCCGTAAAAAATGATTAGCCGGAGACCCGGCTCCATTGGTGAAGATCCATCGACTGTCCGGCATCCTCTTCCGACGATCTTTCAGTAATTTCAAAAGGCTATCCGGCAGCGGCACCGTTCGGCTTTCATGGTTCTTAACAGTGAATCCGACTTCCGGCTTGCTTCGAATGGTGTACGTTCCTTTATCGAAATTAATATCCGACCACGCGGCATAAGTGACTTCGCGGTCTCGACACGCGGAGCCCAGGAAAAACTTGTACTGTACTTTCTCCTCTTCAGTCATTTCCCCGAACATTTTCTTCAGTTCTTCGTCTGTATAAGGCACAGCCGTCTCGATTTCGACAGCCGGCATTTCATCTTTTGGCACACGAGCGGCGATCCCGTTCTTCTTCAGCAGGAAAGCTACGATGTTCACTCTTGTGTCGATCGTCTTACCGGCGAAACCTTTGGCTGCGAGAAAATTCTTGTAGTTTCTAAGGACGGTCACATTGATTTCATCGAGAAATTTCACCTTTCCTAAAGACTCGAGAAATTCGTTCAATGTTAGTCGGTACTGTTGCTGCGTTTTTTTGGCTTTGTTCTTTTTCAATTCGAGGTAGGTTGCCACAACGGCTTTGATCGGAATGCGATTGCTGTTCATTTGACCGGTTAGGTCAGCGACAGACAATCCTTTTGATTGTGCTTCGCAGAGCGTTTCGACTTCGGCGGCTTCGATTTTTGCGTCAGCGAAGGACTCTGAATGGAGGGCACGGCGCTCCTGCTTGCCGTTAACCATCGGGCGCACAAAGAACGGACCTTTGATATCGCTAGTGCGAATTCCTCGGCCTTCTCTGACCTTCTCCGCCTTCCATTGGCCGGCCTCGTTCTTTATACGCCTATAGAGTGCGAGCATAAAAACCCTCTCAAATCACCCTATAGTTAGTACCATGTAGTACAATATATGTAAATTATGCTTTTTTGTTGGCTTCTTGAGTCATGGCGGAGAGGGTGGGATTCGAACCCACGGTTGAGTTTCCCCAACACACGCTTTCCAAGCGTGCTCCTTAAACCGCTCGGACACCTCTCCGTTGTTATTACAATCAGGTTAGCACACTCGTAATAATGGCGAAGCTGCTTTTGTGGCGTGCTGGCGGGGGATTTTTCAGGTCTGTCGGCTACTACTGCTGCAACAATCCGAAAACCATGACTCCTGTGGGAGTCCCGATGAAGACTTTTCCGTCAGCGATCATCGGCGTGATGTACTTGTTGTCGGAAAAGTTGTCGCGAGCGCCGGCTTCATTGCTGTTGTACAACTCGTTGGCCAGGTTACTCGCATCATAGGCGTGAAGAATACCGGCATCGCTGCCGCGGGACTCTACCGCCCAAACGATTCCGTTAAAATCGCCATTCGCTGAAATGCTCGGTGTGGTTCCAGGGTAAGCAAACTTGGCAGTCGTTTTCGAAGCGGGCTGCGGCACAAGTTTGGCATTCACGATGGGAAATGCTTTCAGCGAGTCCCCTACCGCGCCGAAAAACACAGTGTTTTTGAAATACGCCGGCGCTGACCACACTCCACCCGCCAGCGCCTTGACGAGTTCCTGATACACGCCGTTGTCATTCTTCGTATTGAACTTCCCCATCGAATTACGATTCACTACGTAAATGTGACCATCTTTTCCCGCACCGATAGCCAGTTGCCAGGTGTTACCCGCCGTATCTTTTAAATCGGGCAGGACGAGCGCGCCGCCGGAACCGAGATCTTCGTCTGCGTTAGATTCGGCGCCGGTGTTGTGCATGTTGAAATAATCGGCCACGGTAAGTTTGCTGGCGCTCGCCGACAGCTTCAAAAATCCGTTGCCAAGATCTCCATTGATGGGAAACCCGTCAGAGTTCAACGTATTATCAAAAGTGCCATTTGCGTCCAATAAATAAATGTAACCCTGGGGATCAGCGGCTGGGCCGGCGCCCGACATCCAAATCGCTCCGTCGCTACCATTAGGCGTAACGTTCAGTACTTCCTCTTGTTTCAGCGTCGAAGCGTTGTAGGCCATTATCCAACCAGTGTATGCGCCGTTATCACAATGCGAAGCCCAGCTTGTGAAGATCCGGTTGTTCAGAAATAGCAAAGACGCACGTTCTTTGTACATTTTGGGATCGAACGTCGTCTCACCGGACAGATTCGGAAATGTTGCCGTAATTGTTGTGGGGCTGCTGGAAGTTTCGGCGCCGGTAGTGATGTCAAGAGCGTGCAGGCGTTGAAAGTAGTTCCCGCTGTTATCCTTCGACATAGCCACCAAGTACATTGCGCCGTGGCCTCCATTATTTAACGCGATGACCGGAGTGGAGGTGATTCCGATCTCGGGACTTACTTGGCCGCATCCGCGATCATCACTGGGAACTTCGTTCGCGCCCAGCACGGTCACATGCCAAAGTTGCGCCAGCGTATCCGCATCGAAGGCATACGCGGAATCGTGTTCAGTAACGACGAACACGACGTTGTGAGGATTACCGGCCACGATCAGATTAGAAACGTACAAAGGCTCGGCATCCACCAACCCATCCACAGAAAGAAAACCTAGCTTGCCGAAACTTTTATAATTGACGTTCCCGGGCGTGAGAATTTTTTCCGCCAAATTTCGCCCCGTGCGCGCCTGGTCGTTGTGGTAGGTAAGGACTCTTATGTTGTTCGCTGTGATCTGACTATCAGCTGACGCTTGATCAGGCCACGGCCAGCTAAGAACAGATGCATCGTTGGCTTTTGGATCATGTGCAGAGCCACGGACGTTGGTACGAACTCGTACTCCCAGATAGCTGATCAGGAGTGTGGCGATGCTACATGCAAGGATGACGGTAGATCGTGGTTTCAACCCTCTTCTCCATATATACGGTCCGCTTTATAGACGCATGGTGGATACTGGGGGTTACCTAACGGAGGTGGAAAAAGAGGTGGAGTCACCCAATTTAATCGATAAATCCGGATGCGCAAAAACCTTAGAGAAGAGTGGCAGCGCTTATTTTCCGATGGGATTACTGGACGGAAAATCCTGCGGTAATCCTGATTCCAGAATTCGCAGCGATCCAGCGAGTTCCGCGGTTCATAGCGTCCCTCCCTTGGCTTCAGAGTTCGCTGTTCCTTCTCGGGCTGACGGCAAATAGGCTAGGCCATGTTCGTTGCGAAGCGCGTATGCATGGCCGTTCGTCAGGATGACCCGGGCGACAAAAACTTGCTTATCTCGCACAGTCTTCATAATTCCGGTAAGCTGAACGCGGTCCCCAGTTGTGACGGAAAGGGCGCCTTTACCTCTTAGCGCGTACTTTCCTAGACTCGTATCCACAACACCGGAATTCGTTTCAACCAGAAGATGGGAACCGACCATGGCTTCTGTTCCGCGGGCCGGAGTCTTCACCACGCTGGTAACGGTGCCGGTCAGTGTTACTTCTTTGGTTATGTCGTACCACGGATGTGCGACCGGTCTAGTGGATACATCTGATGTTTGCGCGTGAAGCGGCATTACAGACACACAGAGACCTAAAGCCAATGCCCCTAAAACTCCAGACCGCCATTTCATAAGTTCCTCCTAGTGGATTTTCTTGAGAACGAAGAAACGATCCGCGGACTTCTAATGGGCGAGTGAATAGCCCCACGCCTTCGCCTTCGATTGCCAAGTCGGGACTCGTGTCCAGGACGAACGACCCCGCGGCAATATAACACGCATGGAAGAAAAAATTGCTAAGACTTAGGTTTGCAGGTTCAGGTAAGCTAACAAACGTTCGAAGCGCCTGCGCCGAATCCTGCTGCGGCTTCATCCGCGGTCGGAAACATTTCTATCAGCGTGTCCAGCCTGGTCATTTTCAGGCTGTAGATGATCATGGGTTGTGCGGCAGCGATCCGCAAAGATCCGCCGGCCCGCTTCAGTTTCGTAAAGCACTTCACAATGGCGCCGATCGCCGCACTGTCTATGTGTGTTACACCGGCCATGTTAAAAATCACTCGTGTCTCTTGCGCCGCGATCATCTCGTCCACTTCCTGCTCCAAACGCGCGCATTCCGCGCCGGCATGTATGCTGCCTTGCATGTCCAGCGCGCCGATGCCCGGCCGCACAGTTCGTTTTGTGAAGCGGACGATCATGACGCTGTGCCTTCCTCGCCTTCATATGGAAAATTTTGAATCAGCTTTACGCAGCCGGCCAATGCTGAAAATAACGAATCACCCCAGCCACACGGCATAAACGGAGCTGTATTTTGATTTACCGATTTGTCCGCTTCGGCGTAAAACCTCATTCGCTGCCCGGGAGGTGGCACCGCAAATTCCTTCACCGTAATTGAGAACGTGACGTCGCCGCCCGGTTGCTGCTTCAGAATCGTAAATTGATGCAGTCGCGTTAAAAGTTCCGCCGGATGCGCGTGTATGTATTCCCAGTCGCTCATAAATTCTCAATATTGCGCCTGCCTCTCGCCCGGAACATTTCTCCTGAGTCTGAATCGCTAAGGCCCGCGAGTCTACATCCCGACTCTGTTTCCGTCAATGTTCCAACGGTTCTTTGCAATCCAGGTTGACACTACGCTCATTTGCGCGCTACCCTTTTTCGACTTTCGGCCCGCACGTTCTATCAAAAAATCCAGGAGGAAATTGTGAAATTGCTCAAACTGAGTACAGCCCTCAGTGTGTTGCTTCTCGCAGCCTTTTCGGTTTCAGCGCAAAGTCAGCCAGGCAACATCGCCGGTCTGGAATTCCAGACGCCAAAAAACGGCATGGTGAAGCAGTATGAAGACGGCCGCAAGCAAAAGGTCGCCTGGCACAAACAGCAGAATGACAATCAAGGTCTCTACGTATTTGAAACACTCACTGGCGAACGCACCGGAACCTACATCGTCGGACGCCTGGGCTTGCATTGGGCCGATATGGACAAGCCCAAGGTCAGCGATGCTGCCGACCTCGCGCAATATCAAGCCCTCGTCGGAGCTTCCGTTGAAAAACTCACCACCGCCTACTATGAGTTCTTGCCGAAATGGAGCAATCCACCTACGGACATGAATGGTAAGTATACCGAAGTGGTGACTTTCCACGTGCGCTATGGCCACGGTGACGATTTCCGCAGTGCTATTGCGCGCGGCGCCGAAGCACGCCAGAAGATGAACTCACTATTGCACTATTCCTGGTACCGCTTGGTGAACGGCGGCCGCGGCGGCACGTTCGTGTTGACCATCCAACATGCCAACTGGGCTTCGATGGAAGATGATCCCGCCGTGAAATCTTTACGCGAAGATCTACGCGCCGCTTTCGGCGAGCAAGAAGCAATGTCGGTGATCGAGAGACTCAACAGTTCGGTCGAGGACACCTACAGCGAACTCATCGAGTTCCGCCCAGACCTAAGCTATATCCCAGCAAAATAGTGATTTTAATCCCTCGGGGTGGGCTACTTCGTGCAAGCAGCCCACCTGAAGGATCGCTTAGCATCGATCTACTACCTTGTGCAAACGAATCTCTACTGAGCGCTTCCCTGCCATCCAGGTCCGCGAAGAACCCGACCGGTTTTTGCGTCCGTGAGCCTGCCGTGGTCGAATTCGAGTTGGCCATTCACGAATACGTAGTCCACACCTTCTGAGATCTTCGTAGGCTCAGTGTACGTTGCACGATCGATAATGGTCGCAGGATCAAAGACTGTAATATCCGCGTAGAAACCAATTTTGATTAGACCCCGATTCGTTAAATGTTCGCGCTGCGCCGGCATCGAAGTGATTTTTCGAATGGCTTCCGGAAGCGGCAGCAGATGTTCGTCACGTACATAGTGGCCGAGGAAACGAGGCATTGTTCCGAAAGCGCGCGGATGCGTATGAGGTTCAAAAAGAGGACCGTCTAGCGAAAGTTCGCCAGCATCGAGACAGAGCGAGGTCCATGGCTGTTTAAGCGCGTATCGCAAGTCATCCTCGCCGGCTATGAAATAAAGCGCGCCTGTTTGTGCCTTGTCTGCGAGGATGAAATCGAACAAAGCATCAAGCTCCGGTTTCTGTTCGGCCTTGGCCATTTCCGCCACCGTTTTCCCGTCATATTTCTTCAATGATGGATTAACCACTCCCGAGATGAGAACTCCCGTGCCTCCTCCGCTATCCAGATAGAGGTTTTCCCAATCCTGGTGGTCTGTGGCCATTTCGCTCTTGATACGCTCGCGAATCTTCGGGTCCGCCAATCGTTCAAGGAATTTGCTAGCTCCTCCGTCCGCCATCCACGGCGGCAAACAAGAAGCAAGAGCAGTACCGCCAGCGACCCAAGGATAAGCGTCCGCGCGAATATCGAGGCCAGACTCCCGCACTGCGTCAATCTTTTCCACAACACGCGGCATGGAACCCCATCGCGGTTTGCCGATGACCTTGAGATGGAAAATCTCGACAGGCAAGCCGCCTTCGCGTCCGATGCGGATCGCTTCATCGATCGCCTGCATTTCACTGGCGCCTTCGCTACGCATGTGTGTCCCATAGATGCCGCCATATTGGCCGGCAACTTTCGCTAGAGCGATCAGCTCATCTGTCTTCGCGTAATGCCCAGGAGGATAAATCAGCGCAGTGGAGACGCCGAGGGCGCCATCTTTCATAGCATCGGCAACCATGGATTTCATCTGCTCAAGTTCCGCTGGGGTGGGGCCTCGGTCATCATCGCCAATGACGGCTTCGCGTACCTGCGCCGCGCCTACATAGGTGCCGATATTGAGTGGCGTACCGGATTTTTCCAGACGGCGAAAGTAGCCATCTAGCGTGGTCCAATCGATCGTAAGGTGATACTGATCGAGAAAGGGCTTCATGGGACCCAGAGTCTTGACGTTCTGCGGCGCGATTGATCCGCCTTCGCCGGTAATCTCCGTTGTAATTCCTTGAGAAAGCTTGCTCAGCGAACGGTTGTCAATGAGCAGCGCCGTTTCCGACTGACCGAGCATGTCTATAAATCCCGGCGAAATTATTCTTCCAGTCGCATCGATAACTCTCTTCGCGCGTGCGTTATCGAGCTTTCCAATTGCCGCGATGCGATCATTACTTATTGCTATATCGGCGGAATACCATGGACCGCCTGCGCCATCCAGAATATGGCCGTTCCGTATAATCACATCATATTCGCCGGCGTTCTGCTGGCTCGGTAGCGCACGCGTTCGCGACGCTGTGTAAAGTCCTCCAACAGCCATCAGAAATACCGAGACAGCAATGGACCATCTCTTGTTCATCGTCTCTCCGTGAAGGCTATACTCTCAAGCGAAACGTCAAGCTGCAATCCTCGCTCACTCATTTCTTCGAGGGGGCTGGCTCCGGTGCTCTCTTGAATTCCAGGTCGTCGACCGTAAATGAAGCGACGTTCCCTTCATCGTCCAGGCAAAATGTCAACCGCGTCTTTCCGCCAAACTTCACCACAAATGTGTCGTACTGGAAATGATCGAGGTCCGTTTTGATGGAATGAAAATGAAGGGCCAGCTTTTGATTTTCCAAAACGATCTCGGCCTCGCCATATTCCGAATTCTGGTAGGTTCCGACGTAGGCTGGGAGAGCGCGCGAAGGATGCGTACCAGGCGTTCGCTTTGACTCCCAAGTTTTTTCCTGAGATTGTTCTTCGGTTTTAAAGTCCGCCTCAAGTTTTTTGAAGTGGGCATCCCATCCCGCATCGGGTAGGCCCAGCAAACGGTCGGCGATCTGATAGCTCAGCACCTGGCGGTCGAAGCTGCCCAAATTGATCACCACGAAATAGGACGTGTGAATCTCGGGGATCAGGACCACCATGGTTGAAAATCCGTCAATGTCCCCGGCGTGAAGAATCAATTGGTGGCCGCGATACTGCTGCACAAACCAGCCCAGACCATAGCTGAGTTGCGTCGAATCAGGGAAAAATACCTTTGGGATTTCGCCATCAGGACCGATTACCATTTGTGGAGTCTGCATCTCGCGTACATTTTTTTTGGAAATCAGCTGCTTGCCGTCATACATGCCGTCATTGAGCTGGAGCGTCATCCATTTGGCCATATCCCGAGCGCTTGAATTTATCGAACCGGCCGGGCCCGCGTTATCAATGTTGTGCCATGGGATGACCTTCACCGTGCCATCCGGATTCTGTTCGTGTGGCGAGGCGTGGTCGGAAGATTTTTCCGCGTCGATAGAGCTGGTGTCTGACTCGTTCATACCCAGCGGCTGGAAAATCCTGGTGCGAACGAAATCATCCCAAGTGCTGTGCGTGACTTGCCCAACTGCATAACCTGCTGCAACATACATCATATTTTGGTATTGAAACTTTGTGCGAAAACCGGAGTTCGGTTGAGCCTCGGCCAATCGGCGAATCAGCTGTTCGCGCGAGGCCTCCGGATAAACGTACCAAAGCAAGTCGGTAGCCGGTACGCCAGTGCGATGAGTGAGAAGGTCGCGGATGGTAACATTTTCATCAGCGAGTGAGTCGTGAAGGTGAAAAAACGGAATGTACTCATTTACCTTCCCATCCCACTGCATTTTTCCTTCGTCCACCAGAATGGCAATCGCCGCCGAGGTAAACGCTTTGGTGCACGATCCAATGTCGAACAGCGTGTCGGGCGTGACCGGATCGCTCTTGCCTATCTCACGGACGCCGAACCCTTTCAAGTAAACAACCGACTGGTCATGCACAATGGCCACCGCTGCGCCGGGTACCTTCCATTCCTTCATCGACGAATTGATGGAGGCATCGAATGATGACCAATCTGTTTTTTCCTGTGCGGGACACGCTGTTGCTAATCCAAAAAGGAAAACGATGACCAACAGCACTCGCAAGCGGCATGAACCCTTTTTCATTTCTGCTCCTGATTGTGAATAAGATGGCGGTCGAAGAAATCATCTGTTGCCTCAAAGAAAGTGAGCAGGTTGCGATAAAGAATCAAGCCGTGCACCTCGTCGGGGATGACGATCTGCTCGAATTCCACACCTTGCTTACGCAAGCTCTCTATGAGCTGCACTGACTGAGAGAATTCTACGTTGCGGTCGTCGTCTCCTTGAATAACCAGCACTGGGGAGCGCCACGTTTTCATGGAGGAAAGGGGAGAAGATTCCCAAGCGACGCGTGCGGCCTCGGGAGGCGCGCCGGGCGCCTTGAGAAACGGCAGGAGAGTGCTCCAATCGTGAACGCCGGCGTAGTCAACTCCGCCGATGAAAATATCGGAATTGCGCGCTAGAGCCAAGGCAGTCATTAACCCGCCATAGCTACCGCCCCAAACTCCGATCCGTTTGGAATCCACATCTGCCCGGTTGCGGAGGTATAAACCTGCGCCTTCAATGTCGTTTACTTCGCTTGAACCCGTGGGTCCAAAGTTTGGCGGCACTCGAAAATTCAACCCATAACCAATGCCGCCCCGATAATTCACCGAGAGCACCACATACCCTTTGTTAGCGAGGTATTCATTCATCGCGTAGGCGTTGGAGTAAAAGTCCATCGGATGCCAGCCAAGTAGCATTTGGCGAATCGGTCCGCCGTGAAAAAAAACAATAGCTGGATGCCGTACGTTTGCGGATGGATTGGGTGGCAAAAACAATTGACCGTGGATCATCAGACCGTCGGCTGCCGGAAAAATTACTTGCTGCGGTGCGACTATCTTCGACGCCGGAAAATCGCTCGGAATGGCTTCCGCCGCGAGAATTTGCGGCGCACCAGTCGAGGTCACCACCGACGGCAGCAGAGGATTTTTCGCATCCGAATGCAGCGTGACAACCGCTTTCCCATCGCTCGCGACCACTGGGTAGGAGTCCAGCCCTTCTCCGGGAGTCGACTCCGAAGGGGGGCCACCATTGACTGAAACTTTCCAAACATGCCGTCGATCAATATCATTTTGATTCGAGGAGTAGATCACTTCCTTTCGATCAGGACTTAGCGTCGTTTCGAAGACTTCAAAATCTCCGGGCGTGAGAAGTTCCGGCCTTCCGCCATTCACCGAAATGCTATACAGATGAAGCCAGCCGGTGCGCTCCCAGGGGAACACAATGCGGTCATCAGCGCCCCAAAACAATTGGCGTTCAGTGGCAACTTCATGAAACAAGCTCCCCGTTCCTTCATCGGCCTTCCATAAAACATGGCCTCGACCGTTGGCCGGGTCCGCAATCCAGATCGACCAGGGCTGGCCGCTGCGCTGCCAAAAGAAATCGTCTGGTTGGTGTGCGGGAATGCGAATAAATGCAATTTGTTTGCCGTCGAGCGACCATTCCGGATCGATATCCCGGTCCACACTAGGAGCCAGCCAACCGATCGATTTTTTACTTAGATCGTAAATTCCGACGATCGCGTGGCTACCACGTTCACTGACGAATGCCATCTGCAAACCATCCGGAGACCAACGCAATGAGTCGATGCTACCGCGCGAAGACACTAAAGATTCCGGCTTTTTACTTCCATCTAGGGGTACGAGCCATATTTGTTTTTGATGCAGATAGGCTACGGCGTCTCCTTTCGGAGAAACCGTAGGCGAGTCGCCCTCAGCGAGCATTCGCGGAGTCCCATTATTTATCGAGATAACGAAGATTTCTTTCGGAGGGGCGCCTTGAGGCAGACTGAGAGCATTGATATCGGGACCGCCTTCCTCCAGGTCTCCTCCACGAACGTAAACCAGCGACTCTCCGTCGGCACTCCATGCCAATTCGGCAAGAGATTCTCCGTCGTCTCCTTTATAGGAAGTTAGCGCGCGGGCCTTGTAGGCTCCATTCGAGGAAGGTTCGGCGATCCATATGTTCCGGCTGCCGCGTGCAGTAAAAACCCACGCAATCCTGCGGTGAGAGGGAGCGGCGACCATATCCGTTGGGAAAGGCGCGCTCAGTACCTGATCGATTGTGAAGGATCGATCCTGAGCCAGCAGTGGAATCGCCGTCATGCATATACCAAAAGCAAGGAGCGATGAAAGAGCGCCCAGCCGCCAGATTCTTATCGTCATGGTGATGAAGGTCTCCAAATGCAAAATTCGGAACGCTAGCGACTTCTCATCATCCCGACACAGGCTAAGAACTCCACTAAAGCTGCGAAATGAACGTTTCATAATGAAAATGTCAATGAGAATTAGCTGCAATCTATTTGCGCGCTGCCAATTTGTCAAGCTGTTTTGCCACGCCGTATTACACTTCTTCCTATGTGAAACAGGTGATGCAATATTATGAAATGCCCTATTTGCACGCTCGAAGATTTAGATAAACCTGCCTTGACATCCCAAGGAACTTGGTCAATGCTTTGCCAAGATGCCGAAAGCAACTTCAGCTAACAAAGGCAGAGTTCCGCGAGCAAGCCTTGGTGAACTGATCGGGAGACTCACCAGGAAGCGCCAGGAGGTCATCCGGCCCGTTCTGGAGAATCCACGCGAGTTCGTTCTGCTAAGTGTGCGAAGCATGGCCGATAAGTTGAACTCCGATCCCGCTACGACCGTGCGGATCGTCCGGCGCATGGGCTTTCCGAGTTATCGGGACTTCCAGAAATTCTTGCATGACCTGTCGATAGCTCACGCAACTTCTTTCGACCTGATGCGATCGGGCTCCACGCACGATGGAAATATACCGTCGTATGCGCGTAAATCGCTCGAGCAGGATTCAAAGAATTTGCAAGGGTTACGGAACAGCCTGGAGTACGCGCGCATCGAGAAATTGACGCGCAGAGTATATAAAGCCAATCGCATCCTGCTCATCGGCGGAGACTTGGCTTCTTCGCTGGTGACCTATTTCGAATACCACCTCGCACTTCTTGGTTTCACGGTACTCACCGCTACCACGCCTGGCCGCACAGCGCATTTGGTCAGAATGCTTGGCCGTCGCGACCTGGTCTTCGCTCTCAGCTTTCGCCGGGGGCTGCGTCAAACAGTGGAAGGAATCCAGCAAGCGAAAGCGCAAAAAGCTTATTGTGTGGGAATCACCGATACTTTCATTTCACCTGTGGCTCGTTTTTGCGACGAATCCTTTTTAGCTTCCGTTGAAACAACGTCGTTCGGTGCTTCCTATTCGGCGCCAATGGCTCTTCTGAACGTCATCCTGGTCGCCTGTGCAAACTACCGCCGATCGCGAACATTGGCTCTCATGCGCGAAGCGGACAAGGAACAACGCCTGGGTTTCCGCTGGTATCAGACCTAACTAAAGTTCATGGCTGACTCTCCCAACGGCTCGCCTCTCGCTTCTAAAACGCTACTTCACGAGTTGAGTTTGCGCGACGCCACGGCCATCGTGGCAGGTACCGTAATCGGATCGGGCATTTTCCTGATCCCGTATAGCGTTGCAAATCAACTCTCATCGTTTAGTGCCGTGCTCCTCGTGTGGGTTGTGGGCGGAGTTCTAAGTTTATTTGGCGCGCTGGCACTAGGAGAACTGGGAGCCGCATTTCCGGGCGCGGGCGGCCTGTATGTGTACCTGCGCCACGCTTATGGGAGGCCGATTGGCTTCTTGTATGGCTGGGGCCTGCTGACGCTCATTCATTCCGGGAGCATTGCCACGCTGGCGGTCGCCTTTCGGATTTACCTGGCGCAGGTGTTTCCGCTCACCGTATTCCAACAAAAAGCCGCCGGGATCATTTGTATTCTCGCGCTTACCGTCGTGAATTGCTTCGGGGTACGGTCGGGCAAGGGAGCACAAAACTTACTGACGCTTGCGAAATTTGGCGGTTTGGCCCTAATGATTGGCATTTTATTTCTGTGGGGACACCGCCGGCTGCTGGCGGCGGCATTTCTGCCGGCGTCGCCTTTTAAATTGCAGCCCGCGCATTTTGGAATTGCGCTGGTGGCAGTTCTCTGGGCCTATGAAGGATGGCACGTTCTCTCCTTTACGGCCGGTGAATTCAAAAATGCCCAACGAGATTTGCCGCGAGGACTTTTCTACGGCACGCTGCTCGTAGTTGTCACTTACATCAGCACAAATGTTGCCTACTACTGTGTTCTGACCCCACATCAGATTCAGAATACCGAGCGAGTGGCGGCCACGGCGGTCAGCTCAGCACTAGGTCCCACGGCGGCAATTTTTGTATCGGTGTTGATCCTTGTTTCGATTGTTGGAGCAACGAACGGAATGACCCTAACCGGACCTCGCGTATATTACGCCATGGCCAGAGAAGGGCTCTTCTTTCACGGTTTCGGGACATTGAGTTCACGATTTCGCGCGCCGGTCTTGGCCATAGTCATCCAAGGGCTGTGGGCCGCGTGTCTAACGCTGTTGGGGACGTTTCAAGAGCTTTTCACTTATGTAATTTTCACCGCGTGGATATTTTACGGACTGGCTGTCGCTGCTGTAATTGTGATGCGCATCCGGCGCCCGGACTTGCCCCGCCCCTTCTTGGCACCTGGATATCCCTGGCTTCCCGTTTTATTCGTACTGGCCGCATTCGGAATTACATTAAGCGCTGTCATATCTTCACCGCTGCACGCACTCTACGGTATCGGGCTCATTCTTTCTGGACTACCCATCTATGCGATAACTGTCGCTACTGCTCCCAGCGATAATGTTGTTAGCGCGTTCAGCTCTCCTGATCAACACTAGCTCGAGGGAGACACGTCGCGCGGGTTGAAAGCTGTGAAACAAATGTTCCATAATCGCGACTTCACGAGTGAATTGGAATATTGCGGGCGGAATTGCGAGTCCCGCCAATGCAGAGCTTTCTGTTGAAGCCGGCGCCTCTTCGGTGTAACAAATTCTAGAATACTTTGAAGGACCCCTCGGCGTTAGTTTAAGGATAGGAACAAATGAAAAGTCTCCCTTGGAATAGGGACTCGGCGATTCTCAGTTTCTTTTGTGCCTTTGTTTTGCTTATGGTCTGCCCGACCCCGCGACTGCATGGGCTGCAACAGAGTGTCGCGCCGCGGCAAGATTACGCCAAGGTTGTCGAGACTTTGTCGCGATTCATTCAAAATGAAATGCAGGACAAAAAGCTTCCTGCGTTCTCCATCGCACTTGTTGACGATCAGAAGGTTATTTGGGCAGAAGGCTTTGGCTATGCCGACCCGGATAAAAAGACTGTGGCAACACCAGAAACCGTGTATCGCATCGGGTCGGTTTCAAAACTTTTTACAGATATCGGCGTGATGCAGTTAGTCGAACGCGGCCAGTTGGATCTTGATGCCCCGGTGCAGAAATATTTACCAGACTTTCATCCGCACAACCCCTTTGGAACGCCCATTACGCTGCGGCAGTTAATGTCGCATCGTTCGGGCTTACTGCGTGAGCCTCCGATCGGGAACTACTTTGACCCGTCCGAACTTTCACTGGGTGCCATGGTCCAGAGCTTGAACGACACCACGCTCGTCTATGCGCCCGAAACTCATACGAAATACTCCAACGCTGGCGTGGCTGTCATAGGTTACGTGCTTGAAAAGCAAAGCGGCCAACCTTTTGCCACGTATTTGCGACAAGCTGTCCTGGACCCCATGGGCCTGCGTAACAGCGCATTCCAACCGCAGCCTGAACTTATCCAAAAATTGGCGAAGGCTTACATGTGGTCATACGACGGCCTGTCGTTTCAGGCGCCCACTTTTGAACTCGGAATGGCGCCGGCCGGCTGCATGTACTCGACCGTTCTGGACCTGGCGCGATTTGAAAGTGTTCTCTTCAATCAAGGACGCGGCCCGAATGCGCAGGTCTTGAAACCAGAGACGCTCCAGAAAATGTGGACACCGCAATTTGCGCAGCCTGGCGCCACATCTGGCTATGGCATTGGTTTCCGCATCTCGCAGCTTGAGGGGCATCGCGAAATAGGACATGGGGGTGCAATCTATGGATTCGCTACGCAGCTTGCAGCATTGCCGGATGAAAAACTCGGCGTAGTCACCGTTACGACCATGGATGCGGCCAATGCCGTTACTTCGCACGTCGCTCAAGAAGCCTTGCAACTGATGCTCGCCGCCAAACAGCACTCGCCACTTCCTGAGATTCCGGCGGCCACGCTAATTTCATCCGAACACGTCCGGCAGGTCGCGGGCCGATACGGACAGGGCGAAGACGCCGTAGATCTGACGGCAAGAAATGGAGAACTATTCATGCTCCGGACAGCCGGCGGCGAAGAAGTCCGGCTGCGCCAGTTGGGCGATTCGCTCATTGAAGACGGGCGAGTTGGATACGGCTTAAAAGTCACTCCCACCGCGAACGGAATTCGTATCGGTGACCAGACGTTAGAGCGCGTAGCAGAAAACTTTCCGGCAGCAGCGCCCGAGCGTTGGAAGGGTTTAATTGGCGAGTACGGCTGGGATTACGACAAGCTTTATGTTCTCGAGAAAGATGGAAAACTTACGGCTCTCATTGAGTGGTTTGATTACGCCCCACTTACAGAAGTTTCCGGCGATGTGTTCAATTTTCCTCAAAGCGGCTTGTATGACGGCGAGCAGGCTATATTTACTCGCAGATCAGACGGTATGGCCACGCAAGTAAAGGTTGGCGGCGTCGTTTTTAAGCGCAGAGCGATTGGCGATATCGAAGGCGGAGTCTTTCGCGTGCAACCGCGCGAACCGTTGGATGTATTGCGGCGCGAGGCGCGTGCAGCTCAACCGCCGGTAGAATCTGGCGAATTCCTTAAACCAGACCTTGTGGACCTTTCCACGCTAGACCCGGCGATTCACTTCGACATTCGCTACGCAACAAAGAATAATTTCCTGGGCGAACCTGTCTATTCACAGGCAAAAGCTTATTTGCAGCGTCCGGCAGCGGAAGCGCTTCTAAGCGCCAGCCGCAAGCTAAAAGCTCTGGATTACGGGCTGCTGATCCACGATGCCTATCGCCCGTGGTACGTAACAAAAATTTTCTGGGACGCGACACCGGACGACAAGCGAATCTTCGTAGCCGATCCAAAAGAAGGATCGCGCCATAACCGCGGTTGTGCCGTGGACTTGTCTCTTTACGATTTGAAGAGTGGAGAACCTATTCAGATGACCGGTGTCTATGACGAAATGTCCGAGCGCTCGTACGCTTTCTATCCAGGCGCAAGTTCAGTTGAACGTTGGCATCGCAATCTTCTACGCAACGCAATGGAAGAAGCCGGTTTTCAAGTGTATGAATTCGAATGGTGGCACTTCGACTACAAAGACTGGCGTCACTATCCGATTCTAAATTTAGCTTTCGAAAACCTCAGCGCCGCTCGAACTGCTAAACAATCGTCCCAACCCCAAGACTGAGTCGTGAGCGATTAACAGCCTTACGGCAACTTATAGTAATCCGGGAATGCCGGCACTTTCGGTTTTGGAAGGGGACGCTCATTGAGTTCCTGCAAAACCGTTTCCACCGCTTTTTCGAGTTGAGGGTCGCGGCCTTCGCGCCAAAGTTTCGGATCCATCTCTACTTCAATATCCGGCGCGGCGCCTTCATTTTCGATGGCCCAATGTCCTTCGGTTGTAAAAAATGCAAGGCTTGGCGCGGTGACGCCTCCACCATCTATCAGAGGCGGATATCCGGTAATGCCAACCTCGCCTCCCCAGGTCCGTTCACCTATTAAAGGTCCCAATCCCACGTGATGAAAAAACCATGGAATAAGATCACCTCCAGAACCGGCGTACTGGTTGATCAACATGGCCTTCGCGCCGAAAATCGCTTGATTTGGTTCATTCATCGGAGCGCCATCGGGCGTATACCAGTAATTCCACAACTTGCGCTGCAGGTACTGAATAATATAGTCGGCGGCTTGCCCTCCACTATTAAAGCGGTCGTCGATGATCACACCCTCTTTGCCGATTTGCGCGAAGAAGTAACGATTAAAACTGGTGAACCCGCCAGTAGCTGTATCGGGCAAATATACATAGGCGATCCGCCCGCCGCTCAATTGGTCAACTTTGCGCATGTTGTCCTCGACCCAATTGCGATGGCGTAAAGATATTTCCTCGCGTAGGGGAACAACGACTATCTCGCGAGAGTTTGTCCCGTCTGGGTTCGGCCCAATTTTGAGAGGAACCTGCTTATCCGCGGTGTTTAAAAAGAAGCTGTAAATGTCGTCCGTGTCGTTCAACTCGCGTCCGTTCACGGCGAGCAGGTATTCACCCGATTTTACGTCTACGCCAGGTTCTGTCAGAGGCGCGCGAAGACCGGGATTCCAGTTCTCTCCCCCGTAGATTCTGGCAAATCGGTAGCGTCCATTTTCGATCTTATAATCAGCGCCAAGCAATCCGACACTCATTGGGGGAACAGGTGGAATATCGCCGCCGTCCACAAATGTGTGGCCGGTTGAAAGCTTACCGAGCATTTCCAGGAAAAGATAATTCAAATCCGCGCGGCTGACGATTCCGGGGAGAAACGCGCTGTACTGTTTTTCAGCAGCAGCGATGTCGAGGCCTGCATAGTTTGACGCGTAGAAATAGTCGCGTTCGATACGCCAAGCCTCGTGATACATCTGCTTCCATTCCTCGCGAGGCGAAACTGAAACTTCCATGGCGTCCATATTCAAAAGATTCTCGTCGGGCTTCAGAGGCGCTGACGTGGATCCAACACCCCACTTCGGACCTTGGCGGAATAAATACTTTTCTCCATTAAAAGACAAGCGAAAGTCGTCAAGACCGGACGCAAGGGGCGTGGGTTTGCGATCGGCCAGCGTGAACTTAAGCAAGCTCATTTGGCCTCCGCCGCCGAGCGACGCTGTCTCAGACTTTGCCTGTTGAACCAAAAGCTCGCCTTCCTTACCGGCGGATAGACCCGAATAATTCGCGGGAGGAAGGGGCAAAGACAAAATACGTTGATTTATGGCATCGAAATCGATCTCCACGTTGTTCGTCGCAGCTTGGTCTTTTTTGTTTTTGTCTGCTGAAGATTTTTCTTTATCGGAGGCACTCGAACTCTCGGGGCTGGCCACTTTTTCTTCGTCGCTCTCGGGTCTGAAGGGCGAAGGAATATTCTTGCGCAACACAATCAGATACACGCTCCTAGTAACTTGATGACCGTCACTGGACATATCCAAAAGAAACTGTGACGGGCCGGCATTCGTACTGGCCGTAAAGTAAAGATATTTTCCGCCTTTATCGAAAGATGCATACTCTGCATCGCTCATTCCGTCGGTGACTTGCGTCGTTTTATTGGAAGCTAGTGAGTAAATAAAAACCGCGCGCATGCGATTGCCGAGGAGTTTGGTGTAGGTAATCCAACGGCTGTCCGGTGCCCATGAGGGGTTAATCGCGCGTTCGAACGAAAAGTAAGTATCCGTGTCGATCTTCACCGGAGCGGGATGTTCCAGGTCCAGGTACCAAAGATTCAGGTGTTTGTCTGTGTAGGTAATTTTCTTGCTGTCCGGGGACCAGGCCAGATCGAAAAAATAGGACGGCTGATTCCCAAGGCTGATCGTGCGGGCCGCTTTCATCCCGTCCTGATCCTTAATACACAGCGTGTAAACACCGGAAGCGTCTGAAAAATACGCAATTGACCTCCCGTCGGGCGACCATGCAGGCGAACGGTCCGCAACGGCTGGGGAATTTGTGATATTGCGGACATCACCTTTTTCAGCCGGCACGGTGAGGATCTCGCCATGGGCCTCGAAGACGGCGCGCGCCCCCGTAGGCGAAATCCCTATGTTCAAAACATGGTCCGCGACTTTCTCGAAATGCGTGCGAATTTCTGGAAAGTCGCCGCGTATTTCGACGTGGACCTCCCGTTCATGACCGCTTTCAAGATCGTAGAGATGCAGCGATCCAAATTGTTCGTAGACAATTGCACCGGGGCCTGCGGAAGCGGACATAATGTCCATACCGTGATTATCGATCGCTTGCGAAACGGTTTTTGAATTCGTATCGTAGACCCATAGCGTAATTGGCTCGGTACGCGCCGACAGAAAATAAATTTTGTTTCCGACCCAAATCGGATTGAAGTCACTGGCATTTTCGTGCGGGACTTTAATCACTTCAGAATTCGAAAGATTGGCAATCCACACTTGAGGCGCCAGGCCGCCGTGATAGTGCGCCCAGAACGTGTGAATCAGAGGATCGCCGACGAAAAATAATTCGCGCGGAAGCGGCGTGTAAGCCAGGTGCGAGCCGCCCTGATCATAAGAGCCCTGGTAACCCATGGGCAACGGAACTTGTTTTGCGAAGCCGCCATCGATTGAAATCGTATAGAGCTGCTCGTAACGTGGAGCAAAGCTTTCGCGAGAAGAGCGGAAAAGCACAGCTTTGCCGTCGGGAGTCCAGCCCTCCACGATATCAGGGCCTGGAGCATAAGTGAGTTGACGCGGCTCACCCCCCTCCGACGGCATTACGTATACGTTGCGATTGCCGCCATATTCCGCGGTGAACGCGATCAACTTTCCGTCAGGCGAGAAGTGCGGGTTTGATTTTCGTCCGACGCCATTCGTCAATTGCAGCGCGATGGCACCCTCGCGACTAACGCTCCAGAGTTCGCCACCGTAAGCGAAGACGATGTGCGACGCATTCAACGTGGGCCCTTGCATCAGCAGCGGCTTTTCGACTTGCGCATTAACCACGGCACAGGTGAAAAGAACCAGACCCAGGAAAGCGAATAACTTTTTCATGCCTGACCTCCGTCCGTTATCGAAGCAATGCATTTGTGCCGCAGAAATCTGTCGTCTCGCATCCAGATAAACGATTCAGTGAGAAGTGACCGGAAGCTCGATACTCGAAGAAAATTTCTTCGAAAAATAGATTCGCTGTGTCGCTTTCTGATAATCCGCCGCCATCGCTTCAAAAATATTTGGCACGTACTTCTGGGGGTTGCGGTCGATAATGGGGAACCACGTGCTTTGCACCTGCACCATGATCCGATGTCCCTTCAGGAACGCATGGTCGTTGGTGTGAAGATCAATTCTGTAAGGCGTCACTTCATTTGCGACGATTGGCTCGGGCTTTTCGAAACTTTTGCGGAAACGCCCCCTGAAAACTTCATCCGCGACGATCAGCTCGTACCCACCCATCTTCGGGTCTGGCTCGTATTTTTCGGGATAAACGTCGATCAATTTCACGATCCAGTCGCTATCGGTACCGGTGGTTGACGCAAAAAGATGCGCAACGATATCGCCCGCCACGGAAATATCTTCCGATAGAGTGTCCGTCTCCCAAGTGAGCGTATCCGGCCGCTGATTTACAAAACGTTGATCTTCCAGCAGCCAGGTATACCAACGGCTTCCCGGAGAATATGTTTCTTCCACCGGTCTCTGCCGGTAAGGAACAGGGTTTGCGGGATCGGAAATATAACTTTCAAATTCGTCAGCAGTTTCTGAGGGTTGATCAAATGATAGCTTGCCACCGGCACTGAAGTAGAGACTTCGCCTTTTCACGCCGTCCGTGGGCGGCCAGGCATCCCAGGATTTCCAGGAATTCGCACCAGTCTCAAACGTCACCACTTTATGTGCGGGAGGTGCGCCCTGGTCTTTCAGCCAGTAGGCAAACCAGGGAGCCTGAATGTGTTCGCGGAAATGTTTGCTGGTATCGCTGCCAAAATCGATGTTGCCGAGCTTCGTGCCGGCCGCTCGCTCCCATCCGCCATGATTCCATGGACCTACCGCTAGATAGTTGTTGTGATTTGTATCGTTTTTTTCCAGCAGTTCGTAAATTGTTATCGGACCGTAGAAATCTTCCTGATCCCACCATCCAGCAACGTTGAGATTCGGAACTTGCAGTTTCAGATCCTTAAAATACTGCGCGAAGCTCTGTTTTTGCCAAAACTGGTCATAGTTTGGGTGTGTGACGAAATCATTCCAGGTCGGCAAGGAATTATGAAAATACAGTTTGTTCGCATTTGAAAGTGGACCCAGCGCGAGATACCATTCGAAGGTGTCGTACTTGTCGAATTGAAACTGAAAATTTGTCTTTCCTGTCTCCATGAGGGCCGCGTACTCGAAGCCATAGCTCAGCCGGAACGCTCCGTTGTGATGAAAATCATCACCGAGGAACATATCTGCCGGTGATGCTTGTTCCGAGACAGCTTTCAGGGCCGGGTGCGGCTCTAAAAGGGACATAGCCGTGAGCCAGCCACCATAAGAAATTCCCACTTCGCCCGCGCGTCCATTGTTGTTCGGAACATTTTTAACCAGCCAATCAATAGTGTCGTAGGTATCAGTCCCTTCGTCGATAGAGTGCGGGTCTTTTCTATCGCGCGCCGGCCTCTGCATTACGAATGTCCCTTCCGAGCCATACCGTCCGCGGATGTCCTGGAAAACAAAAATGTATCCACCCGCGAACATTTCCGTGTAAAGGCCCAAGTATTGGGAGTAGCCCTGGGGGTCATCCGCTAAGCCATAGGGACTTCGCGTCAGAAGAAAAGGCAGAGGTTCCTTCTCATCTTTCGGAACGTAAATTTCCGTATGGAGCTTCACACCATCGCGCATGGGAATCATGGCGTCGGTCTTGTTGAACATCGAACTATAATCAGGCCGCTGCGGCGATTCCTGTCCTTGGGCCGAAAGCCCCAGCACAAGAATTGCGCTGACGGCTGCGCAGAACAAAAATAACTTAGAGAAGGATCGCCTCATCAGTTTTTCTCTTGGCCCCCACACGAAAGCTAAAAGTTCAAGTTGAAATTCAACAGATCCCACGCCAGCATCAACCAGGCAAAGCCAAGGCAGGCCAGCGCCACCAAAGCGTCTGCAAACTTAGTCCAGATCCAGCGCCCCCGCTCCGACCAAGAACGGTAGGCGTTGTACATAGCAACCAACGCGCCGACGCAACCTAAAACGCCGATAATCTGGATTAAATGAATCCAAGGATCAAGACTCTCAGACAGAACACCTGAATCCAAGCGGCTGGCCAAGATGACCCAAGCCAAAATGAACACTAGGTCGATCAAGCAGACGATTTTCACCAGGAGGCGCAATCGACGATCCCGCGGGCTGCGATGGAGCTTCTGCCCATAGTGTTTGCGGACGAGACCCGCAATGGGCCACAAAATTAAGGCAAGTAACAACAGAACAGCGCTCGCGATGAAGAGAAATGAATTAAACCCTTTGCTTTCCAATCCACCCGCGGACTGAAAGATAAAGAATGGAAAATCTATTGAGAGAACCATCCGGCCCGTTGCATCGCGACGGAAGGCGACGAGATCCTGCCCATTTTTTTGTCGATATAGAAAAGGCCCGATTTCCTGCCAATGAATCAATTCCCCTGCAGAATCTTTCAGGGGATCGATCCGAATCCCTCCATCCGCGTCCGGAGACACCTTTAGCTGCCCCAACATTGAGGTGACTTTCAAAATATTGGTCTGCGAACGGCGGCTGGGAGTGTAGTAACCGCTGACAGTCCGAACATCGGCCTTGGGGTCGGCCACAGGCGCCGCCGGTGGCGGAGTATAGGGGAAATAACGGTCCAGAATCTTATCCCATAACTCCGTGCGGTTACTGACCTCGCCCTTGCCACCACTATTGTAAGAAACGAAAAAGCCGACGCCTTGGTCGGGGATCAGGTGAAGGTCGCTATGGAAATAGACTGTGTCTCCAGCGTGGCCGATAATCCGATGACCGTTGCGCGTCTCTTCATAAAAACCCAAGCACATGCCGTTGAGCGCAAGGTTGTAGGCAAACTGGCGAGAGTGCATGAGCGCCACAGTTTCCGGTTTCAGAATCCGAGCACCTTCATATTGGCCATCTTGCAGGTGAGCGATCATGAAATGTGACATGTCCGCTGCTGAAACGGCTGAGCTGCCCGCTGGGAAGGCTTGGACGAATTCGTAATCCTTAGCCGGCTGAGAAGCCACGGTGTAACCTGAGGACATCAACGGTTTCAATGCCTCCGGTAATGGCTGCACGAATGTTGAATGCGTCATGTCCAGCGGCTTCAGAATGTGCTGTTCGATGTAATCATTGAACGGTTGCCCGGAGATTCGCTGCACAATGTATCCAGCCACCGAGGTAGCGTAATTTGAATAGGCCGGAATTTCTCCAGGAGGGAAAATTCGCGCGGGCATGTGCGCTTTCAAATATTCGTTGAGCGGTTTCATATCGCCGGCGTCTTTCACAAAAAGGTCCTTGGCAGTTTCCTGAAACCCGGAAGTGTGCGTCATGATATTGCGCAGCGTAATGGGTTTGCCAAACGCAGGTGGAATTTTGAAGTCCAGATAATCGTTTGCGTCGCGATCAAGATCCAACTTGCCTTCTTCCACAAGTTGCATTACCGCGGTCCATGTAAATAATTTCGAAATCGAGCCAGGCCGGAAAAGAGTGCCGTCCGGAGTCACCGGTTTCTTTGTAGCCACATCCGCATAACCGTAACCTTTCGCAAATAAAATCTTGCCGTCCTTAACGAAAAGGACGACCGCACCGGCGATGTTGCCCCGCTCGAGCTGAAGCGGCATGATTCCATCGACAAAAGCGCGCAAGTCCGGTTCCGTCAGCGATGGCGTAGACGCGGGAGATGCAGCCTCTTTCGGGGTTTGCGGAACGACTTTTGCGGTTTTCGTTGTGGGCCCCTGGGCCCACGAAGATCCAAGGATTAAGCACAAACAGGCAGCCGCAAGCGTCGTGGCACGCGCGCCGTTTTTGGACCGCAAGTCATTTTGTGTACGAATCAACGCGGTTTTGCCCGGATTGTTCGCTCCGCATGCGGAGACCGATCTAAAGAACATTTGCGTCACCTCGTTGTTCTTTCAAAATCGCGCAACAGCCGTTAAACGGCGCTCGTTGAAGTCGTCAAGCTCCCAACCGGAACTGTTTCCGACCGAACTGTCAGCTTTTCCACGCGATCGTTTCGGACACGAAAACCAAATCCCGGCGCAGTGGGGACTTCAATGGTGCCGCGCGAGCTGACTTCCACTTCAGGCTCGATAATGTCTTCACTCCAATATCGTTGGCTGGCGGAAACATCCCCGGGCAAGGTGAATCCAGGCAGCGAGGACATCGCGATATTGTGCGCGCGGCCGATGCCGGTCTCAAGCATGCCGCCGCACCATACAGGAATCTCGTGCTGAAGGGCGAGCGCCTGAATCTCGCGAGCCTGAGAAAATCCTCCAACTCTGCCCAGCTTTATGTTGATAATGCGGCAGGCCCGAAGTTCCAAAGCATGCCGCGCGTCTGCAGCACTGGCGATAGACTCATCCAGGCAAAGCGGTGTACTGAGCTGGCGCTGAAGCTTGGCGTGGTCCACTAAATCGCCAGGAGCCAGGGGCTGCTCAATCATCAGGAGGTTATAGTTATCGAGCTCCTTCATTAGCGCCGCATCGCGATCAAGAGAATATGCTGCGTTGGCATCCACGGAGAGGACGATGTCTTTATAGCGGGAACGCACCACTTGAACCAGTTTCAGATCTTGCCCTGGCTTGATTTTTATTTTTATGCGCTGATATCCGCTGTCGAGCTCTCGCGCAATTACTTCAAGGAGCTCATCCGTGCTGGACTGAATTCCTATCGAAACGCCGCAAGCGATTTCGGTCCTTGTACCGCCCAGATGCTTCCAAAGCGGCAAGCTAAGTCGCTTCGATTCCAAATCCCAGATAGCGGCTTCCACCGCGCCTTTCGCCATTTGATTTCCGCGAATTGCAGAAAGCGTTTGGAAGACGTTATCTGCCCGTATGCCTTGCGTTGCAAGCAAGGGCGCAATGTGTTTCGCGATGATGATCCATGCTGTATCGATTGTTTCCGCGCTATAGAAGGGACCTTCCATGGCCACGCATTCGCCATAACCAGTTGCACCGCTGTTATCGATTACTTGAACGATCAATACCCGGCGGTTGGTGGTTCGCCCAAAGCTGGTTTCAAATGGATACTTCAGCGGCAAATTCAGCTCGCGAAGTTCCAGCCGGTCCAATTGAAGTCGTGACACTATGCATTTACCTTGAAATTCAGAGAAAGGGCCATGTCCGCTTCTCGTTTCGGGCCAAAATCCGCTGCGCCCTGTGAATATCCGGGTTGATAGAGACTAGAAATTTAACTTCAGCGCGAATTGGACGACTCGCGGAGAGACCACCGTGCTGTTAATAACGCCAAAATTTGGAAAGCCGAATAAAGTCGCTGGATTGGCAAACTGAGCGTGGTTAAACAGATTGAAAAATTCTGCTCGAAACTCCAAATTCTTGCTTTCGCTGTGCCCCAACGGTGTTTGTTTAATGGCCGCGAAGTCGAAATTTACCTGTCCAGGGCCTGAAACGATGCCTGGCTTCGAATTTCCGAAGGCCGTGGCTCCATCTGCAGAGATCACCGGGGATGGCTCGAAACACGCCGGATTGAAGTACTGGCGAAGGTTTTTCTCCACCGACCCCGGCGCACGAAAATCGCCGTTGCACCCCGGTGCGATTTGTACCGGATCTGGATTCAGGCCTCCTCCAGTAATCCCGAAGGCATTGTTCGGATCGAAAGTTGTGATCGTTAGCCATTCGCCGGATTGAATGGTAGTCACACCTGAAACACTCCAGCCCGAAATGAAGCGTCCGACTAATGAAAACTCGTTCGCGGGTTTCGGAAAGTTGTAAAGGTAACTGATCACAAGCCGCTGCGGCCGCACGAACCCATCGGGTCCATAGCGTGACCGCGGATCATTCTGGTTGCCTACGAGATTTGCGCCCTGAGCGATTGCCGAGCTGTAACCGCTGGCATCTGTCAACGATTTCGCCCACGTGTACGCCACAAGGAACTGTAGTCCGTGGCTGAATCGCTTATTCAAGCTGACTTCGAGCGCGTTGTACCACAAGGCTCCTTCTGTTTGGAGTTCAGTGGCGCCAGTGGAGAAACCTACGAATGGCACTCGTTCAAGAAGATTTGCCAAGGTATTCGTGGTCTGTCCGCGAATTGGCGTGACCGTAGCATCGAGCGCCTGATTGAATGCGCGTTCTTCGGCCAGTTTCGTGCCCCGTACACCATCGTAGCCGACTTCCAATACGAGATTTCGCGCTAACTCGGTCTGGAGACTTGTACTGTACTCTTGGATGACCGATGGCTGATAAGACGGCGAGAAAATCTGCGGAGCCAGGGCAGTCGTAGGTGAGTATGCCAGAGGAGCGAAATTTGGGAATGTGGGCACAGGAGCGAACGGGTTTGCCACCGTGGTGCCCACCGCCGGAACAACTACGCGAAAATCCGAAAAAGGCGGAACCGCGATTAGTTGCAAGAATAATTGTCCGGTCGATCGCGCGAAGTACATTCCGTAGCCACCTCGGAGGACAAAACGGTCTGTCCACGGGAGCTTGTAGGCATAACCCAGCCGGGGCCCAAAATTGTTTTGCCCATCTCCGTTGATAGCGGCCGAGTTGGCAGCACGGGTAACTCCCGGAGGCAGAGCGCCTTTATAATTCGATCCAACCACGACGCCCTGCAAAGTACCCCCAGCCGGAGGATTCGGGTTCAGGAGATTCGGGTTTATGTTGGAAGACCGTCCGAGGGAATCACCGATATCACATTCGCGGTCGTATCGTACCCCCAGATTAATTGTTAGCCGCGGAGTGACTTGAATATCGTCTTGGGCATACAGGTTGCCATTCGTTGCTCTCCAGCCGCGATTGACGAGACCTTGCAGATCCGCCAGCAGGTACGGATTGCCTGTCAAAAAGTCTGACATGCTGGCGAAAACAATCAGGCCTGGAAAAGTGAAGTTCGTGAAGTTCATTTGCTGCTTGGAGAGACCGCCTCCAAAATGAAACGTCTGGCGGCCGTGAACGTAAGAAACGGAATCCTGGAAGCTATAATTGTTTTGATAAAGATTGAACCCCTGTCCATTCCCTCCAATAGCGAATCCGCCCAAAACGGCAATGGACGGATGTACATCATCATTCGGCGGCGCGCTTATTCCGAGGGCACTCAAAGTCAAAGGCGCGGCAGTTCCACCGGGCACGGTGACCGTGGGCTGTTGCGCTCCTTCCAAAAGCACCGTCCGGCCATACCCGACCACAATCTGATTCACCAAGTTTGAAGAGATAACGTATGAGTTGGATAGGCTCGCGAAACGATACTGGTTAACAACCGCCGTGGGAAAACCGGGTACGTTTCCGCCTCCCGTGCCCGCATTGGTGGTGAAATTATTAGCGAGATTATTGTCCGCCCAGAAGAAGCGGGCTGACCACTTGCTTTTGTCCGACTGTACATAATCCCCGTTCGTCATAAACTGATTTTCGGAGAAGGGGCAAGCTGTGCTGACGCTTGAGCTTCCATCCGCATCATTCTGCGGCGCAGGAATCAAGAATCCGCCCCCGGGTAATGTCGCGTTAAGCAGCGCTATCGCTTGAGGGCTAATGTTCGAACCGTCGGGCAATACTCCGGGACCTAGCACGCCGGGTTGTCCCGCAAAAGCCGCGCCCAACGCCATCGCCGTACGACTCGTAGCACTGGATGTAATCTCTGTGGGAGTAAAGAAACTCCCAAGGCACGTCATATCCAGGCCGTTCCGCTGTCTAGTCCCCTGATACGAACCAAAAAAGAATAATTTATCCTTCACAACGGGTCCGCCTATGGTGCCCCCAAATTGATTTTGCTTCAGGACGCCCCGAGGCAAGCCCGCTTGGTTCAAGAAGTAATCGTTTGCGTTCAAATCCTCATTCCGAAAGAATTCGAAAGCGGTGCCATGGAATTGATTTCCGCCACCCTTGGTGACTACATTGACGTTGGCGCCGGCATTTCTGCCGAACGCCGCGTCATACTGGCCCGTCTGCACCTTGAATTCTTGAATCGTATCCGGATTCGGTATGGGAACCTGCAGCGCACCACTAAACAGGTCATTCGCTCCCAATCCATTCATCTGAAAATTGTTGTCAGTTTGCACCTCGCCATGAGACGAAAAGAGGGCAGTTCCCGACCCTAGCTGCGCGGCATTATTCACATCTGAAGACACTCCCGGAGAGAGGCCCAAAATTTGGGTGTAGTTGCGTGTAACTAGCGGCAGGTTCCCGACTGTCCTCTCGTCAGTTACGTGGCCCAATGCCGGACTGTTGGTCTGCAGAATGTCCGGCTGGGCATTAACCGTCACACTCTGGGTCATTTCCCCAACTTGTAGCCGGACATTGGTTGTTCCCGTCTCGGTGACTGACACAGCGATTCCATTAAGCACCGCAGTTTTGAAACCGGTCTTTGAGACTTCCATTCGATAACTTCCCGGCAACAACAACGGCGCCAAATAAATGCCGTTCGATTGCGAAGCAAGCTCGTGGGTGTCACCGGTCGCCTCGTTTACGACCTTGATCGCAGCATCCGGAACCGCGCCGCCACTGGGATCGGTGATCGTGCCGGTAAGCGCGCCCGTATCCGCTGTTTGCGCAGTTGCAACCGGAACGGTCATAAGCATGGCGCACACTGCTAGCAGTCCATAGACGTACCGGAGGTATCTGTTGAGGCTAGCGGCGCTGGTGCGTGGGGAAGATCGCTTCTCTTCGATTCTCATTGAGATGTTCTCCCATACTTGAATGGAAACGCGAGAAATGTGCCACGTGTTATACGCCCAAGTTCACAAATGAAATGTGTGTTTCACAATGTTATTACTGCCCCGTATGGCGTGAAATCTAGTCACACAATGTAGATTTGTCAAGCTGTTTTACGTTATTATCCCCGCCGGCTTCAGATGTGAAACAAATGGAACATATCAACAGAACTTGGAAGGATAATATGCTAGGAAATGTCCAGTTCAGCTTTGCTGAACGCGAAGGCCGGAATGTTATAGTCCCCACTCAATTCTAAATTTCGGGAGGACAGCAAAATGCCTTTTCTCGTAACGCGTCGCAATTTTCTGAATCTGAGTGGACAGGCCCTTGCCGGGGCCGTTGCGACTCGCTTTTTTGTCCTGGAATTGCAACCGCAAGAAGCCAAGAGCCAGTATGTTGAGTGCTTCAAAGGCTTAGATACTTTCATCGAACAATACATGCGGGCGATGAATGCACCGGGGATGACTCTGGTCATGGCCGATCGCGATGGCGTGCAGCGCGTTGCGACCTACGGTTTTGGAGACACGGAGTCGCACGTAGCCATCAAACCGCAGGACCTTTTCGAAATCGGCTCGATCAGCAAATCTTTCGTAGCCAACTGCCTGTTGCAACTTCATCAGGAAGGGAAGCTCGACTTACAAAAACCAATCGCGGAGTATCTTCCGTGGTTTCGTATGGAATCCAAGTTCTCACCTATCAACACGCATCACCTTCTTACCCACACTTCTGGATTACCTGGCGATGGTCCGCTCTTTCTATCGGATCCAGCCGCGAAACATCGCGCGGCCTACGCCCCCGGAAGCCATTTCCACTATTGCAACACCGGTTACGTAGCCCTCGGACACTTGGTGTGGACCTTGGATGGTCAGCCGCTGGCAGAAAGTTTTCGCCGGCGCATCTTCAATCCTCTGGGCATGACCCAGACTGAACCATTCATTTCACTCGACATTCGCGAAAAACTTGCCAAAAACTACATGATCTTTCAAAACGATCGCCCATATCCGCGTCATGGGCGGCTAGCGGAGGCGCCCGCTATCGTTGTGACTGACGGCGCGGGCTGCATCGCTTCCACTCCCCACGACATGGGACTTTATATTCAAATGATCGCCAATTTTGGTCGCGGGCCAAAAGGTTCAATACTCTCGAAGGATAGCTTCGATCTTTTCTCGCATCCGCATATCCCGGCAGACGAGTTCGGTCCCAGCGCTAGCTACGGTTACGGCATTGCCGTGGACACGCTCGATGGTCACAAAATTCTGCGCCACACTGGCGGCATGGTGTCTTTCGCATCTGCACTCCATGTTGATATCGACGAAGGCGTCGGAACCTTCGCCTCAATCAATGCGATGCAAGGATATCGGCCAAATCCAGTCGCTCAATATGCCATTCAGCTTATGCGCGCGCACCGCTCCGCCAAATCTTTCCCACCGATGCCCACAACGGATTCTCCGGTCTCAGTAAAAAATGCGTCCGACTATCTAGGGAAGTATGAAAGCTCTGAAGGACCTAGCTTCGAAGTCGTGGCCACCGGCGATAATCTTTTCTTGATTTATCAAGGCGCGCGCGTTGCGCTTGAAAGCGCGCATGGCGATATGTTTATCGCCCCACATCCGGATTTCCAGCATTTCATGCTGGTCTTTGGCCGTGCAGACTCGAAGGATCCCCACAGTTCGGTGGTGGAGGCGGCATGTGGCGGCCAGTGGTTTACGAACTCAAAGTATACGGGGCCAAAAACTTTTACCTATCCGAAAGAGTGGGAAAGATACGTTGGCCATTATCGTAACGAGAGTCCTTGGATCGGCAGCTCTCGAATCGTCTTGCGAAAAGGAAAGCTGATGGCCGACGGCCTCGTCGTACTTGAGCCCGGCGAGGACGGCATCTTTATTTTGCAGGATGAAGAGAACAGCCCGGAGTGGATTCGTTTCGACGATATTGTCAACGAGCGGGCCATGCATCTAAAGTTCTCTGGTGAGGACCTCTGGCGTGTAATGGTGAGCTAACCCGTCAATAAGGTGTTCAGAAAGATCATTAAGGAAGGGAACCTTTGTTTGGGTCTGGCCATCGAGGCCTTGCCTTGAGAGCGGCCAGAATGGTACTCTGCACGTCCTTAGCGGGATTCTTCCGCTGCGGTCAACGGGATGGATTTCACATCGAGGAATTTCCAACAATGAAGAAGCTGCGCACTCTCTCTGTTCGTTCAATACTAATCGCCGTAACCACCGTTTTAGTCTTCTCGCTCGCGGGATGTTTCAGGCACGAAGAATCCGTCAAGTTCGATACTCCTTATCAAGCGGTGCTGTTGGCAAACGGCTCCGTCTATTTCGGACATTTGAACGATTACGGCAGCCATCGTCCGGTCTTAACTGATGTCTTTTACATCGTCAGCCAGACCGATCCCAGCACCAAAGAAACGAAAAACGTGCTGGTGAAGCGCGGCAAGGAATTGCACGCGCCCGATCGGATGTACCTGACTCCGACCGCGATTATTTTCGTTGAGCCGGTGGGTAAAGATTCCAAAGTGGCTCAATTGATCGCGCAAGCTGAGCACTAGAATTTACAAAGCTGTAATCACAAGTCGCGAGATTTGTGATTAGATTTGAAATGTAGTGGCCGGTCCTTCCTGGGCGAACCCGCCAATCACTCGCAAAGTTATTCACACGAGTGAAATTAGCAAAGTAACAAAGAGGTTCTAAGTGTGTTCACACACGCCCAGCCAACTTCATCGCGGCAAATTGACGATTCACTCCGGCCTTTCGATCTCACGCTCCCCCTCCTCCGTCAGATTTCCACACATTGTTTCTCATTACTATGCAAACACTTACACAATTGTGTTCCGTTGAAAATCGAAGGCCCGGCGAAAGCGCGAACCTTGAACGAGTTATTGTTTCGGCGGTGAAATTTAGTTTGGAACAAAAAATGCCCATGTACTTCGGACGAGATGCGTAAACGGGGGAGATTCGATGAAGACTTTAGTATGCCGCGCGGTGTTTGTGTGCCTGGCCGTTCTTCTAATTGCGGGGGCTTCCTTTGGCCAGGTTCAAGATAACGGCGCAGGCAGCGGAAATTGGAGTAACGCCGCGAATTGGAGCCTTGGCCTCGTTCCCAACAACGGGAACGCCGGCAACAACTACAACGTGAGCCTGCTCAGTTCCCCTGCGGTGAACATTACGCTGGATATCAGTCCTACCATTGATACGCTAACGCTCGATTCAGGATCCGTGCTTTCGACTGACAGCGGTACCACGCTCACGACTACTGGCGTCACCAATGGCGGGGACATTGAGCTTTACAATGGCAACACGCTCACCGTTAACGGCTCCATGACCACTTCAAATTACCTTGACTTGGACAAAGGCTCCAAACTCGTCGTGACCGGTAGTCTTACGAATTCGGGGCAGCTCTATACCAACGTTCAAAATGATGTTACCGCGACGAACACGATAACCGTAGACGGAATGTTTACGAACAACGTGGGCGCCACCACGGTTATTGGCGAATTTAATGATACGGCTGACGTGATGAACGTCGCCACGTTGGCCAACTCAGGCAATTTGACGATCGATCCGGGCGCCACGCTGAACTTGACCAGCCAGCCCAATGGCATCACCGATGTGGTGCAAGGCTCGCTGATTCAAGATTTCGGAACCATGAAGGCAGGCACAGCCAACGCGTTCGCCAAGCTCGGGAGCATTGAAGGAGTATTGGTGCTGGGCTCCGGTCAAACTTTCACCGACACGCCTGGTTCCGGAACTTTGACCATCAGCAGCACAGGCGAGTTGGACTTCGAGAAAGCGACCAATCTGACCATCTCT